>NZ_JACHNB010000001.1:333571-667142 GCF_014205225.1 Actinoplanes octamycinicus
CGGCCGCGTGCGGACAGGCGTTGTGCGGGCTCAGGCCAACGAGGCGGAACCCGCCGAACACAGCGGTCATGCCCGGTACGCTGCGACCTGACACTGACGTCAGAGGCAGGTGGCGAGAGCCGGGTCACAGGGGAGGCGGCATGCGGATCGGGGATCTCGCGGCGCGGGCCGGGGTCAGCGTCCGGTCGGTCCGTTACTACGAGGAGCAGGGGCTGCTCAGCAGCATCCGGAGCCCGAGCGGCCAGCGGCACTACACCGAGGAGGCGGTCGAGCGGGTGACGTTCCTGCAGCGGCTCTACGCCGCCGGACTCTCCAGCCGCACCATCGCCGAGCTGCTCCCCTGCGTCGACGCGCCCAGCCTGGAGCATGCCGACGCGGCGATGGAGCGGATGCGCGAGGAGCGCAACCGTCTCTCCACCCACATCGAGGAGCTGATCCGTACGCGGAACGCCCTCGACGACCTGATGTCGGCAGCCGCCGAGCACCGCGACCGGCACTACGTCTAGCGCCCCGGCGGGGTGAGCAGCGCGACGCACTCCACGTGCTGGGTCATCGGGAAGCAGTCGAAGGCGCGCAACTCGGCCAGCTCCCAGCCGAGCGACCGGAACGTCTTCACGTCCCGGGCCAGCGCCGCCGGGTCGCAGGCCACGTAGGCGACCGCGCGGGGCCCGGCCCCGGCGATCCCGCGGACCACCCGGGCGCCGGCACCGGCCCGCGGCGGGTCCAGCACCACCAGGTCGACCGGGCCGGTGATCCGGCGCCGGCCCAGCGCCGTCTCCACCCGGGCCGCGACCACCTCGACCTGTGGCAGGTCGGCCAGGGCGGACCGGGCCGCGGCGACGCCCAGCGGCGACGACTCGACCACCGTGGTGCGGGCCCCGGTGCGGGCGGCGACGGCGGCGGCGAACAGGCCCGCCCCGCCGTACAGGTCCCAGGCGATCTCGCCCGGGGCCGGCCGGAGCATGGCCAGCACCGCCTCGGTCAGCGTGGCGGCGGCCGCCGGGTGCACCTGCCAGAAGCCCTCCGGCGCCAGCTCCCAGGACCGCTCGCCGGCCACCTCGGTGATCCGCTCCGGCCCGGCCAGCCGGACCAGCCCGGCGCCGCCCTGGTCCTCGGTCGGGTCGTCGCCGGCCGAGCCGGACGTCCCGGCCGGGCGGTCCAGCACCGCGACGTCGCCGCCGCCGGACGCGACCGCCTGCACCGCGTTGCTCTCCGGCCAGGGGTGCTGGAGCAGGTCGAGCTCCTGGATCGCCGGGTGCGCGATCAGGCAGCGGTCGATCGGGACCACCTGGTGCGAGCGGTGCTGGAGCAGGCCGGGGCGGCCGGCCGCGTCGATCGCGTAGCGGACCCGGGTGCGCCAGCCGAGCAGGCCGGCCTCGCCCGGGGTGAGCGGCTCCACGCGTACCGAAAGCCGGTCCTGGTCCTCGGGCGTCAGCCCGGCCAGCCGGCCGAGCTGCTCCCGGACCACCTGGGTCTTCCAGCGCAGCTGCGCGTCGGCGGAGACGTGCTGCAGGTCGCAGCCGCCGCAGCCGCCCGGGTGGGCGTACTCGCAGGGCGGCCGGACGCGATCGGGCGACGGCTCGTGGATCGCCACGGCGTCGGCCCGCAGGTAGCCGCGGTGCCGCTCGGTGATCTCCGCGGTGACCCGCTCGCCGGGCAGCGCGTGCCGGACGAAGACCACCCGGCCGTGCTCGCCGCCGAACCGGGCCACGCAGTGCCCGCCGTGCGCCGGGGCGCCGACGGTCAGCTCGATCCGGTCACCCTCCACGAGGTCGTCTTCGGGAAGGGTCACGGTTTCTCCTCGATCGGCTGATCAGAAACGGCCGACGGCTCGCTGGGGTGGAAGCGCGGGCCGCGCGCCGGCGCCCGGCTCAGCCCCCGGTCCAGCCGGTCCAGGTCGCGGTCCTGGCTGGATCGCAGCTGCCAGGGCACGCTGGTCACCATCACGCCGGGCTCGAAGAGCAGCCGGCCCTTGATCCGCAGCGCGCTCTGGTTGTGCAGCAGGTTCTCCCACCAGCGACCAACCACATATTCGGGTACGAAGACGGTCACCACGTCGCGCGGCGAGGCGCGGCGCACGCTCTTCACGAAGTCGATGATCGGCTTGGTGATCTCCCGGTACGGCGAGTCCACCACGGTCAGCGGCACCGGCAGCTCGCGGCGCTCCCACTCGGCCTGGATGTTCCGGGTGTCCTTGTCGTCGACGTTCACGGTCACCGCGGTGATCGTGTCCGGCCGGGTCGCCTGGGCGTAGGCGACCGCCCGCAGGGTCGGCATGTGCACCTTGCTGACCAGCACCACCGCGTGGTTGCGGGACGGCAGCACCGGCCGCTCCTCGGTCGGCTGCAGCTCCTCGGAGACCCGGGTGTAGTGCCGGTGGATGGCCAGCATCAACCCGTAGATCACGATCATCGCGGCGATCGCGATCCACGCGCCGAGCAGGAACTTGGTGATCAGTACGACGATCAGCACCGCCCCGGTCAGCCCCATGCCGAAGGTGTTGATCGCCCGGGACCGGATCATCCGGCGGCGGCGTTCCGGATCCCGCTGGACCCGGAGCAACCGGTTCCAGTGCCGGATCATGCCGCCCTGCGACAGCGTGAAGGAGACGAACACCCCGACGATGTAGAGCTGGATCAGCCGGGTGGTCTCCGCCTGGAAGGCGACGATCAGCACGATCGCGGCGGCGGCCAGGAAGACGATGCCGTTGCTGAACGCCAGCCGGTCGCCCCGGGTGTGGAACTGGCGGGGAAGATACCGGTCCTGGGCCAGGATCGAGCCGAGCACCGGGAAGCCGTTGAAGGCGGTGTTCGCGGCCAGGAAGAGGATCAGCGCGGTGATCGCGCCGACCAGCACCACCAGCCAGGAGCCCTGGCCGAAGACGGTCTCGGCGAGCTGCGCGGTGACCGTCTTCTGCACGTAGTTGGCCGGGCCGCCGGTGATCTGCGTGGTCGGGTCCTCGACGTACTGCAGGTGGGTGAGCCGGGCCAGCGAGATGATGCCGAACAGCATCACGATCGCCATCACGCCCAGCAGCAGCAGCGTGGTCGCGGCGTTCTTGCTCTTCGGCGGCTTGAAGGCGGGCACCCCGTTGGAGATCGCCTCGACCCCGGTCAGCGCCGCGCAGCCGGACGAGAACGTCCGCAACAGCAGGAAGACGAAGGCGAAGCTGGTGAGGTGGCTCTCCTCGGCCGTGATGGTCAGGCCGGCGCTGGGCGCGCGCAGGTCGTCGCCGAGGACGAAGACCCGGAACAGACCGGTCAGGATCATCCCGATGATCACGAAGATGAACAGATAGGTCGGGACCGCGAACGCGGTGCCCGACTCGCGCAGGCCGCGCAGGTTGAGCGCGGTCAGCAGCAGCACCGCCCCGACCGCGATCTCCACCTTGTAGTCGCCGATCGAGTCCCACGGGAGCACCGAGGCCAGGTTGCTCACCCCGGAGGAGATCGACACCGCGACCGTGAGGATGTAGTCGACCAGCAGCGCGCTGGCCACGCCGAGCCCGGCCCGGGGGCCGATGTTGACCGTGGCGACCTCGTAGTCGCCACCGCCGGACGGGTAGGCGTGCACGTTCTGCCGGTAGCTGGCGACCACGGTCACCATCACCACCGCGACCGCGAGCGTCACCCAGGGAGAGATCGCGAAGGCGCTGGCCCCGGCGATCGAGAGGGTCAGCAGGATCTCGTCCGGCGCGTACGCCACGCTGGAGAGGGCGTCGCTGGCGAACACGGGCAGCGCGATCCGCTTGGGCAGCAGCGTGTGCTGCAGCTTGTCCGAGCGGAACGGCCGGCCGAGAAGCAGCCGCTTGGCTAGGGAGGTGGTACTTGCCACGACTGCCAAGAGTACGACCGGGCGTGATCGGGCGTCGCCCGCCCCGGACACACCGCCGCACCGGGGCATGGCAGGCTCAACGGGGACGGTAGCGAATCGGGAGGGCACAAGCCGTGCACGTGGTGATCATGGGGTGTGGCCGGCTCGGTTCGACGCTGGCGCAGAACCTCGACGCGCGGGGCCATCAGGTCGCCGTGATCGATCAGAACGCCGACGCCTTCCGCCGGCTGGGCGCCGACTTCGGCGGCATCACGGTCAACGGGATCGGCTTCGACCGGGACGTGCTGCGGGCCGCCGGCATCGAGCGGGCGGACGCCTTCGCCGCGGTCTCCAGCGGGGACAACTCGAACATCATCTCGGCCCGGCTGGCCCGCGAGACGTTCGGCGTCTCCCGGGTGGTGGCCCGGATCTACGACGCCAAGCGCGCCCAGGTCTACGAGCGGCTCGGCATCCCGACCGTGGCGACCATCCGCTGGGCCGCCGACCGGATGTTCCGCTACCTGGCGCCCGAGGAGCGCTTCGAGGTGTTCCGCGACCCGACCAGCGTGGTCAGCATCGTCGAGACCCCGCTGCACCGGGACTGGGTGGGCCGCACGGTGAAGACCTTGGAGGAGACCACCGGCGCCCGGGTGGCCTATCTGATGCGCTTCGGGATGGGCTCGCTGGCCCAGCCGTCCACCGTGCTGCAGGACGGCGACCAGGTGTTCATGCTGGTCACCGACGACACCGTGGGCAAGGTCCTGGACATCGCCTCGCGCGCCGGAAACGAAGGGCACTGACATGCGCATCGCCATCGCGGGAGCCGGCAACGTGGGCCGGTCGATCGCCCAGGAGCTGATCGGCAACGGGCACGAGGTGATGCTGATCGAGCGCCAGCCGCGCCAGCTGTGCCCGGAGCGGGTGCCCGAGGCGCAGTGGATCCTCGCCGACGCCTGCGAGCTGAGCAGCCTGGAGGAGGCCGACGTCGCGTCCTGCGACGTGGTGGTCGCGGCCACCGGCGACGACAAGGCCAACCTGGTGGTGTCGCTGCTCGCCAAGACCGAGTTCGCGGTCGGCCGGGTGGTCGCCCGGGTGAACCGGGCGGAGAACGAGTGGCTGTTCACCGAGCAGTGGGGCGTCGACGTCTCGGTCAGCAAGCCGCGCCTGATGGCCGCGCTGGTCGAGGAGGCGGTCACGGTCGGCGACCTGGTGCGGCTGATGACCTTCCGGCAGGGTGAGGCCAACCTGGTCGAGATCACCCTGCCGAAGGACGCGCCTTACGAGGGCCAGCCGCTGCGCTCGGTGCCGATGCCGCGGGACGCCGCGCTGGTCGCCATCCTGCGCGGCAAGCGCGTGGTGGTGCCGACGCCGGACGACCCGCTGGAGGCCGGCGACGAGCTGATCTTCGTGTGCACCACCGAGGTGGAGGACCAGATCCGCGCCGTGGTCCTGGGCTCCGCTTAGGCGACCGTCTCTCGCGCTTTCCCGGGCTCCGCTCAGGCGACCGTCGCCTGCGCGTTCCTGGGCTCCGGCCTAGGCGACCGTCTCCTCCGCTTTCTGGGCGGAGGTGATCCGGTGGATGGCCCAGGCGGTGAAGGCGAACGTCGCGGCGTAGATCGGCCAGCTGATCAGGATCCGGACGATGCCCAGCGCGTTCGCCTCGCCGAGCCGCCACAGGTAGAACTGGATCCCGGCGCGCAGCGCCAGCGACGCCACCCAGAGCAGGGTCAGCCACTGGAAGGTGCGAAACAGCCGGGCGTTGCCGAACCAGTCCTGCCGGCCCTTGTTGGCCATGATGCCCCAGGCGTACCCGATCAGCGGTTTCCGGAAGAGCACCGAGAGCAGCAGCGCCCCGGCCTGCCCGAAGGTGAGCAGGATGCCGGGCAGGTAGAAGTTCTTCGCGTCGCCGCTCTTCCAGGCGAAGTAGGCGCCGAGCGCGATGCCGAACAGCCCGTTGACCGCGTGCCGGACCGGCTGCTTGCGGGCCAGCCGGACGCCACCGATGGCCAGCGCCGAGCCGACCGACCCGATGATCGCCCAGAGCAGCGCGGTCTGCTTGTCGAAGCCGGCGACCGACTCGCCGAGCAGCACGTTGAACAGCACGAAGGCGAGCACCGGGATGCTCGACTCGACCAGCCCGCGCACGCCGCCGAGCTGCTCGGCGATCTGCTCGCTGAGCGGCGGGAGCGCCTCCTCCTCGTCCGCCTGCGCGGCGGGCGTCGGATGCAGGTCGAGCTCCTCGACGATGTCCTCGGCGAGCCGCTCCTCGACGGTTTCGTGCGCCACGTGGCGCGGCTCGTTGCCGGGTGTCACCGGGGCGCCTCCAGGTCGTAGAACGGGTTGTAGATGACCTTGCGGTCGTCCCGGATCGCGATCCGGCCGCGCGCGGTCAGCTGGCGCCCCGGCTCGATGCCGGCGATCGACCGGCGGCCTAGGAAGACCAGCGTGACCACGTCGCTGCCGTCCCAGAGGTCGGCCTCCAGGGTGGGCAGGTTGGTCCGTGGAGTGTACGCCACGGTGCGCAGTCGCCCGGACACCGAAACGACCTGGCCGCGCCGGCACTGGCCGGCCGGCATCGCGCCACATTTCGCCGAGTCCCGCTGCAACTCCCGAGCGTCCAGCTCGGAGTCGGTCGCGGTCAACCGGTCCAGGAACCGGCGCAGGCCGGTCCGCTCCTCCGTGGTCATGACTTCACGGTAACTCTTCCCGGTCTCAAACTTCCTGCGCGGGCCCCTGTTCGGCCATCTCCCGGGGCAGCCGCAGCGGGAGCGGCTCGCGCACCGGGCGGGGCTCGTTGTCCCGGACCACGACCAGGCCCTCCAGGGCCACGCCGAGCACGCCCTCGCGGGCCGGGTCGGCGGCCGCGGCGCCCTGGAACAGCGCCCGGACCATCCAGCGCGGGCCGTCCACGCCGACGAAGCGCACCTCGGCCGGGCCCTCCGGGGTGTTCACCCGGGCCAGCAGCTCGGTGCCGTACCGCCCGGTGAGCTCCTGGGGCTGCACGCCGTCCTCGCGCATCGCGATGGCGATCTCCTCGCGCACCTCGTCCCAGATGCCCTCGGTCTTCGGCGCGGCGAACACGCCGAGCTGCAGGGCGCTCTCGCCGTCCACCAGGACCACCTGCTCGACGCCGCCCTCCGGGTTGGCCTGCACCCGGACCTCGACCCCCTCGATCGCCGGGATCTGCAGGCTGCCCAGGTCGAGCCGCTGCACGTCGGCCGGGGCGTGCTTGAGGTCCCACGGGCCGAACTCGGGCGCCGCGGGCTCCCCGTCGGCCGCCAGGCTCTGGGCGAGCGCCTTGGAGGGCGGCGCGTCGGCCGCGCGTACGTGCTTGGCGCCCTCGCGCTTACGGGAGAACATCACTGCCAGCCTTTCCTTCACCAAAGCCACCGGTCGAACCGTGCCCGCCCACGCCCCGCGAGGTGTCGTCGAGGGTGTCCACGCAGTGGAACACCGCTCGCTCCACCCGCTGGACGACGAGCTGGGCGATCCGGTCACCGCGCGAGATCTTCACGGTCCGCTCCGGGTCATGATTGATCAGATTGACCAGAATCTCACCGCGGTAACCGGCGTCGACCGTACCGGGCGCGTTGAGCACCGTCACCCCGAGGCGCGCGGCCAATCCGGAACGTGGGTGGACCAGCCCGACGAAGCCGTCCGGGATGGCGACCGCGATGCCGGTCCGGACCTTGACCCGGGCCCCCGGCGCGATCTCCGCCTCCTCGGCCGCGACCAGGTCGGCGCCGGCGTCGCCGGGATGCGCGTAGGCCGGCAGCGGCAGGTCCGGGTCGATCAGCCGGACCTGGATGACAACGTCGCTCAACGGAAGAATCCCTCACTGGAAGTACGGCTCCGGGCGGTGCCTACCCTGCCATCCTGCCGTGTCCGGCAGCGGAGGCGCGCCGTACCCTTCGAGGGTGACACCCGAGCCCCCGGCCCGCACCGTCGAGGCCCATCAGGAACGCCTCGGCCTGCCCTGGTGGGCCTGGCCCGCCGTGCTGCTGGTCGGCGCCATCCTGGCCACCGAGCTGACCCTGGGCATCCCCGAGCTGCCCGCCTGGCTGCCCTACGCGGTGCTGCTGCCGCTGGCGGTCCTGCTGCTGGTCCCGCTGGGCCGGCTGCGGGTCGCGGTGCGTGACGGCGAGTTCCTGGTCGACGACGCCCGGCTGCCGGTCGAGTTCGTCGCCGACGTGGTGGCCCTGGACGCGGCCGGCAAGCGCGAGGCGCTCGGCGTCGGCGCGCACCCGACCGCCTTCGTGGTGCAGCGCCCGTGGATCGGCACCGCCGTGCAGGTACTGCTCGACGACCCGGCCGACCCGACGCCGTACTGGGTGGTCAGCACCCGGCGGCCGGTCGAGCTGGCCACCACGCTGCTCGCGGTCAGTCGTCGAGCGCGTGCCGGCCGGGACTCCCCGGCAGCTGCTTCCTGAGGTCGTCGCGCACCTTCTCGCCGACCAGCCGGGTGGCCCGCCGGTTCAGGTAACTGGCGACCGCCGCGCCGGTCAGCATCGGGCCGAACGAGGTGAGGTTGCGCCCGAACCGGTGCAGCAGCCGCTTCTGCAGGTCGCGGCGGGCGGACGTGCCCAGCACGGTGGCCACGCCGACGCCGGGGATCAGCGGGTTGACGCCACGCTGGCCGGCCCAGGACTGGACCAGGGCGACCGCGCGCTCGGTGCCGTTGCCGGCGATCGACTGGCCGTACAACTCATGCAGCTCGCCGATCAGCTTCATCTCGATCGCGACCACGCCGATCGTCTCGGCGGAGAGCAGCACCGGGGCGGAGAGCAGGGTGGGCGTGGCGGCCCACTCGATCGAGGCGATGCCGCCGCCGGCCGCGCCCACACCGGCCGTGGCCCGGGCGGCGTTGCGGATCAGACGCTCGGCGAGGGCGTCGTCGTCCATGCCGGGGAAGTGCCGGCGCAGCGTCTCCCGGTTGCGCACCGGGACGTGCGGCGCCACGTCGGCGACCACGTCCGCCATCCAGCGCAACGCGGCCTTGGGCTTGAACGCCTGACCGAGCCCACGACGGCGCACGTCACCCACCAGGCGGCCGAGCAGCCGTCGCCGGCCGGCCGGCTCCAGGTCGTCGGCGGTCAGGGCCGCGACGGTGCGACCCAGGTCCTCGTCGGCGTCGGCGCCGGCCGCGGAGTCGGGTACGCGATCCGGTTGACTCATCGTCGTCCTCCCCCTCGTCGTCACCGGTACAGTGCCCGGCTCCGCATCAGGGTCAAACCCCGTGTAGGTGAAACGCGCTGCGCGCGAGCACGCCCTGTCAGGCGCACTCGCGGCAGATCAGCTCCCCGTTCCGCTCCGTCGCCAGCTGGCTCCGGTGGTGCACGAGGAAACAGCGGGAGCAGCGGAACTCGTCGGTCTGCATCGGCAGCACCTTGACGGTCAGCTCCTCGTCGGCGAGGTCGGCGCCGGGCAGCTCGAAGCTCTCCGCCACCTCGACCTCGTCCACGTCCACCGCCCCGGACTGGGAGTCAGCGCGACGGGACTTGAGCTCCTCGAGGCTGTCCTCGCCGAGGTCGACCTCATCGCGACGCGGGGCGTCGTAGTCGGTGGCCATCGGTCTTCACTCTCCTGTATCGATGTGTCACTTGGCGTTAGTAACGCCGGTGACATGGTTTCGGTTCCCGGTTCCGCAAGACGATTTCTGACACTCGATCGGACACCGGTGTAAGGGCCCGGCGAGCGCGGAACCTTACCGCTGTCGCGGCAGAGTTGTACGCCCACTGGCGGCACATTGTTCCCGATGTGACTGAGGCGACACCAAAGTAGGGGTCGCGACCTCTGGATCATCGTCGGCGCGCCGGAAGCTTTCCCTGTTTCCGCGTGCCTGGCGGACAGACGCTAACCTCTCGACAGGCCCGGCGACCTCACCGGGGCCGGTCGTTCGATCCTGGAGCCAACCCCATGAGCTTTGCGCGCGTCCGAGCGCTCGTCGTCGTCGGCGTGCTTGCCGTGGCCGCTCTCGTCTTCGTCGTCGTCGCGCTGGTCCGCGACAAGCAGTCGGACATCGCGAACGGCGCCAACTGCCCGGACGGCGCCCCGCTCGCCGACGTGCAGCTGCCGGACGACCCCGCCGAGGTGACCCTCAAGGTGCTCAACGGCACCAAGCGGGCCGGCCTGGCCGACCAGGTGACCTCGGAGTTCAAGAACCGCCGGTTCACCGTACAGCCCTCCGGGAAGAGCAAGACCAAGTTCGACGGGGTCGCCGAGATCCGCTTCGGCCCGGACACGGTGGGCAAGGCCCAGCTGGTCCGGGCGTACTTCCTCGCCCAGTCGAAGATGGTTTACAACGCGAAGCGCAAGGGCGCGGTCATCGAGATCGTCATCGGCGACAACTTCCAGCAGCTGGCGACCACGACCGAGGTCAACCAGTCCCTGGTCGAGATCGGCGAGCCGGAGCTGCCGCCGGGCGCCTGCCTCAAGCCGGTCACCAAGAAGCCCGAGGCGGAGGACGGCTGACCGCCGCGCTAGGCGCCACCCGCCGCGTCCAGCTCGACCAGCAGGTCGTGCAAGGCCGGGAAGAGCGCGGGCGGGGCCAGGAGCACCATGTCCGGTCCGGCCGGGGCGCCGTTCAGCCCGGACACCACCATCCCGGCCTCGGCGGCGATCAGCCCGCCGGCCGCGTGGTCCCACGGGTTGAGACCCTTCTCGAAGAACGCGTCCAGCTGGCCCTCGGCGGCCAGGCACAGGTCCAGGGACGCCGCGCCGAAGCGCCGGATGTCACGCACCCGGGTGATCATCTCGGCGAAGACCCGGCCCTGGTGCGCCCGGCGGCGGGGGTCGTACCCGAAGCCGGTGCCGATCAGCGCCTGGCCCAGCACGGTCTCGGTGGAGCAGGACAGCCGGCGGCCGGCCCGCCAGGCGCCGCCGCCCCGGGTGGCGGTCCACTCGTCGCCGGTGGCCGCGTTCACCACCACGCCGGCCAGCACCTCGCCGTCCACCTCGGCGGCCAGCGAGACCGCGTACTGCGGGAGGCCGTAGAGGTAGTTCACGGTGCCGTCGATCGGGTCCAGGATCCAGCGGACCGCGCCCGGCTCGGCGGCGGCCGTGTCGCCGTACTCCTCACCCAGCACCCCGTCGCCCGGCCGCGCGGCCCGCAGCGCCTCCACCACCTGACGCTCGACCGCCTTGTCCGCCGCGGTGACGACGTCCGTGTCGGTGCTCTTGGTCTGCACGTCGCCGATCGCCTCGTCGCGCATCCGGCGCGCGGTGGCCGCCGCCTCCCGCGCCACCCGGACCGCGATGTCCAGCAGCTCGCCGGGCGACGTGCCCGGAGAAATCTCGCTCACGTTTGCGTCCTTTCCGCCGATACGATTCTCGCCCGGAGCGTCTCCGACGAGGTCGTCGGCCCCCGGCGGCGTGCTGCGGGGGGAGGATCTCGTGAGACGGCGCTACAATTCACCCCTGCCCACGCTTCACGGACGCTCACACCGGGACCATCCGTGAACCGGGGGCTCCCAAAATCGACTCCGGCGAGACTCGCCCCCGCGTGCTGCGCTGGACCACGGCCGTGCCCAAACTCATCGCCTCCGGAAGGTCATTCGTGACAGAAGCCCACCAGAACGGTGCCGACGTTCGCTCTATCACCGAGGCCTTGGTCACCCATGCTCAGGGTGCGGGCGGGCAGCTCACTTCGGCCCAGGTCGCGCACACGCTCGAGTCCGCCGGCGTCAACCCGGCACAGGCCAAGAAGATCCTGCGCGGCCTGGTGGACGCCAACATCACCGTCGTGGTCGACGGCTCGGCCAGCACCCGCCGCAAGGTTGCTGCCGCCCGCTCCGCCACCCCGGCGTCGAAGGCGACCACCGCCAAGACCGCTCCGGTGAAGAAGGCGGCGCCCGCCCCGAAACAGGCCGCGCCGGCCGGCGACCCCGCCGCCGTCGCGAAGAAGGCGGCCCCGGCCGCCAAGAAGGTCGCTCCGGCCAAGAAGGCGGTCACCGCCAAGGCCGCGCCCGCCAAGGCCGCCAAGCCCGGCGAGGAGGGCCCGGAGGGCGAGGAGATCGACCCCGAGGAGCTCGCCGCCGAGATCGAGGACGTGGTGGTGGAGGAGCCGGCCGCGGTGGTCGCCGCGGCGGCGGCCGACGCCGCCAGCTCGGCCACCGACGGCGACTTCGAGTGGGACGACGAGGAGTCCGAGGCCCTCAAGCAGGCCCGCCGGGACGCGGAGCTGACCGCCTCGGCCGACTCGGTCCGCGCCTACCTCAAGCAGATCGGCAAGGTCCCGCTGCTCAACGCGGAGCAGGAGGTCGAGCTCGCCAAGCGGATCGAGGCCGGCCTCTACGCCGCGGAGCGCCTGCGGGCCGCCGAGGAGGGCGAGGAGACGCTCGAGCGCAACTTCGAGCGCGACCTCAAGTGGATCAACCGGGACGGCGAGCGGGCGAAGAACCACCTGCTCGAGGCGAACCTGCGGCTCGTGGTCTCGCTGGCCAAGCGCTACACCGGCCGCGGCATGGCGTTCCTGGACCTGATCCAGGAGGGCAACCTGGGCCTGATCCGCGCCGTCGAGAAGTTCGACTACACCAAGGGCTACAAGTTCTCCACGTACGCGACGTGGTGGATCCGCCAGGCGATCACCCGCGCCATGGCCGACCAGGCCCGCACCATCCGTATCCCGGTGCACATGGTCGAGGTGATCAACAAGCTCGGCCGGATCCAGCGCGAGCTGCTCCAGGACCTGGGCCGCGAGCCCACCCCGGAGGAGCTGGCCAAGGAAATGGACATCACGCCGGAGAAGGTGCTGGAGATCCAGCAGTACGCGCGTGAGCCCATCTCGCTGGACCAGACGATCGGCGACGAGGGCGACAGCCAGCTCGGTGACTTCATCGAGGACTCCGAGGCGGTCGTCGCGGTCGACGCGGTCTCCTTCTCGCTGCTGCAGGACCAGCTCCAGCAGGTGCTGCAGACGCTCTCCGAGCGGGAGGCGGGCGTGGTCCGGCTGCGCTTCGGCCTGACCGACGGCCAGCCGCGCACGCTGGACGAGATCGGCCAGGTCTACGGGGTCACCCGGGAGCGGATCCGGCAGATCGAGTCCAAGACGATGTCGAAGCTGCGGCACCCGTCCCGGTCGCAGGTTCTCCGCGACTACCTGGACTAAGACGTTCAGTCAACATTACGTGTCCGTTTGGTCACCACCCGTACATCAACGGGTGGTGATCAGACCGTTGTGCAGAAGTGATCGTTGACGTGGCACCCTGGGATCACGGCACACTAGTCGGAACCGGTGTGACCTCGGTCCCCCCGGGGCACTCTGGGAAGGCTGCAACGGCGCAGGGTGTTGCACGATGTGTGAGCAGTAGCCGAGGAACATGTTCATCGGTGACGAACAGAGGAGGAAGGCGATGACCCCGACCCTCACGCCGCCGGCGGGAAATCTGTCCGGCCTAGCAGCCGATGAACGGTGCGACCGCTGCAATGCAGCCGGGAAGCTCCGTTTGACACTGGCGGGCGGTGGCGATCTGGTCTTCTGCGGCCACCACGCCAACCGTTACGCCGAGGACCTGGTGAAGATCGCGGTGCAGTTCTCCGCCGATCCGGAGTTCACCTGGCGTGGCGCGAACATGATGTCGAACTCCAGCAACTAACAGCGAACAGCGGTCCCCCAACTAAAGACGCGTGACAAAGGGGCGCCTCCTGCGGGGCGCCCCTTCCGCGTGCCCGATTTCCGGTACGCGCCCGTCCGCGCGGTCCGGCCTACCGTGGCCGAGCGGTCATCACTGCTGGCCGGCTCATCCCTGGCCGCGCGCCGATCGCCGCTGCCCGGCTCACCCTCGCCGCGCGCCCAGCCACGCAGCCCGGCCCAACCTCGCCACGCGGCCATCGCCATTGCCGGTCTATCGTCGCCGTCGCCCTACCCCGCGGCCTGGCCCGTCCTTGCCGCGCGCCCATTCCCGCGGCCCGGCCCGCTGTCGCCGGCTGCCCATCCCCACGGCCCGGCCCACCCTCGCCGCCCGCCCAACCCCACAGCCCGCCCCCGCCGGCCGCCCAACCCCACGGCCTGCCCCTCGCCGGCCGCCCAACCCCACGGCCCGGCCCACCCTCGCCGCCCGCCCAACCCCACAGCCCGCCCTCGCCGGCCGCCCATACCTCGGCCTGCCCCTCGCCGACCGCCCATCCCCTCGGCCCGCCCAACCCCACGGCCCGGCCCAGCCTCGCCGCGCGGATCTGGCAAATCCTCGGCGGCTATTCGCTGTCCACACCACGGCGTTGTCCACAGGGCGCCCGCAGAGTCGTTCCCGATTCCGCAACACTGTCCAGGGCAGGCCCCCTGGGAGGGCGGGCCGTGAGCGAGCGGGCGGTGCTGCGAGCAGGCGCGGGCACTGCGAGCGGGCAGGCTGCGAGCAGGCGCGGGGGCCGTGAGCAAACGCGGGGAGCTCCGAGCGAACACGGGCAGCTGCGAGCACGCGCTCGGCGCTGCGAGCAAGCGAGCTGAACGGGCACCCTGCGAGCAGGGTGGCTGAGCGGGCAGGCAGCGAGCGGGCACGAGGCTACGAGCGACCGGACTGATCAGGCAGGCTGCGAGCGAGCACGCAGGCTCAGGCGGCGGCCCGTAAACCCGGCTCATCGGCCGTCTCGACGCCGTCGCCGCCGCGCCGCTTGGCTCGGTACATCGCCGCGTCGGCGCGGCACAGCGACTCGTTCAGGGCCGCTGCCGGGCCCACCGCGACGCCGATGCTGACCGTGGCGATGCACTCCGGGATGTCGCGGACCGCGGCCACCATCCGGGCCGCCACGGCGGCTGCCTCGGCCGCGTCGGCGCCGGCCAGCAGTGCGGCGAACTCGTCGCCGCCGAGCCGGGCCACCAGGTCGCCGGGGCCGGCCTGGCCGGCCAGCGCCGCGGCGATGGCCTGCAGTGCCGCGTCGCCGGCGGCGTGCCCGCGAGTGTCGTTGATCACCTTGAATTTGTCGGTGTCGACCAGCAGCACCGCGACGGGGCCGGTGCGGCAGGCCGCTGACTGCACGGCGCTGTCGAAGCCGCGCCGGTTGGCGATCCCGGTCAGCGGGTCCACCTCGGCGGCTCGGGCCACCTGCTCGTGCCGGGCCCGCAGCTGCTCCAGGTCGTACCGGGTGCGGGCGGCGTGCAGGGTGTTCAGCCGCTGGCGCCACAGGGCCGCGGCCAGGCTGTCGCCGTAGGCCAGGGTCGCTTCGGCGTCCCGGGAGCCGACGTGGGCCAGCAGGACCGCCCGGGTGCGGTGGGTGCTCGCCACCACCAGCCAGTCCGCGTCCGGGGTCAGTTCGGCGGCGGCCTCGGCGATCACCTCGAGAGCCTCGGCGGGACGCCCGGAGCGGGACAGCGCCACCGCGTGGAACGGCCGGCTGATCGCGAGTGTGTCGGCCGGGAAACCGCGGTCGCGCAGCCGCCGGGTGTATCGCTCGATGTCCACCGCGGCGCCGGCCGGGTCGTGCCGGTCGGCCCGGGAGCAGGCCGCGTAGAGCAGCGCGTTGTCCCGCCAGCTGGCCGCGTCGGCGCCGGAGACCTCGGCGGCGGCCCGGTTGGCGTACCGTTCGGCTTCGGCGCTGTGGCTCTCCGCCTCGGCGACCCGGTGGATCTGGTAGAGCTCCAGCGCCCAGCGCAGGTGCATCTCGGCGAGGTTCAGCAGCCACATCGCGCGGTTGCCGTTCTGCGCGCCGTCCGCGCTGCTCATCTCGTACGCGCTCTGGAACTGCGGTTCGACCAGTTCGTAGAGGCGCAGCTCGTACCAGCCGATGGCGACCGCGACCCGGGAGTTGACCGCGGCCACCGGGTCCGGCTCGCCGTCGGCCAGCATCTCCGCGGCGACCAGGTCACGCAGTACCTCGTCGGTGTCGTGGTCGGCGTCCCGCGGCCCGGCCGGGTCGGCCGTCGGCGCGCTCAGCCGCAGCCGCTGCCAGGCCCGGCTGGCCAGGGCGGCGGCCTGCCAGCCGCGGCTGCCCTCCCGCTCGGCGGCCCGCAGCATCGGCCCGGCCGCCTCGATCGCGGCCCGCTGGTCGCCCCGCGCGATGAAGGACACCACCCGGACGAAGTGCATGCAGGCCGGCCCGTCGGCGAGATCGCCGGTGACCGCCCGGAGGGCCGTCTCGGCCTCGGCCTGGACGGCGGCCGCCTCGCCGGTCTGCGCCCGCTCCAGCAGGCGCACGGCGTGCAGTGTGGTCTCGCGCATAGAACACCCCTCCGGTGGCACTGATCGGCTGCCGGAGGGGTGAGCGGAGGAAACCCGCGCAACGGGTCTGGATGGTGGCGATCCGCCCCTCCACCTGACCGAGCAAGAAAACTCAGAACGTCTGGATGGTGGCGATCCGCTCTTCCAGCTGCTCGATGGTGGCCTGCGCGCTCGGCGGGCCGCCGCAGAGCCGGCGCAGCTCCGCGTGGATCTTGCCGTGCGGCAGGTTGGTCCGGTGGTGGTGGGCGGCGACCAGGGTGTTCAGCTGGCGGCGCAGGGTGGCCCGGCGCTCGCCGGCGCTCATTTGCACGACCGGCTCGCGGGGCGCCGGCTCGGGAGCGTTGCGCGCCGCCTCCTGCTCCAGTTTCTTCTGCACGGCGAGCTGCTCGGTCTGCCGCTTGTTCAGCAGCATGGTGACCTCGTCCGGGGTGAGCAGGCCGGGCAGGCCCAGGTAGTCGGCCTCCTCGGCGGTGCCGGTCCGGGCCGGCACGCCGAACGACGTGCCGTCGTAGATGACCTCCTGCAGCTCGGCGGTCGCGGACAACGCCTCGAACTGTTTCTCCAGGTCGCCGATCGCGTCCTCGGACTTCTGCGCCCGCTCCAGCAGCTCGTCGTCCAGCCCATCCTTCTCCTTGGGCGCGCCCAGCACGTGGTTGCGCTCGGCCTCCATCTCGCTGGCCAGCCCGAGCAGATGCGGGACGCTGGGCAGGAAGACGGTGGCGGTCTCGCCGGGCTGCCGGGACCGGACGAACCGGCCGATCGCCTGGGCGAAGTAGAGCGGGGTGGAGGCGCTGGTGGCGTAGACGCCGACGGCCAGCCGCGGGATGTCGACGCCCTCGGACACCATCCGGACGGCGACCATCCAGTGCTTGTCCGAGGCGGCGAACTCGGCGATCCGCCCGGAGGCCCCGTCGTCGTCGGAGAGGACCACGGTGGGCGACTCGCCGGTCAGGTCGTGCAGCAGTTTCGCGTACGCCCGGGCGGCCGTCTGGTCGCTGGCGATGACCAGGCCGCCGGCGTCCGGCATCCCCTCGCGGACCCGCAGCAGCCGGTTGTGCGCGGCCTGCATCACCTGCGGCATCCACTCGCCGCGGTGGTCCAGCGCGGTCCGCCAGGCCTGCGCGATCAGGTCCTTGGTCATCGGCTCGCCGAGCCGGGCGGCCAGCTCGTCACCGGCGTTGGTGCGCCACCGGGTCTCGCCGGAGTACGCCATGAACATGACCGGCCGGACGACCCGGTCGCGGAGCGCGTCGGCGTAGCCGTAGACCGAGTCGGCCTTGGACCGCTGGATCCCGTCCATGCCCCGCTCGTACTGCACGAAGGGGATCGGGTTCTCGTCGGAGCGGAACGGGGTCCCGGTGAGCAGCAGCCGCCGCTCGGCCGGCTCGAACGCGTCCTTGACCCCGTCGCCCCAGCTGCGCGAGTCGCCGGCGTGGTGGATCTCGTCCAGGATGACCAGGGTGCGCCGGGTCACCGTGCGCCGCTTGTGCACCTGCGGCGCCATGCCGACCTGCGCGTACGTCACCACCGCCCCGTGGAAGTCGCGGGACGAGTGGATCTCCGAGTTGCGGAACCGGTGGTCGAGCTGGATCCCGACCCGGGCCGCCGCCTGCGCCCACTGCGTCTTCAGGTGCTCGGTCGGGCAGACCACGGTGACCGCCTCCACGGTGCCGTCCACCAGCATCTCGGCGGCGAGCCGCAGGGCGAACGTGGTCTTGCCGGCGCCGGGCGTCGCCACGGCCATGAAGTCCTCGGAACGGCGGCGGAGATACTCCACCATCGCCTTGCGCTGCCATGCCCGCAGGGGCGGGAAGATCTCCAGATTCGGCAGAGACGGGCTCAAGCTCCGGTGATCCCTTCATCCATGGAAAAACCTCCGCGGCGTAGGTCGCGGAGGCGAGGTATCAGCATAGCCGCGGACCGGGCCGATCCGGGGGTTACGGCGCCGCGACGGGCGCCGGCTGCGGCACCCGTGTCAGCGGCGCCGCGGCGGTGACCAGCGGAAGCGGGCCGGTGCGCCCGGGCCGCCGCGGAATGGTGACAAGAATCGCCCCGCCGCCGGCGACCGGCGGCGTCCAGCACGGGACGCCGCACCCGGTGCGGCCGGGCGACCGCGAGCACGGTGAGCAGGGTGACGCCGACCGGCGAGGGCCGGCGGCGAACACCGCCCCGATCAGGCGATCAGGCCTTCATCGCCTCGTAGATCTCCTTGCAGGCGGGACAGACCGGCGAGCCCGGTTTGGGCGATTTGGTCACCGGGAAGGTCTCCCCGCACAGCGCGATCACGTAGGTGCCCATCACGGCACTCTCCGCGATCTTCTCCTTGCGCACGTAGTGGAACATCTCCGGACCGGTATCGGCGTCCTTGGTCTCCGGACGCTCGAGGATCTGGGTGCTCACAGGTATCAGCCTTTCGCAAGATCACTAAGTCGGTGGAGGAAAAGCTCCAGCGGACAAGTCTGACACCTCACGCCTGGTCGGTCCAACGACAACGCAGCAGGCCCGGGCCGTACCGTTGGCGACGTGACTGACTTCGCTATTCGCTACGGCGACCACGTGACCCGTGCGCGCCGGGACGGCCGGCCGGTGGTGGCCCTGGAGAGCACGATCATCTCGCACGGGCTGCCGCACCCGGACAACCTCCGGGTGGCCCGCGAGATCGAGCAGACCGTCCGGGACAACGGCGCGGTGCCGGCCACCATCGGCATGATCGGCGGGGAGCTGATCGCCGGGCTGGACGACGCCCAGATCGAGCACCTGGCGCTCGCCGGCGACGTGGCCAAGCTCTCCGTCCGGGACCTGGCGATCGCCGCCGCCCAGCGGGCCGACGGGGCCACCACGGTCGCCGCCACCAGCGCGGTCGCCGCCGCGGCTGGGATCGGCGTGTTCGCCACCGGCGGCCTGGGCGGGGTGCACCGGGAGGCGAACCTCACCTTCGACGAGTCGGCCGACCTGACCGCGCTGGCCCGCACCCCGATCGTGGTGGTCTGCGCCGGGGTCAAGTCGATCCTCGACGTGGGCGCCACCCTGGAGCGGCTGGAGACGCTGGGCGTGTCGGTGGCCGGTTACGGCACCCGCCGCTTCCCCGGCTTCTTCATCACCGACGGCGGCTTCGACGTGGACTGGCAGCTGGACTCGCCGGAGCAGGTGGCCGACTTCATCCGGGCCCGGCGCGACCAGCAGGTCAGCGACGGCGCGCTGGTGCTGGCCAACCCGCTGCCCACCGACGAGCAGCTGGACCCGGCGCTGCACGACCGCACGCTGGCCACCGGGCTGGCGCTGCTGGCCGAGCAGGGCGTCACCGGCAAGGCGGTCACCCCGTTCCTGCTGGCGCACTTCCACGCCAGCACCGAGGGGCAGAGCCTGGCCACCAACGTCCGGATCATCCTGCGCAACGCCGCCCTGGCCGCCCGGATCGCGGTGGCCGAGAGCAGCGGCACGGCCGCCCCGGTGGGCTTCTCGGTCCCGGCCTGACCGATGCGCCGACCGGAGACGGGCCGGGCCGAGACGGCGGCCCCGATCACGACAGGCCGGGCCGAGACGGCCCGGAGCACGACGGGCCGGGCCGAGCCGGGCCGGACCACGACGGGCCTGGTGATCGTCGTCGGGGACCTGGTCACCGACGTGCTGGTGGAGCACGACGGGCCGATCCAGCCGGGTTCGGACACCGCGGCCGCGATCCGGGTCAGCGGCGGCGGTCAGGCGGCCAACACGGCCGCCTGGCTGGCCTCCGCCGGGCAGCCGGTCACCCTGGTCGCCGCGGTCGGCGACGACCGGGCCGGCCGGGACCGGGTGGCCGAGCTGGCCGCCGCCGGGGTGGGCGACGCGATCGAGGTCCGGCCGGGCGCGGCGACCGGCAGCGTGGTGGTGCTGACCGGCGCCGGCGAGCGCACGATGATCACCGATCGCGGCGCCTGCCTGCTGCTCGACCCGGCGCACGTGACCAGGGCGATCGCGGCCGCGCCGCCCGGCAGCCACCTGCACCTCTCCGGCTATCCGCTGCTGCACGCCGGGTCCCGTCCGGCGGGCCTGGCGGCCCTGGCCGCGGCGCGGGACCACGGACTCACGGTGAGCGTCGACGCGGCGTCCGCTGCCCCGTTGCGCGCCGCCGGGCCCGAGGTCTTCCTGGCTTGGGTACGCGGTATCGACCTGCTGTCGTGCAACGCGGACGAGGCGGACGTGCTGGCCGGGCCCGGCGATCCGGCGACCCAGGCGGCGCGCCTGACCGATGTCGTTCAGCACGCCGTGGTGAAGCGGGGCGCCGGCGGAGCCGTCTGGGCGAGCCGGGGCGGCGGGTCGTGGTCCGCTCCGGGCGTCCCGGTGCCGATGACGGACCCGACCGGCGCGGGCGACGCCTTCGCCGCCGGCCTGCTGAGGTCCTGGCTGGCCGGCGACCCGCCCGGCACGGCGCTGGCCGCGGGCGCCACCCTCGGCGCGGCAGCGGTCCAGCTCCTGGGCGCCCGGCCGGCGTCTTGACGCGGCGGCCGGCCGGGGTCCAGCCGACGGGCCCGGCCGGCGTCTTGACGCGGCGAGCGGGCGGGGTCCAGCCGACGGGGCCGGGCCGCGACTCGGCGAGGCAGCCGACGGGGTCACTGCGATTCCGGAGCCACGGAACCGCCCGCGGTTTCCGGAACCACCCGCGGACAGTGCAGGGTGCGGAGATCGCTCTGGACGCGCAGCGGCCAGATCTCCGCACCCGGCCCGCGCTACTTAAAGAGAATTTGGTGTACGACCGCGGCCCGGCCAGGCTTGGTCGAGGTGATCGGTAGGGTGCTCAGGCCCGCGCTGCCCACTCATATGGCGGGGTGTGGCTCTCTCCCGGCTTGGACCCTGCCGGTCACCGTGGCGCGGAGTGGCTGAAGAGGGGTTTGCCCAGCTGTAAGTAGCGTTGCCCTCCCGCTGGTGTGGTTCTGCCGCGACGACGGGAAGGTCAACGGGTACATGGGTCAGCTGATCATTGGAGTCGATCCGCACAAGCGGTCCGCGACGATCGAGATCATCAACGAGCGTGAACAGGTGCTGGCCCGTGGCAGGTACGGCACCGACACCGGTGGCTACCAGCAGATGCTCGCCGCCGGCCGCCGTCACGCCGGCCGGGTGTGGGCGGTCGAGGGCTGTAACGGCATCGGCCGGCACCTGGCCCAGCGGCTGGTCGCCGACGGCGAAACCGTGCTGGACGTCCCGGCGAAACTCGCCGCGAAAGCCCGCAACTTTGACACCGGGCACGGCCGTAAAACCGACGGTCACGACGCGCACCACATCGCGGTGACCGCCCTGCGCACCCCGGGCCTGCGCCGCGTTCACGCCGACGGCGCCACCGTCGCGCTGCGGCTGCTGGCCGACCGCCGCGACCAGCTCGGCGCCACCCGCACCGAGACCATCAACCGGCTGCACCAGCTACTGCTCGAACTGATCCCCGGCGGCGCGAAGAAGAACCTGACCACCGACCAGGCCCGCACCCTGCTCGAACGCGTCAGCGTCCCGGCCGGCGACATCGTCACCGCCACCCGCTATCAGCTGGCCGGCGACCTGGCCGACGAGCTCACCACCCTGGACACCAAGATCAAAGCAGCCAACCGGCAGCTGAAGACCGTGCTGGCCGCCACCGGCACCCAGCTGACCAGCCTCAACGGCATCGGCCCCTCCGGCGCCGCCCGCCTGCTCGGCGACATCGGCGACATCAGCCGCTTCCCGACCCGCGGGCACTTCGCCACCTGGAACGGCACCGCCCCCATCGACGTGTCCTCCGGCGACAACCATCATCACCGGCTCAACCGGGCCGGGAACCGGCGCATCAACCGGGTCCTGCACATCATGGCCATCACCCAGCTCCGCTTCGACACCCCCGGCCGCGCCTACTACCAGCGCAAACGCGCCGAAGGCAAAACCGCGATGGAAGCCATGCGAGCGTTGAAACGACGCCTGTCCGACACCGTCTACCGCCAAATGATCAAAGACGACCACACGGCACAACAGACAGCGACGGGTCCGGGAGGACACACGGGGGCGACTCTGAACTCCAGCGCGGCCGACCCAAACCCCAAGATCGACACTTCGGAAAAGTCACAACCCGGACCCGCCAACCACCACCCTAAAACACCCCTCACACCAACCCCTTGACAGAGGGGTGCCGGGAGCATGCGATCCGCACCCCAGCGGACCTGCGTAAATGAAGGCTTTAAGGCTTTTTGTCGGTTTCCCCGGGATCGACGATCTCCGCGTCGATCGTGACCGGCTCCGGGATCGGCGCCGCGTCGCTGAGCGCCATCTGATGCCGCTCCCGGGCCGCCGCGTCCGCCGCCCGCTCCGCCTTCGTCTTCGGCGCCCGGTCGTTCGCGATCAGCACCGCGGCCCAGGGCAGGAAGACCATCCCGGCCGCGCACAGGACCAGCCAGAGCGGTAGCAACGGCACCCGCGCGCTGATCAGGACGCCGCCGAGGATGAGGCACCCGACCCGGGCGCTCATCATCGCGACGTAGCGGATCTCGCGGCTGCGGAGCTGGTCGCCGGGGCTGCGTGCGGCATCGGTGATCAGCACTGAGGGCTGCTTCTTCACGGGGGTCTCCGTCCGACCCCGCCATCCTCGCACCGGTCCGGCCGCGATGCCCAACCGGACTACGCTTTCGCGGCTTTCGCCGCCGCCTTCACGGCCTTCTTGTACTCCCGGACCTTGGCCAGCGACTCGTCGTCGACGATGTCCGCGACCGACCGGTACGCGCCGGCCTCGCCGTAGCCGCCGGCGGCCTCCCGCCACCCGGCCGGAGCCACCCCGGCCTGCTTGCCGAGCAGCGCCACGTAGATCTGTGCCTTCTGCTTGCCGAAGCCGGGCAGCGCGAAGATCCTCCGGTACAGCTCGGCGCCGGTCGGCACGTCCCGCCAGAGCGCCGCGACGTCGCCGTCGTACTGATCGGCGATCACCCGGCAGACCTCCTGGACCCGGGTCGCCATCGCTTTCGGGAAGCGGTGCAGCGCGGGCGGGGTGGCGAAGATCTCCAGCAACGCCTCCGGGTCGAAGTCGGCCAGCTCGGTCGCGGTCGGCTCGTGTCCCAGCCGCTGGGCCAGCACGAGCGGTGAGGTGAACGCCTTCTCCATGGTGATCTGCTGGTCCAGGACCAGGCCCAGCAGGACCGCGAGCGGGTCGCGGTCCAGCAGCGCGTTCGCCTCGGCGGGAATGGGCAGGGAGAAAGTCATGAGGTCATGATGCCGGTTCGGCGTGCTCCTCGATCCGGCGGACCGTCTCGCCCGCCATCCGCGCCAGATAGGCGAGGTCGGCGTCGGCGAACTGCCGGGGCTGGACGTCCAGGGCGCACAGGCCGCCCAGCACGTGGCCGTTCGACGAGATCAGCGGCGCGCCGATGTACGACCGGACCCCCTCGACCGTCACCAGGGGGTTCACCCGGTGCTCCGGGTCCACGGTGGTGTCCGGGATGAACAGCGGCCGGCCGTCGGGCATCAGCCGGGTGCAGAACGCCCACTCGATCGGGGTGCCGCCCACCTCGCCGATCCAGGCCGGGATCGGACCGGTCCCGGCCAGGAACACCTGGGCGTCGTCGAGCAGCGTGTCCAGCACCGCGAACGGCGTGCCGATCCGGTCGGCCACCTCCTCGACCATGCCGGCCAGGTACTCCCGGCGGCTCTCCCGGTCCAGGCCGAGCCGGGCCACCTCACGCAGCCGGGCCGGGTCGTGCAGCTGCGGATATTGCGGCAGCCTCACGACTGGACCGTCCGGGCCAGCGCCTCGTACGTGATCAGCCGGACCTTCAGCGACCGGCCGGCCACCCGGCTCAGCTCGCCGACCTCCATCATGTGCTCGGCCACCCGGCGCAGGTCGGCCGGGTCGCTCACCGGCCGCTGCAACCCGAGGGACAGCACGGCGAGGCCCCACAGCCCCTCGGCGACCTTCGGGCCGAGCAGCTCGGCGAAGGCCTTGACCGCGTCTTGCTCGGTCGGCCGGTCCTGGCCGTAGTCCTCCATGCGAGCCATCGCGGTGCCCTCTCCCCTGCTCAGAACAACTCGATCAACGGTTCGTTCGCGGCCTCGGCGTCCGAGCCGGTCTGCGCCGCGTGGGTGAACCGCTGGCGGGCCATCACGTGTTTCGCTCGCAGGTCCTCGACGTTGATGGCCTCGTCCCGGATCTCCTCGGCGCTGCGTTCGCCGCGGGCGTACCCGGCGACCGCCGTCGCCTGACGGCTCACGTCGGCGACGGCTTCAGCCACATGTTCCAACATCTGGCGGCTGATGTCCTGGAACTGGACATGTCCGACCGCTCCGGTGGTCTCCGCGACCAGTTCGTCGGAGCTGCGCTGCACCTGCCGGGCCGCCTCGACGGTGTCCCGCAGGATGCCGCTGACCATCTCCGACATCTCCCGCTGGGCGTTCGCGATGCCGCCCAGCCGGCGGGTCATCGCGGTCTCCTCGTTCGTCTCCGGGATCTCCTGGTCCCGGTCGAACTGGGTGTCGTCGGAGAGCACCGAGTCGAGCTTGGCGGTCAGGTCGCCGATGCTGCTGCCGATGCCGTGCGCCGCCTCCGCCGAGCGGTGCGCGAGCTTGCGCACCTCGTCGGCGACGACCGAGAAGCCCTCGCCGGCGTCGCCGGCCCGGACCGCCTCGATCATCGCGTTCAGAGCCAGGATGTTGGTCGCCCGGCTCACCTCTTCGATCTGCTTGACGTGCTGGTTGAGCTCGCGCATCTCGTCGACCAGCACCCGGATCTGGTGGTCCCGGTAGAGGAAGTACGAGATCAGCCGCCCGACCAGCTGGTCGTTCGACGAGCTGACCTGGCCGAGCTCCCGCTCGGTGCGGCTGAGCGTGCCGGCGAGCTGAGACACGTCGCCGGCCATCACCTCCGCGAGCGAGTCGACCTTCACCATCTGCTCGACGATCGACTGCGCCGCTTCCCCGGTCAGGGCGATGACGTCGTTGACGTGGCCGTCGATGACGTCGCAGTACGCCGGGATCGGCTCCAGGGCCTCGGCCACGAAGTCCCCCCGGACGCCCTGCTCCGCCGGTGGTTCCGGGGTGAGCGAGAGCCTGCGGAGAAGGCTGGGCATCCGATACCTCCGATGCGAGAAGATCGAGCCGTCAGGCCCCGGGCAGCACCTGCTTGATCACACCGAGCAGCTGGTCCGGTCCGACCGGCTTGACCAGCCAGCCGGTGGCTCCGGCGCTCTTCGCCTCGGCCCGCTTGGACTGCTCCGACTCGGTGGTCAGCATCAGGATCGGCGTGAACCGCATACCCGGTGCCTTGCGAGCCTCACGTGCGAAGGTGATCCCATCCATCTGCGGCATGTTGACGTCGCTGATGATCAGGTTGGGCTTGACGCCCTTGCTGAGCTTGTCCAGCGCCTCCTTGCCGTGCCCGGCGGTCTCCACCGCGTAGCCGGCCTTGGTGAGGATGGACTTCAGGCTCATCAGCATGGTGGCGGAGTCGTCGACGAGCATCACGGTGGTCATGGTGGTTCGGTCCCCTGTCGGCCGGTGTCTCCGCTGCTCCCGGTGAGCAGCGGCAGCACCTGCGACGCCAGGAAGGCGTCTTTCGGTGCCGAGGTAATCTTCGGCCGGAAAAGCAGCATGGCCTGGAGTGCGCCGGTGTGCAGATGGTTGCATCTGCGCAGGCTGACCTTGGGCCGCTGACAGGTGCGGAGCCAGCCGACCATCTGCTCCACCTCGTCGACGGTGACCACGCCGACCAGCGACATGCTCTCGTCACGCAACTCGAGCGGCAAGGCCGAGCACCTCCTTCAGGTTCAGCACCAGCAGCACCAGGCCGTCGCCGAGCAGCGCGGTGCCGGAGAACTCCGCGGCGTAGGCGAGCAGCCCCTCCATCGGTTTGAGGATCACGTCGACCTCGCGGTGGAACTGCTCGACCAGCAGGCCGATCCGCTGCCCGTTGACCGACGCGACGAGCACCGCGAGGTCCCGGTCCGGCTCCGGCGACCAGGGCATCTCCAGCGCCCGGGCCAGGTCGATCACCGGCACCACCTCGCCGCGCATCACCACCACGTCCTGGTGCAGCACCCGGCCCATCTCGGCGGCCGGCACCCGGACCGTCTCCACCACCAGGTCGACCGGGACGCCGAACCGCTGCCCGGCCACGCTGACCACCATCACCTGGGTGACCGCCATGGAGAGCGGCAGCCGCAGCCGGGTGACCGTGCCGCTGCCCAGTTCGGAGCGCATCGTGACGCTGCCGCCGAGCTTCTCCACGCTGGCCCGGACCGCGTCCATGCCGACGCCGCGGCCGGACAGGTCGGAGATCTGGTCGGCGGTCGAGAAGCCGGGGCGGAAGACCAGATCGACCGCGTCGCTGTCGCTGAGCGACTCCAGCTCCTCCTCGGAGATCAAGCCTTTTTCGTACGCCTTCCGCTTGACCCGCACCGGGTCCACCCCGCGCCCGTCGTCGGAGACCTCGACCAGCACCGCGTCCCCGTCGGCCACCGCCGCCAGGGTGAGTCGCGCGGCCGGCGTCTTGCCGGCGGCGATCCGCTCCTCGGAGGTCTCGATGCCGTGGTCCAGGCTGTTGCGCACCAGGTGCACCAGCGGGTCGCCGAGCGCCTCGATGACGTCCTTGTCGGCCATCGTGTCCTCGCCCTCGGTGACCAGCTCGATGGTCTTGCCGAGTCGCCGGCTCAGGTCCCGGACCAGCCGCGGGAACCGGCCGAAGGCGACCGAGAGCGGCAGCATCCGGACGTCCATCACGGCCGCCTGCAGTTCCTCGGCGATCCGGTGCAGGCCGGCGTACTGATCCTTGATCCGGCGGCTGAGCGCCCGGCTGCCGAACTCCTCCTCGGCCGCGGCGGCCAGGAAGGTCAGCCCGTTCTTGGCCACGTTCAGCTCGCCGACCAGCTCCATCAGCCGGTCCACCTTCTCCTGGTCGACCTTGAGCACCCGGGTGCCGACCTGGCCGCCCGGGTCGTCAGCCCGGCCGGCCGGCTCGGCGGCCGGCACCGGCGCGGGCGGGGCGGCCAGCGCCGCCACCACCGGGTGGTCGACGGCCGGCGGCTCGGCGGCCGGTTCTACCGGGGCCCGGCCGAGCACGCCCTCGATCGCCGCGTTCACCGCCTCCTGGTCGGCGCCGGTCAGGTCGAGCGGCACGCCGAGGGCCAGGGCGGCGGCGGTGACCGAGGCGGTCAGCGCGGCCAGCTGGGTGCCGACCGGCTCGCCGACGGCCAGGGTGCGGTGCGCGGCGGCGAGCACGGCCTGCGCGTCGGCGGCCAGCGCCGGGTCCACGTGCAGGGCGTCCGGGCGGGGCGCCGGGGTGGCGACCGGGACCTCGGTCTCGTCCTCGCCCTCCAGGTGCCGGTGAATCGCGGCGGCGTCCAGCTCGACCACGCTGATCTGGTCCGGGACGTAGCGGAACAGGTAGTCCAGCTCGCCGACCGCGGCCCGGGTGGCGATCACGAAGCTGAGCAGGCAGACGTACTCGTCGTACTGGTCCGGGGCCGGCCACTCGTCCGGCGGGATCACCGCCAGCCGGTCCAGGCCGGGCACCTGGCGGACCAGGTGCAGCGGGTCCTCGGCCCGGAAGAAGCAGTCCTGGTCCGGCAGGTACCGCACGAAACGCAGGGTGGACGAGGTGGTGGCGAGCCACCCGGCGGTCTCGATCAGCCATTCGGTGCCCAGGTGCGCCAGCCACTGCGGCGGTGGGTCGATCCGGCGTACCGAAGCCTGGCTCTCCTGATCGGCGGCGGCCGGCTCGGCGCCGCCGCCGAGCGGGGCCCGCAGCTTGGTGATCAACCCGGCGGCGTCCTGGCCGGCCGTGGCCGGCAGCCGCTCGTGCGCGGTGACGTGCGCGAGCCAGCCGCGGATCAGGTCGAACGAGGCGAGCAGGTCGTCGGTCATCCCGGAGTCGAGCGCCAGCCGGCCGCCGCGGACCGCGTCCAGCAGGTCCTCGGCGGCGTGCGTGAGCCGGGTCAGCTCCGGGAAGTCGAAGAGCCCGGACGAGCCCTTGAACGTGTGCGCGGCCCGGAACACCTCGTTGACCAGCTCCGGATCGCCGGGGTGGCGCTCCAGCTCCAGCAGACCGTCGTCGACCGAGGCGAGCAGGTCGTTCGCCTCGGCGAGGAACTGGGCGAGCAGAGGGTTCATGCCGCCGGGTCCTTCCCGGTGGTGAGCATGGTGGCGACCCGGACCAGCCGCTCGGCGGCGACCGGTTTGACCAGGTAGAGGTTGGCTCCGGCCTGGTAGGCCCGGTCCGCGTCGCCGGGCCGGTCCTCGGTGCTGATCATCAGCACCGGGGCGGCCGTCCCGACCGTCTCCGAGCGCAGCGTCTCCACGCAGGCGTAGCCGTTCATCTTGGGCATGTTGACGTCCACCACGAACAGGTCGAAGGGCGTGGTCATCGCGGCCTCCACGGCCTCCAGGCCGTTCGCCGCCTCGGCCACCTCGAACCCGGCCTCCCGGAGCAGGCTGGTGTGGTAGAGCCGCACGGTCGCGGCGTCGTCGACTACTAAAACCCGGGTCATCACTTCGCTCCGGTCGGTCGCTGGTAGACGATGCCCTCCGGCAGGCGGGTCGGCGTGAAGATCGGCGAGATCCGGCTCATCGACTCCGAGTGCCCGAGGAAGAGGTAACCGCCCGGGCGGAGCGCGCCGTAGAGGTTCTCGGCGGCCCGGCGGCTGGACAGCTCGTCGAAGTAGATCAGCACGTTGCGGCAGAAGATCACGTCGAAATCCCGGAACCGGCGCATCTCGGCGGTGTCACAGACGTTCATCCGGTGCAGCGTCACCGCGCTGCGGATGCCCTCGTCGACCTGGTAGCGGCCGGCGCCGACCGGGGCGAAGTACTTGTTCACCCAGGCCTTCGGCACCCGTTGCAGGGACCGCTCGCCGTAACTGGCGTGCGCCGCCTTGGCCAGCACGTCGCTGTCGATGTCGGCCCCGTGGATCTCCACGTCCACGTGGTCGATGTGCTCCCACTCCTCGAGCAGGCGCAGCGCGATCGAGTACGGCTCCTCGCCGGTCGAGCAGGGCAACGAGAGAATCTTGACGGGGCCGACGATCCGGTTCACTCCGCCGCGGGCCGCGAGCACGTTCGGCAGGACCGTGCTGAGCATCGCGTCGAACTGGTAGTCCTCACGCAGGAAGTACGTCTCGTTCACGGTGAGCTGGTTGATCAGCTCCTGCAGCATGTCCTTGTCGTTCATCCGGAGCGCGGCGAACCAGCTGGCGAACGTGTCGTACCGGGAGTTGCGGACGCAGGTCTCGATCCGCTTGTCGACGAAGTAGCGCTTGCCGGAGCTGAAGTGGATGCCGGTCCGCTTGTAGAAGTACTCGACGAATCGGTCGAAGTCGGCGTCGGACAGGGCGCCGCTCGTGGTCGCGCCGGCCATCACGCCGTACCGGTGAGTCGGGGCAGCGCCGCGCGGACCGTGAAGGCCAGGAACGGGTCGTCCGGGAACCGGAGCACGGCCGCCTCCAGGACTCCGATGTGCTCGGCCGAGGCGGCCGGCAGCAGCGCGTCGATCGCCGCGGTCACCACGTTCGGATGCGGATCCTCGGCGATCATCTGGACCAGCCAGGACTTCGCCTCCGGGTGCGGCAGGTCGGCCAGCACCATGGCGGTCATCACCCGGACGTCGTGGTCCGGCGCCGCGAGCAGGCTGGGCAGCAGCGCCGGTGTGGAGACCGGCATGCTCGCCAGCGCCTCCGCCACCGCGGTCCGCAGCCCGGCCTCGTCGCTGGCCAGGTGCACCGCGAGCCCGGCCGCGACCGCCTCGGAGTCGTGCCCGGCCAGCGTGGTGAGCACCGCGTCGCGGACCCGCGGCTCGGTCTCCAGCCCGACCCGGGCCAGCAGCTCGGGCACCGCCTCCGGTTTCCCGGCCAGCTCCAGCGCGGCCTCCCGGCGCAGCTCCGGATCCGGGTCGTCGAGCCGGCGGACCAGCTCGTCGGTGTCGAGAACCTGCGGCAACTCAGGTTCGGGTGCCTGCTTCCGGACCAGTCCCATAATGATCAACCCTTCTCAGCGCACCCAGTCGGCCAGCCGGTCGGCGATCTCGTACGCGGGCAGCACCTCGGTCGCCCCGCCTCGCCGGGCGAGCTCGCCCGGCATGCCCCAGACCACCGCGGTCTCCTCGGATTCGGCGATGGTCCGGCCCCCGGCCGCCTTGACCGCGGCCATCTCCTTGGCGCCGTCGTCGCCCATCCCGGTCAGCAGCACACAGACCAGCCGAGCCGGGTCCAGGTAACGACTGGCCGAGGCCACCATCCGGTCCACGCTGGGATGCCAGCGGTACTCCTCGGCGGCCGGCACGCTCTTCACGATCAGGCCGTCGCTGCGCCGGGCCACCACCACGTCGGCGGCGCCGCGGCCGATGTAGATGTTGCCCGGCCGGACCGTCATGATCCGGTCCACCTCGTGCACCCGCAGCTGGCACTCCTCGTCCAGCCGGCGGGCCAGCGGACCGGTGAACGACGCCGGGATGTGCTGGGCCAGCACCACCGGGGCGCCCAGCGTGGCCGGCAGCTGCGGAAGCAGCTCGGAGAGCAGCGCCGGGCCACCGGTGGAGGAGCCGATCAGCACCAGGTCGACCGTGCCCACCGCACCCGGCTTGCGGCGCGGCGGCGCTGCGGCGGCGCGCTCGCTGTGCGCCCGGATCCGCGCGCTCAGGCCGCCGGCCCGCTTCACCTTCGCCCTCGCCGCGCCCCGGACCTTACGGACCAGCTCGGTGGACACCTCGTCGATGTTGAGCGACACGGTGCCGCCCGGCTTGGGCACGTAGTCGATCGCGCCCAGCTCCAGCGCCTCCAGGGTGACCAGCGCGTTGTGCTCGGTCAGCGAGGAGACCATCACGACCGGGGTGGGCCGCTGCTCCATGATCTTGGCCAGGCACGTCAGCCCGTCCATCTCCGGCATGTTCACGTCCAGCGTCACCACGTCCGGATGGACCCGGTCCAGCTGCTCCAGCGCGTCCACCCCGTTGCGGGCGGTGTGCACGTCGAAGTCGCCGGCGTCGGTGAGCATGCCCTTCAAGGCCCGGCGCATCAGCGCCGAGTCGTCGACCACGAGAACCGAGGTGGGCACCGTTCTCAAACCCCGGCGAGAGCCTCGTCGACGGCGGCCTCGCAGAGCTCCGCCGCCACCTCGGCCTGGCTGGCCTCGAGCAGCTGGTCCACCTGGACCAGCAGCAGCATGCGCTGCTGGTCGGGCAGGTTGGCGACCCGGGAGACCACCCGGGCCTGCTCGGCGGAGAGCTCCGGGGCCGGCTCCAGCACGTTGCGGCCGACCCGGGCCACCTCGGCCACCGAGTCGACGATGAACCCGGTGCGGGCCCCGCCGATGATCAGCACCACGATCCGCTGCCGCTCGTCCCGCTCGGCGCGCCCCAGGCCCAGCCGGGTGCGCAGGTCGACCACCGGCAGCACGGTTCCGCGCAGATTGACCAGACCTTCGACGAAATCAAAGGATTTCGGTACGCGGATCAGCGCCTCGGGCACCCGGATGATCTCCTGGACCGTGTCGACGTCGACCGCGTACTCCTCGTCGTCCAGGCGGAACACCACGAACAGTTCCTCGTCGCCCCGGCTGTCGTCGGACTGCCCTGCTCGTTCCGTGGTCATCTCCGCGTCGTCCTCCCGGTAGTCGGCGATCTCGTCGCGCACCTCGGGCGAGTCGAACATCCGGTTCACGCTCAGCACCGAGACCAGCCGTTTGCCGTCCTCCAGCCGGACCACCGACTCCACCTCGGTGGCCCGCCCGTCCCCGGTCACCACGCTGGGCAGCGGGGCGACCAGCTGGTGCGGCACCCGCAGCACCTCGCGCACGGTGTCCATCACCACGCCGACCACGCTGTCGTCCAGCGAGACCACGACGATCCGGTTCTGCGGCTCCAGCGGGGTCACCGGCAGCCCGAAGACCTGGCGCATGCTGACCACCGGCAGCAGCCGGCCGCGCAGGTCGATCACGCCGAGCACCCGGCTGCCCGCGTTCGGCACGTGGCTGACCGACTCCGGCGCCTGGACGATCTCCTGTACCTGGTCGATCGGCAGGGCGTACTCCTGGCCCTCGACCGCGAAGCTGACCAGCTCCAGGGTGTCGTCCGACTCGCCCTCGCGGTCCTCGTCGCCGGGGACCCGGGTGGCCGCCGCGTCCCGGCCGCCGCCGGCCCGCTGCGCGGTGAGCCGGGCGAACTGGCTGCCGATCAGCCGGTCCACGTCGAGCACCGTGGTCATCTCCCCGTCGCCCGACTTGATCACTCCGACCAGCACGTCCGAGCGGACCGTGGCCTGCACCGCGTCGGCCGGCTCCAGCGCCTGCGGATCGATGCTGATCACGCTGGCCACCCGGTCCACCACGAAGCCGAGCGGCACCCCGCCGTCGACCACGATCACCCGGGTGGTCTCGTCGTGCTCGGCCTGCTGCATCTGGCAGCACTGCCGCAGGTTGACCACCGGGAGGACCCGGCCGCGCAGGTTGGCCAGCCCCTCCAGGGACGGCGGCCCGAGCGGCACCTTCACCACGGCGGGCATCCGGATGATCTCCTGCACGCGGCGCATCGGGAAGGCGTACCGCTCCCCCAGCATGTCGAAGGTGACATAGTCCGCGTTGTCCTCGTCGAGGTCCGCCGCGGCGGCCTCGTCCACGTCCACGCTCATCGACGTTCCTCCCCGGCCGGCTCAGCCGGCGTTCTGCAGCTCGTCGGCGAGCGCGGCGATCTCCTCCACCGCGGCGGCCAACTCCTCGGCGCCCTGCGCCTGCTCCCGGGCCGCGGTCGAGGCCTGCCCGGCGAGCTGCTCGGCCTGGTTCGCGGACGAGGCGATCTGCTCCAGACCGATCTTGACCTCGCCGAGCACCTTGGCGATCTGCTCGGCGCCCTCCTGGACCTCGACGTTGCCGCCCCGGACCTGCTGCATGTCCCGCTCGATCTCCTCCAGCCGGGCGGTGGTGGCCTTGGCCGACTCCACCTCGGCCAGCGACATCCGGCTGGTCTCCTCCAGGTCGCCCCGCACCTCGACGATCCGGTCCTGCACCGACTTGACCAGGTCCTTGATCCGGTCGGCGTTCTCCGCCGAGTCGCGGGCCAGGTTGCGGATGTCGGTGGAGACCACCGCGAAGCCCTTGCCGAACTCGCCGGCCCGGGCCGACTCGACCGAGCCGTTCACGGCCAGCATGTTGGTCTGGATCGAGACGTTCGCGATGGCGTCGACGATCTTGTCGATCCGGCGGGAGATCTGCTCCAGCTCGGTCACCTTCCGGACGTTCTCGATGCCCTCGCGGGCCGCCGTGCCGATCGCGTCGATCATCGAGTCGACCGACTCCTTGTTGGTGACCAGCAGCTCCAGGATCGCGTCCGAGCGCTCCACCGCGGCGCCGCCGCGCTCCGAGGAGAGCTGGGCGCCCCGCTCGATCTCGGCCACCGCCACGGCGGTCTGCTCACCCTTCTCGGCCGCGGTCCGGGCGCCGGTGTTGATCTCGTTGATCGCCACGTTGATCTGGGTGGCCGCCCGGTTGATCTCCTCGACCGCCGCGGACAGCTCCTCGGCGGTCGAGGCCACGTCCTCGGCGCTCTTCGCGATGTCGGTGCTGCTGCGCAGCGTCTCGGCCACCTCGGCCAGCGCCTCGGCGGCCTGCTCGCTCTGCCGCAGCGCCTGGGACTGCTGGCTGACCGTCTGCAGCGACTCCTCGCACGCCGCCGACTGCTGCTCGGCCGCCGCGGCGATCTCCTCGGACCGCTGCTTGGCGTTGCCCGCGGAGCGCTTGGCCTGCTCCGCCGCGGCCGCCATCTCCACCGCGCCAGCCATGATCGTGCCCATGTCGGCCCGGATGGTCTCCAGCTGCGAGGTGATCGTCTTGCCCTTCTCCACCTCGCTGCGCGCCGATTCCGCGGAGGTCTGTACCGCCCCGGCGATGTCGGTCACCGAGTTGCGGACCTCGTCGATCAGGTCGCGGATCTGCCGGGCGCTGCGCTCACTGGTCTCGGCCAGCGTGCGCACCTCGTCGGCGACCACCGCGAAGCCCTTGCCGTGCTGCCGGGCCCGGGCCGCCTCGATCGCGGCGTTCAGCGCCAGCAGGTTGGTCTGGTCGGCGATGTGCGCGACGGTCTTGACGATCTCGCCGATCTCGTCGGCCTGCTTCTCCAGCTCGGTGATGGTGGCCACCGAGTTGGTCTGCCGCGCGGACGCGCTGTCCACGTTCGCCAGCAGGTTGCTGATCCCGTTCCGGGTCTCGTTCAGCAGCGCCTGCAGGGCCTGGCTGAGCTCGGCCACCTGACTGGTGGTCTGCTGCTGCCGGTTGACCCGGTCCTCGATCTGGTTCATCGCGGCCAGGCTCTGCTGGGTCGCGCCGGAGGCCTGCTCGGCGCCCGCGGCGATCTGCTGCATCGACTCGGTGAGTTGCCGGGACGCCTCGGCGGCCTCGGCGTTCTGCGCGGAGATCTCCGCGGTCGCGGTGGCGATCCGTTCGGCCGCCTGCTGCTGCTTGGCCACCGATCGGGCCTGCCGCCGGTTGGCGTCGCCGTCCGCGCCGGCCCGGGCCGGCCGGGCGGCGGTGGTGGCCACCGGCCGGGCAGGCCGCGCTTCGGTGGTACGCCCGCCGGTGGTGCTGGTGAGGGGCATGGGTGCTTCTCCCGTCTGGGTACGGTCGGGTCCGGCGCACGACAGCGCACGGCTCCAGGTCCACCTCGGTCGCGGGGGCGCGCACCCAGCCGGGCGCCGGGCTCCATGCCGCCTCCGACCTGCCAAATCCTGGCATCGATCGGTTGACCACCGGCCTGCTATTGACGTACTTCAGTGGAATCGGACTGGCGTTTGACGCCGCGCCCGGTGGGCATCTTCCGGACGACCCGACACGGAGGTGGACGATGAGCGACCCGAACCCCGAGCTGTCCAGCACCATCCCGGCCGACACCGACCCGGAGGAGCTGCGCAACGGCGGCCCGGCGACCGAGGGCGTGATGACCACGACCGGCGGCACCGCCGGACCGGCCAGCTTCCCGAACCGGCCGCGGACCGGCCCCGGCGTGGCGAACACCACCACCGGCGACGCCACCACCGGCGCCCTGCGCACCCCGGCCGACGAGTACACCAGCGACGCGGCCGGCTGAGCGGTCCGCTACCGTCCGTACCCGGATCGCCGCGAGCCGCGCGGCGGCCAGGACGGCGGGAGCGGCATGCGGGCACTGGTGCAGACGGTCAGCCGGGCGAGCGTCACGGTCGGCGACGAGATCGTCGGCACGATCGCCGACGGGCTGCTGGTGCTGGTCGGGGTGACCCACGACGACAGCCCGGCGACCGCGGCCGAGCTCGCCCGCAAGACCTGGGAGCTGCGGATCCTGGACGGCGACCGGTCGGCGTCCGACGACGACGCACCGCTGCTGGTGGTCAGTCAGTTCACGCTGTACGGCGACGCGCGCAAGGGCCGCCGTCCCACCTGGAACGCGGCCGCGCCGGCCGAGGTAGCCGAGCCGCTGGTCACCACCTATGTGGAAGCGCTGCGCGCCCGGGGAGCGACCGTGCAGACCGGCCGTTTCCGGGCGCACATGCTGGTGGAGAGCGTCAACGTCGGCCCGCGCACCATCCTGCTGGAGCTCTGATCAGAGCTTCCCGGCACAGCGGTCGCTGACCAGGTGGAAGTTCGCCAGGTACTGCCGGTGGATCGCCGGATCCCGCACCCGGACGACGATCTCGTCGGCGTTGCGCAGCGACGACAGGGCGAGATTCGCGCTGCCGGTGAGCACCTGCGGGACCGGACCGTCGATCAGCAGGTACTTGCTGTGCGGCTTGAGCGTCCGGCCGCCGCGCATCGCCACCCCGCAGCTGCGCAGCCCGACCGGACCCCTCCTCAGCTCGGTGAGCACGCCCGGACTGACGTAAGGGTGCCGCGCGTCGGTGCCCCCGGCGGCGTACACCACGTCGACCCGGCATCCCTCGGCCGCCTTCCGGGCCAGCTCGGTGGCCACCGCGACCCGGGTGAAGGCCCACATCACCACCCGGATTCCGGTCCCCCGGCCGCAACTGACCTCATCCAGGATGCCGGCGATCGGGTCGCCGTCGTCCGGCCGACCGCTCTCCGGCCGTGGGAAGAAGTAGGTCCGATAGGCGTCCGCCGGTGCGCCCGTCCGGTGGTAGTCCTCCGCCCCGGTCGCCCGCGGCGCGTACCTCACCAGGTCCTCGAAGTAGTGCAGGTAGCTCGTGTAGGAGCCGGTCTCGCTCCAGGTGAGGGCGTTGTTGAAGGCGGATTCCGCGTCCCAGGCGCCGAGGTTGCCGGACGACTGGAACACCACATCGCGGACCGAGCCGCCGTCGTGGCGCACGATCCGCGACGCGATCAGGAACTTGTTGTGGTTGTACGGATGCGGCAGACCGGGGATCAGCCGCTTGCCGATGCATCCGTAGCCCTCCCGGCAGAAGGTCAGGAACGACCGGGCGGCCGGGTCGGTCCCGAGGTCCTCGGCCAGGGCCACCCCGGGATACCGGCGGTTGCCGTGCCGGTCCTCGAACGACTCGTGGTCGAGGACGATCCGCACGTCGACCCCGCGGGCGTGCGCCTTCCGCAGCCGCTCGACGAGGTTCGGCCGCTCCGCGGTGTCGGCGACGCCGGCCACGGCCGGATCGGTGAAACCGAACCAGGACATCCGGATCGTCTCGCCGGCCGGCACCCGATCGATGATCCGGGCCAGTTGCCGGTGGATCGCGTACCGCGCGGCGACCCCGCCGGCCGGGTCGTTGAAGACCGCGGAACCGATCACCGGATCGGAGCCGGCGCCCGGAGCCGGGGCGGGCGCGACCGCGACCACCCCGGCGACCGCCAGCGCGACCAGCCCGATCAGAAGAACAGGCCGCGGCGCTGCGCCGACTGCCGCAGCCAGTTGTCCAGCTGCCCGGTCCAGTCCACCTGGTCCACCGTCGCGTAGTCCACGTCGAAGCTGCCGAACGCGTCGTGCCCCTCGGTGAACAGCCCGCCGCGCTTGTCCAGCTCCAGGATCACCTGCAGCTTGCGCGGCGTGGGCAGGAAGGTCAGCTCCAGCTGGTTGATGCCGCTCGCGTACCGGCTCGGCGGGTAGAACTCGATCTCCTGGTAGAACGGCAGCTCCTGCTCGACGCCGTAGACCCGGCCGCGCTCCACGTCCGCCTTGTGGAACCGGAAACCGAGCCGGAGCAGCGCCTCCAGGATCCGCTCCTGGGCCGGCAGCGGGTGCACCTGCACCGCGTCCAGGTCGGACTTGTCCACCGCGCGGGCCACCTCCAGTTCGGTGGCCAGGCCCATCGTCATGCCGTGCAGGTGCTGCCCGTACACCTCGGTGATCGGCGTCTGCCAGGGCACCTCGAAGCGGAACGGCACGTCGTGCCGGGCGCCGGACTCCAGCCGGAACGAGCCGGTCAGCCGCTGGCGGTGGAACTCCTGGTTGGTCTGGTACTCGTTGTCGCCGCTCTCCACCTCGACCCGGGTCATCAGGCCGATCGCGACATATTCGACGTCGACCGCGTGGTCGCCGCCGACGATGTGCACCTGGCCCTCCAGGAAGCCGCCGGGGCGACAGTTCGGGTTCGTCAGCACGGTGTCGACGGACGGCCCGCCCACGCCGAGCGCCTGCAGCATCTTCTTGAAGACCACGGTCCCGCCTCTCCTCGTCGCAGCACATTATCCCGGCATGGCAAGGCTGAACGTCCGATTCGACCGAGCTTGTCGGCTTGCCGACGTCAGGGTTCTCCCCGATTCATGCCACCTGGACGCTGGCCTCACCTCCGCTTAACGCGCATGCGACGAAGCTTCTCGTCACCGGCACGGAAGTGGCTGGTAAGCACGGACAACGGGGAGGGGACTCAAGTGGTCCTGGAGACGAAGGCGACGATGGCTGAGGACATCATGAGCGATGAGGTCGAGCCGCAGGCCGACCTCGACGCGACGGACGAGCGCGGCGTCTCCGCCGACCTGGTCCGGGCCTACCTCAACGGCATCGGCCGCACCCGCCTGCTCACCGCGGTGGAGGAGGTCACCCTCTCCAAGCGGATCGAGGCGGGCCTCTACGCCGAGGAGAAGCTTCCGACGGCCGACGCCGAGCTGGCCCCGCTGCTGCGGGTGATCGTCGCCGAGGGCAAGGCCGCCAAGAACCACCTGCTCGAGGCGAACCTGCGGCTCGTGGTCAGCATCGCGAAGCGGTACACCGGCCGCGGCATGGCGTTCCTGGACCTGATCCAGGAGGGCAACCTGGGCCTGATCCGCGCCGTCGAGAAGTTCGACTACACCAAGGGCTACAAGTTCTCCACGTACGCGACGTGGTGGATCCGCCAGGCGATCACCCGCGCCATGGCCGACCAGGCCCGCACCATCCGCATCCCGGTGCACATGGTCGAGCAGGTCAACCGGATGGTCCGGGCCCGCCGGGACCTGGCCACCCAGCTCGGCCGGGAGCCCAGCGTCGCGGAGATCGCGGTCGCCATGGCGGTGCCGGAGTTCCAGGTCATCGAGCTGATCTCGTACGACCGGGAGCCGGTCAGCCTGGACCAGGCGGTCGGCGAGGACGGCGAGAGCGCGCTCGGTGACTTCGTCGCCGCGGTCGACCCGAACCAGCCCGGCGAGGGCGTCGCGCAGGGCGAACTGCGCGGGCAGGTGGAGATCGTGCTGGCCACGCTCTCCGAGCGCGAGTCCGCGGTGATCCGGCTGCGCTTCGGCCTGGACGACGGCCGCCAGCGCACCCTCGACGAGGTGGGCCGCGAGTTCGGCCTCAGCCGCGAGCGGATCCGCCAGATCGAGAAGGTGACGATGCTCAAGCTGCGCGACCCGGAGCGGGCCTCCCGCCTCGAGGCCTACGCGGTCTGATCCCCGGTCTCTCCGAGCGGCCCCGGCTTCCCGCGAAGCCGGGGCCGTCTCGCGTCCGGCTCAGCGCAGCCGGCGCGGGCCGGTGTCCGGGCGCACGCCCGGATCGCCGACCTCGATCGCGGCGTGCAGCACCGAGAAACCGTCCGGCCGGACCAGCACCGGGTTGAGCAGCAGCGAGCGCACCCGCGGATGCTCGTCGGCGAGCCGGCCCACCCGCAGCAGCAGGTCGATCAGCGCGGCCCGGTCGACCGGGGTGGAGCCCCGGTAGCCGTGCAGCAGCGGGGCCGCCCGCGGCTCGTCGACCAGCGCCTCGGCGGCCCGGTCGGTCAGCGGGGCGGCCCGCCAGGCCAGGTCGCCGAGCAGCTCACTGGCCACCCCGCCGAGCCCGAAGCCGACCACCGGACCGAAGGCCGGGTCCTCGACCACCTCGACCACACACGCCACGCCCGGCGGGACCATGGTCTGCACCAGGACCTCCGGGCCGAACGTGGTGTCCAGCTCGCGGTACGCCGTACGCAAGGAATCCTCGTCACCCAGAGCGAGCCGCACCGCGCCGAGATCGATCCGGTGGCGCAAGCCACCGCCCGCCGCCTTCACCGCGACCGGGAAGCCCAGCGCCGTCGCGGCCGCGACCGCCTCGTCCGCGGAGTGCGCGAGGGTCGACGGCACCACCGGGATGCCGTAGGCGGCGAGCAGCTCGGTCGCCGTCCCGGCGGTCTCCGCGGCGGCCGGGTCCACCCCGGACAGCGCCGGCATGGTCCCCGGCGGCCGGCGCAGCCACTCCGCGTAGGTGACCACCCGGGCCAGCGCGCGGACCGCCTCCTCGACCGACATGTAGACCGGCACCCGCGGCGGCACCCGGCCGAAGACCAGCGTCGCCACGGTCGGTTTCTCCCCGGCCAGCGCCACGCTGGCCAGCGCCGCGGCGAAGTCCGCGTCCTCCTCGCTGAGCTGCTGGCCGGGCACCACCGGGGCGAAGACCACCACCAGCGCGTCCACCCGGTCGTCGACCGCGGCGTCGGCGAGCGCGTCGGCCAGGTCGTGCGCGGAGGCCATCGGGCTCAAATCGTGCGGGTAGCCCTCGGCCACCACCAGGCCGGCCGCCCGGCAGGCCACCTCGGCGAGCGCGGCCAGCGCGGACGAGTTGCCGACCACGGCGACCCGGCGGCCGGCCGGCAGCGGCTGATGGGCCAGCAGCATGCCGACGTCGAACAGCTCCTGCACGGTGTCCACCCGGATCACCCCGGAACGGGCGAACAGCGCGGTCACCGCGTGCGCGTCCGGGCCGGGCAGGTCGCCGGCCAGACCCGGCGGGCGGGTCGCCGAGGCCACCGCGACCACCGGTTTGACCCGGCTCATCCGGCGGGCCAGCCGGGCGAACTTGCGCGGATTGCCGAACGTCTCCAGGTAGAGCAGCACCACGTCGGTGCCGGGATCGTCCTGCCAGTACTGCAGCAGATCGTTTCCGGACACGTCGGCCCGGTTGCCGGCCGAGACGAAGCTGGACAGGCCCAGGCCGCGCCGGTCCGCCTCGGCCAGCAGCGCCACGCCGAGCGCGCCGCTCTGCGCGAAGAAGCCAACCCGGCCGGCGGCCGGCAGCCGCGGCGCCATGGTCGCGTTCAGCCGGATCGCCGGGTCGGTGTTGGCGATCCCGAAACTGCTCGGGCCGATCACCCGCAGCCCGGCGGCGTGCGCGGTCTCGATCAGGGCGCGCTGCCGGGCCGCGCCCTCCGGGCCCGCCTCGGCGAACCCGGAGGAGCCGATCACCACGCCGCCGGCCCCCGCCGACGCCGCGTCGGCCAGGGCCTCCGCGACATGCTCGGCCGGGACCGCGATCACGGCCAGGTCGATGGGACTTCCGGCATCGGACGCTTTGCGGTACGCGGTCAGCCCGGCCACCCGCTCGGCGGAGGGGTGCACCGGCACGACGGCGCCGGTGTAGCCGCCGTCCCGCAGGTTGCCGAGCATCGCCGCGCCGATGCCGTGCCCACTGGCGCTCGCCCCGTAGATCGCGATGCCGCGCGGGGCGATCAGCCGGGCGATCGACCGGGCCTCGGTCAGGTGCTCCCGGGACTCCTGCACCTCGCGGGACCGCTCGGTGGGCGCGATCGGGAAGCTCAGGTGCACCACGCCGTCCGCGTAGCGGCGCTGCACCTGGTAGCCGGTGTCGCCGAAGACCCGCAGCATCCCGCCGTTCTCCGGGAGCACCTCGGCGACGAACCGGGCGATGCCGTGCTCGCGGGCCGCCTCGGCCAGGTGCTCCAGCAGCACCGAGCCGATCCCGCGGCCCTGCTGGGCGTCCTCCACCACGAAGGCCACCTCGGCCTCCGGCGAGTCCAGGCCGAGCCGCTCGTACCGCCCGACCGAGGTGATCCGGCCGTCGGCGGCGACCGTGACGAACGCCTCCCGGTCGCGGTGGTCGACGTTGACGAACCGGTGCAGGTCGCGCTCCGGGATCCGCGGGTAGGGGGAGAAATACCGCAGGTAGCGGGTGCGGTCGCTCATCCGGGAGTGGAAGTCCACGATGGCCGGGGCGTCCTCCGGGCGGATCTGCCGCAGGTGCACGGCGGTGCCGTCGGCCAGCAGGACGTCGGCGCTGCGCTCCCCCGGCGCGCTCTCAGTCGCGCGGGTCATGGGGGTCGAGTCCGTGCAGTGGGAAGACGGCGAGCCGGGCGGCCAGGATGGCCCGGTCGACCGGGTCGCTCTCGGTGCCCGGCGACCAGCGCTCGTCCGGCGGCTCGGCGCCGTCGGTCATCGTCTCCGGGACGGTGGCGCCGGGGCGGCGCTCGGCGGCCAGCCGGCGCCAGCCGCGCGGGGTCGGGGTGCTCGGCGCCAGCGGCTGGCCGGTGGCCACCGCGAGCAGGTGCGTCCAGGCCCGGGGCACCACCTCGACCAGCGCGTATCCCCCGCCGCCCAGGGCCACCCAGCGGCCGTCGCAGACCTCGTCGGCCAGCGCCCGCATCGCCACGTAGGCGGCGCGCTGGCCGTCGACCGAGAGCTTCAGGTCGGCCAGCGGGTCGAGCCGGTGCGCGTCGGCCCCGCACTGACTCACGATGATCTCCGGCGCGAACGCCCGGACCACCGACGGGACCACCGCGTGATAGGCCCGCAGCCAGCCGGCGTCACCGGTGCCCGGGGGCAGCGGCACGTTCACCGCGGTGCCCTCGGCGCCGGCCCCGCCGGTCTCGTCGCAGAACCCGGTGCCCGGGAAGAGCGCCAGCGGCGTCTCGTGCAGGCTCACCGTGAGGACCCGCGGGTCGTCGTAGAACATCGCCTGCACACCGTCGCCGTGGTGCACGTCGACATCGAGGTACGCCACCCGCTGGGCGCCGTGGTCGAGCAGCCAGGCGATCGCCACCGCGGGATCGTTGTAGACGCAGAAGCCGGCCGCCCGGGCCGGCATCGCGTGGTGCAGGCCACCGGCCACGTTCACCGCGCGGCGGGCGACGCCGTGCCAGACCGCCTCGGCGGCCGCGATGCTGGCCCCGCAGATCCGCGCCGACGAGTCGTGCATGCCGTCGAAGACCGGGTTGTCCGGCGTGTTCAGCCCCCAGCCCAGGAAGAACGGATCGATCGGGGCCTGGCGCACGGCGTCCAGGTAGTCGGGCCGGTGCACCCGGGTCAGCTGGTCCTCGGCGGCCGGCCGCGGCGTGATCAACTGCACACCCGGGCGGTCGAGAACACCCAGCTCACGGGCGAGCGCCATGGTCAGCTCGACGCGCACCGGGTTCAGCGGGTGATCACCCATGTCGTAGTCGAGCAGGGCCTTGTCCCAGACCACCGCCGTCGTCTCGTCCGCCATCCGGACATGCTCCCACGGGGTGGCTGAGGCGGCACTCCTCCCGCCGCCTCCGGTAGGGTCTCCAGCACTTGCTCGGGGCGGATGTCAACCCCCCGCCACGCGGTAACATCGCTGCTGGGAGGACCGCATCGTGAACGACCTTGTCGACACCACCGAGATGTATCTCCGGACCATTCTCGAACTCGAAGAAGAAGGCGTGCCTCCGCTTCGGGCTCGCATCGCCGAGCGCCTGCACCAGAGCGGCCCCACGGTCAGCCAGACGGTGGCCCGCATGGAGCGGGACGGCCTGCTCACCGTCGAGGGCGACCGTCACCTGGTGCTGACCGAGGAGGGGCGCACCACCGCCGTCTCCGTCATGCGCAAGCACCGCCTTGCCGAACTACTACTGGTCAACGTCATCGGCATGCCGTGGGAGGAAGCCCACGAGGAGGCGTGCCGGTGGGAGCACGTGATGAGCGACTCGGTCGAGCGCCGGGTCTACGAGCTGCTGAACAAGCCGACCCGCTCGCCGTACGGAAATCCGATCCCCGGCCTGGAGCAGCTCGGCCTGCCCGAGGACGACGTGGCCGAGCAGGTCGGCCTGGGCGAGCGCAACCTGGCGTTCCCCGGCCTGACCGGCAGCGTCGTGGTCCAGCGGATCTGCGAGAGCGTCCAGACGAACTCGGACGTGCTGCGCCAGCTGCACGCCGCGGGCATCGACCCGGGTACCACGGTGACCGTCGCGCAGGAGCGGGACGGGGTCACCATCGACAAGTCGGGTGACAAGATCCGGCTGCCGCGCGAGGTGGCGTCGCGGGTGTTCGTCGCCGCGCGCTGAGCACCCGTCGTCAGGGGTCCCGTGCCGCGGGGCCCCTGGGTCAGCTGTCCGTGGTGTCCATCGCCTCGGCCGGCTCCAGCAGCCCGGCATTCCTCGGGGTCAGCTGTCCGTGGTGTCCATCGCCTTGGCCAGCTCCAGCAGCCCGGCGTTCATCTGGGTCACCGACGCCGCCGGCGCGCCCTTGGCGAAGGTGAACTTCAACGTCTGCAACTGCGCGGCCTCGCTCAGCCAGCCGATCTCCACCGACGGGCCGTGGCCGCCGCCGGCCGCGGAGTTCAACCGGTAGGCCGCCTTGCCCAGGCCCTTGAGCTTGACCGCCTTCTTCGGCATCCGCTCGGCCAGGAAGATCTTGCCGTCCGCCTTGGTCTGCTCGACCACGGAGAGTGACAGGTCGGGCCACGCAGCGCTCTCCGTCTGCACCACGCAAGTGGACGTGTCGTCGACCTGGTCGGAGGCGGCCACCGAGAACCGGACGCCGATCTTCTCCTGGATGAACTTCCAGTCCCAGAGGATGCAGGCGCCGCCGGCCGAGGCGGCCGGCACCTCGGCGACCTTGACCGGGGGCAGCGCGACGGGCGCCTCGTCACGCTCGTTGCAGCCGGCGACGGCGAGCAGCGCGACGACGCCGAGCGCGGCGGAAACCGTACGCACCAGTGATCCTCCCCGGGGTCGCGCCACACCTTATTGCGCCGCGGGCGGGAGCGGAAGTGGGTGACCGGTCATATACGGGGAGTAGCCTTTTTGGTTACTTGACACGCGTCGTCAAGTTTCCCCTTGACGCGGCTTGTCAAGTAGCGGCAGGATGGCGGCATGAGGCACTCCGACGCGCTGGCCGAGCAGCTCGTCCGGCTGCTCGACGTGCGGCTGGCCGACCCGCTGGAGATCCTGCTCGACGGGGACGACAGCGTGGGCGTGGTCCGGGGGCGGCTGCACCGGCGGGCGCTGGACTGGGCGTCCGTGATCGAGCACGGGCCGGCGCCGGAAGCGGTGCACACGCTGGCCCGGCTGATCGCGACGCTCTATCCGGACGATCACGCGTTCGCGCCGCCGGTGGAGTGGTGGCGGACGCCGCTCGGGCAGGCGGTGGCGCGGCGGGTGGGGCATCCGTTCGCGGCCTCGGTGTCCTATGCGATGGCGGGCGCGATGCTCGGGATCAGCCGACAGGGGGTGCACGACCTGGTCCGCCGGGGCAAGCTGCCCCGCCACCCGGACGGCGGCGTCCCGGTGAGCGCGGTGCGGGAGCGGCTGCTGGCCACCTCTCCCCTGGCCACGTCACCCGTCGCCGCCGATCCCCTCGCCACGTCACCCGTCGCCGCCGATCCTCTCGGCACGTCACCCGTCGCCGCCGATCCTCTCGGCACGTCACCCGTCGCCGCCGATCCTCTCGTTACCGAGCCATTGGTCGCCGAGCCCGCCGACTCCCTCCCGGGCGGCCATGGCTCACCCTCAGCCCGGCCCACGGCTTCGGATGACTTCCCGGGCCGGCCGGCAGACGCCGACTGGCATTCCGCCCGGCTCGCCCGCGCCGGCCAAGACCCCGGCCCCGGCCCCGGTCGACAGGTCATCCCGGGCGCGGCGCCCGCCTTCCCGACGGATCCGGGCCGCCTCTCTGATCTGCCGGGCGGCTTCTCGCCGGACGAGTCGGGGCGGAGTGGCGAGTCGGGCCCGGCGGCGGACTGCGGACGGGGTGCCGAGTCCGGGCGGGCGGCGGATCCCGGACGGGGTGCCGACTCCGGATCGGCGGCGGACTCCGGACGGGGTGCCGAGCCCGGGCGGGCGGCGGATCCCGGACGGGGTGCCGACTCCGGATCGGCGGCGGACTCCGGACGGGGTGCCGACTCAGGGCGAGCGGCGGAGTTCGGGTGGCCGGAGGAGGACATTCGGGTGGTGGGCGATTTCGGTCATGACCGGCAGGTGCCGGATTCCGAGGATGAGGAGCAGCGATGATCCACGACAGTCTGGTGGACGTGGGGGACGTGCAGATCGCCGTCCGGGACTTCGGCGGCGACGCGCCCCCGCTGCTCCTGTTGCACGGCGCGGGCGGCAACCTGGCGCAGATGACCACGCTGGCCCGCGCACTGCGGCCGCACCACCGGGTGGTGACCATCGACCTTCGCGGGCACGGCCGGTCCGCGGACGGGCCGTGGACCTGGGACGCCGCCCTGGGTGACCTGGCCGCCGTCTGCGTGCAGCTGGAGCTGGAGCGCCCCGCGGTGGTCGGCCATTCGCTGGGCGGCATGCTGGCCGCGCTCTGGGGCGCCCGGCACCCGGAGTCGGCCGGCGTGGTCAGCCTGGACGGCAACCCGCCGCCCACCCGCGTCGAGCAGCTCCCCGGCCTGGACCCGGCCAAGGCCGAGGCCGAGCTGGAGCGCCTGACCGGGGTCTTCGACATGATGGAGGCCGCCGCCGGCCAGACCGTCGAGGCCGCCGAGCTGGCCGACCTGGTCGAGCGCCAGCGGATGGCCGCCCGCGACATGGGCGCCAACGAGAAGGTGTGGATCGAGGGCTTCCGCCGCAACCTGGTGCACGGCCGGGACGGCCAGACCACCTTCCGCCCGTCCTTTCGCACCGTCACCGAGCTGCGCACCCTGATGAACGAGCTGGACCTGACCCCGGTCTACGCCGGCACCAGCTGCCCGGCGCTGCTGGTCCTGGCCACCCGCGACCTGCCGGAGCAGGAGCCGTTCGCCGACCTGTACGCGGCCCACCGCCGCCACCTGCTCGCCCAGGCCCAGGCCGCCCCGCACCTGCGCCACCTGCAGCTGGCCGACGCCTCCCACGCCATGGTCGTCGAGCAGCCCACCCTCCTGGCCTCCTTGATCACCGACTTCCTCACCGAGCACCGCTGACCCCACCGCCTACCGCACCGGGCGGTCAGCGAGGTCGGCGGCACGCCCCGCGACCGGCACGACTTGACCAGGGACGCGATCAGACGAGCGGGACCGCCAAACGACCGGCACGGCCGAGCCGCACGGGCGCGGCGTGGCCGGGCGCGGCGCGGCCCGGCAAGGCGAGGCGCGGCAAGGCGAGGCGCGGCCCGGCCCGGCAAGGCGCGGCCCGGCAAGGCGCGGCCCGGCGAGACGCGGCCCGACGAGGCGCGGCGCGGTCAGGCACAGCGCAGTCAGGCGCGCGGCGCAGTCAGGCACAGCGCAGTCAGGCGCGCGGCGCGGTCAGGCACAGCGCAGTCAGGCGCGCGGCGCGGTCAGGCGCGCGGCGCGGTCAGGCGCGCGGCGCGGCTGGACGGGGCGTAGTCAGTCGGCGGGTGGGGTCGGCTCCGTGGCCGGGAGGGGCTTGGCGGCGTGGGAGGCGCCCAGGCCGATGACCAAGGCGCCGAAGACGCAGAGGAGGCCGTTGCGGACTCCCCAGTGTTCGGCCAGGAACCCGATCAGCGGCGGGCCGGCCAGGAAGGCGGCGTAGCCGATGGAGCCGGCCACCGAGACGCGCATGGCGGCCCGGACCGGGTCGTCGGCGGCGGCGCTCATGCCGATCGGGAAGCCCAGCGAGGCGCCCACACCCCAGAGCAGGGCGCCGGCCAGCGCCAGCGGGACCGTGCCGCCGAAGACCACCAGGAGCAGGCCGGCCGCGGCGGAGACGGCGGTGAGACGCAGCACCCGGACGCGGCCCCAGCGGTCGGTGGCCGGCCCGCCGTACATCCGGCCCAGCGTCATCGCGGTGACGAAGACGCCGAAGCCGATCGCGCCGACGGTGTCGCCCGCGTCGTAGCCGTCGACCAGGCTGATCGCCAGCCAGTCGTTGGCGGAGCCCTCGGTGAAGCCGAACCCGAGCAGGATCAGGCCGATCAGGATGGTCCGCGGCTCCCGCCAGGCCTGGCCGGCGGTCATCGCGGGTGTGGTGCCGGGCTCCGGCTCGACGTGCGGCAGGAAGCGGCGGACCACCACGATCTGAACCGCCACCACCACCGCGGTGGTGAGGTAGAGCTGCGCCCAAACGGGCAGCCCGGTCGCCGCGGTGACCGCTCCGACGCCGGCGCCGGCGACCGTGCCCAGGCTGAAACCGGCGTGGAAACGCGGCATGATCGTCCGGCCGAGGCGGCGTTCCACGTCGGCCGCCTCGACGTTCATCGCGACGTCCCAGGTGCTGGTGCCGAACCCGCAGAAGAGCAGGGCCAGCCCGGCCAGCGGGACCGAGCCGATCAGCGTCGCGGTGCCGAGCACGGCCAGGCCGAACGCCATCGACATGCTGGCGCCGAGCACCGCGCGGGCCGGGCCGAACCGCTGCACCACCGGACCGGCGAGCGGGATCGACGCCACCGACGTGCCGGACATGCAGAGCAGCAGCAGGCCGAACCCGGCGACCGAGAGGTCCAGCCCGTCGCGAACGGCGGGCGCCCGGGCGAGCCAGCCGGCCAGTGCCAGCCCGTTCATCCCGAAGGTGACGCCCACTGCGATCTTGGCCGTGTTCACCCGCGCGGGCAGGACGTCGATGCTGGTCACCACCTCAACTTACACGTTAAAGCAGCACCGGTCACCGGAGTCCGGCGGCGGCGCTGGACCGGCCCTCCGTTCGAGCCGGATCGGGACACGTCCCACAATGGGCGTCGGCGACCCGACATGCCGGATGGTTCCGGCGCGTCGATGGACACGGAAGGAAGGCGACATGGGCCGGCCCGAGGAACTGCAGGTGGAGGCACAGTCCGTGCTCGCGCTGCTGGAGCCGCTGGGGCCGCTCACCCCGACCGGCAGCTTCGTGTCCGGGCTGATGGTGCGGCGCGAGGTCGACGTGATGCTGCTCGGCGGCCCGGACTTCGGCCCCGCCGACGTGCTGGCCCTGCTCGCCAAGGCGGTCGAGATCCCCGGGCTGACCGGGTTCTCCTGCGCCGACGAGCGCGGCGACCGCTCACCCACCGGCGAGAAACGCGACGAGCGGTTCCAGGTGCTGCTGACCGTCGGCGAGTGGCAGGCCGACCTGTCCATCTGGCTGCACGACGACCACGCGAACGTCAGCGAGTGGCACCGCGAGCTGGTCACCCGGCTCACCGACGAGGAGCGCCAGGCCATCCTCGCGATCAAGACCGTGTGGCACGAGCGCCCGGAGTACCCGGGCGCGTTCGCCGTCTACACCGCGGTCCTGGAGCACGGCGTCCGCACCGCCGTCGAGTTCGGAGTCTGGCTCCGCGCCGGCGGCTGAGCCACCACGATCGGGACCGCGGACGGCTGAGCCGCCACGATCGGGACCGCGGGCACGCGCGCGGCCCGCTCCCGGTCCGGGCCGCCGCTTTCCGGTACGACGTCAGCGGGCTCACGTCGTACCGGAAAAGCGAAACGGGCCGTGCGCATCAGCGCCCGGCCCGTTTCCGGCGAATCCTCAGCTGCAGCCCGAAGTGGACCCGCAGCCCTCGCAGACGTAGCAGCTACCCGCGCGGCGCATCTTGGTGCCGCAGGTGAAGCAGAGCGGCGCGTCCGCCGCGTGCCCGGTGACCAGCTCCAGCAGCTCGGTCGACGACCCGGCGGACACCGGCGTCTCCTTGCTCGCCTTCGTCTCGGCGACCGTGACGGTCGACGCGCCCGGCGTGGTGGCCGGGGTGGCGGCCGGCGCCGACACGGCCATCCCGGTGACCGCCGCGTCCGCCGCCGCGGCTTCGGCCGCCGCCTCCGCCTGAGCCTGCGCGGTGCGCTCCGAGGCGGTGAAGATGCCCAGCTCGGCACGGGTGTCGTAGGGCAGGAAGTCCAGCGCCAGGCGACGGAAGATGTAGTCCATCACCGACGACGCCATGCGCACGTCCGGGTCGTCGGTCATGCCGGCCGGCTCGAAGCGCATGTTGGTGAACTTGCTGACGTACGTCTCCAGCGGGACGCCGTACTGAAGGCCTATCGAGATGGCCACCGAGAAGGCGTCCATCACGCCGGCCAGGGTGGAGCCCTGCTTCGACATCTTCAGGAAGATCTCGCCGAGGCCGTCGTCCGGGTAGGACGACGCGGTGAGGTAACCGTCGGCGCCGCCGACCGAGAAGCTCACCGTCTCGGACGGGCGCTTCTTCGGCAGCCGCTTGCGGATCGGGCGGTACTCGACCACCTTCTCCACGATCTTCTCGACGGCCTTCTCCTCGACCGCGGCCGGAGCCGCGGCCTTGGCGGTCTTGCCGGCCGACAGCGGCTGGCCGACCTTGCAGTTGTCGCGGTAGATCGCGAGCGCCTTGAGGCCGAGCTTCCAGCCCTGGTAGTGGATCTCCTCGATCTCCTCGACGGTCGCCGACTCCGGCATGTTGACCGTCTTGGAGATGGCGCCGGAGATGAACGGCTGCACCGCGGCCATCATCCGGACGTGACCGATCGGGGCGATCGACCGGTCGCCCATGGCGCAGTCGAAGACCGCGTAGTGCTCCGGCTTGAGGCCCGGGGCGTCGACCACGTTGCCGTGCTCGGAGATGTGCTCGACGATCGCCTCGACCTGCTCCTCGGGGTACCCGAGGCTGCGCAGCGCGCGCGGCACGGTCTGGTTGACGATCTGCATGGAGCCGCCGCCGACCAGCTTCTTGAACTTGACCAGGGCCAGGTCGGGCTCGATGCCGGTGGTGTCGCAGTCCATCATCAGGCCGATGGTGCCGGTCGGGGCGAGCACCGACGCCTGGGCGTTGCGCCAGCCGTTCTTCTCACCGATCTTGTTGCCGTTCTTCCACTGCTTGGTGGCCTCACGGAGGATCTCGGTGGCGACCGCGCCCTGCGGGCGGACCGCGTCGCTGGCGGCGGCGTGCTTGCGCATCACCCGCTGGTGCGCGTCGGCGTTGCGGGCGTAGCCCTCGTAGGCGCCGACCACGCCGGCCAGCTCGGCCGAGCGGCGGTACGCCGTGCCGGTCATCAGCGAGGTGATCGCCGCGGCGACGCTGCGGCCACCGTCCGAGTCGTAGGGCAGGCCGGACGCCATCAGCAGCGCGCCGAGGTTCGCGTAGCCGATACCCAGCTGCCGGTACGCCCGGGTGGTGATCCCGATCTTCTCGGTCGGGAAGTCGGCGAAGCAGATCGAGATGTCCATCGCGGTGATGATGAACTCGACGCTCTTGACGAACTTCTCCACCTCGAAGCCGCCGTCGGCCTTGAGGAACTTCATCAGGTTCAGCGAGGCCAGGTTGCAGGACGAGTCGTCCAGCGACATGTACTCCGAGCACGGGTTGGACGCGGTGATCCGGCCGGTCTCGGGGTTGGTGTGCCAGTCGTTGATGGTGTCGTCGTACTGCAGGCCGGGGTCGGCGCACTCCCAGGCGGCCTGGGCGATGTCCCGGAACAGCTTCTTGGCGTCGATGGTCTCGATGACCTCGCCGTTGAGCCGGCCGCGGAGACCGAACTCGGTGCCCTCCTCGTACGCCCGCATGAACTCGTCGCTGACCCGCACCGAGTTGTTGGCGTTCTGGTACTGCACCGAGACGATGTCGGCGCCGCCCAGGTCCATGTCGAAGCCGGCGTCCCGGAGCGCGCGGATCTTGTCCTCCTCGCGCGCCTTCGTCGAGACGAACTCCTCGATGTCCGGGTGGTCCACGTCGAGGATGACCATCTTGGCCGCGCGCCGGGTGGCGCCACCGGACTTGATGGTGCCCGCGCTGGCGTCCGCGCCACGCATGAAGCTGACCGGGCCGCTCGCCGTCCCCCCGGACGACAGCAGCTCCTTGGACGAGCGGATGCGGGACAGGTTCACACCCGAGCCGGAACCGCCCTTGAAGATCAGGCCCTCCTCCTTGTACCACTCGAGGATGGAGTCCATCGAGTCGTCCACGGAGAGGATGAAGCACGCGCTGACCTGCTGCGGCGACTTGGTGCCGACGTTGAACCAGACCGGCGAGTTGAAGCTGAACACCTGGTGCAGCAGCATCCAGGTGAGCTCGTGGTCGAAGACCTCGGCGTCGGCCGGGGTGGCGAAGTAGCCGTGCTCCTCGCCCGCCTTGCGGTAGGTCTGGACCACCCGGTCGATCAGCTGCCGCAGCGACGTCTCCCGCTCGGGCGTGCCGACCGCGCCCCGGAAGTACTTGGTCGTCACGATGTTCGCGGCGTTGACGCTCCAGAACGCCGGGAACTCGACGCCCCGCTGCTCGAAGTTGATCGAGCCGTCCCGCCAGTTCGTCATGACGACGTCGCGGCGCTCCCACTCCACGTCGTCGTACGGGTGGACGCCCGCCGTCGTCCACACCCGCTCCACCTGCAGCCCCCCGGTCGCCGCGCCGGTCGCGTTTGCCCGGCTGCGCTGGCGACCCGCAGTGATGCCGTCTCCGGCCATATGAACGTGCTCCCCCTCGTAGATACCGCGGAAAAAGTGTGGCTGGAACTCAGCCGTTGATCTTGGGAACCCGCGCCGAACCGGACCGCGGCGCGACGGCGTGTCGCGTCCCGGCGTCCCGGACGGGCGGCGCGTCCCGCAGCGAGGCGATCTCCTTCTCGAACTCGTCGAGCGAGTCGAAGGACTTGTAGACGCTGGCGAACCGCAGATAGGCCACCTGGTCGAGTTCACGCAACGGCGTGAGGATCGCCAAGCCGACCTCATGGCTCGGGATCTCGGCAGCGCCGCGCGCCCGGACGGTCTCCTCGACCCGCTGCGCGAGCAACGCGATCGAGTCCTCGTCGACGGGCCGGCCCTGGCAGGCCTTGCGCACCCCACTCATGATCTTGGTCCGGCTGAAGGGCTCGGTGACGCCGCTGCGCTTGACCACCGCGAGCACCGCCTCCTCGACCGTGGTGAAACGCTTGCCGCACTCGGGGCACGAGCGGCGCCGACGGATCAGCTGACCGTCGTCCGCCTCGCGCGAGTCCACGACCCGCGAATCGGCGTGCCGGCAGTACGGGCAACGCACCGCGATCTCCCCTCTCGCCCCTCACCCGGGCACGCCGAAAAACAGCCACGCCTGTGTCGAGACATCGGCGCGACTGTGAACGAACCTGCGGAAAACCGGGGAGGAGAAACCCAACCTGTGGATGGCTTACATCTCTGTAACCACTAGATGTTGGGGAAGACGCTATGCCGCAGCGGACGCCGACGCAAGTTTGGCGACGTGCCGACGCGCCGTATTTTGCGCCTCAACACGCTGGGGTGACCGCATGATCACACGGCGCGTCGGGAAAGCGTTTGCGGCCGGGTCAGCCGTGCGAGGCAGTCGCGAACAGGACAGCGCTCGACAGCACCGCCATGAGGAGGAACAGGCCGAAAAGGACCACCTTGCCGCGCCGGGTCAACCGCAGGGGCGGAGCGACGTGTCGCGTGCCACCGGTGACGACCATGACAAGACCCCTCTCTCGGACACCCGTTCGATAGAACGCCCGTACGACGGTCTATCAGAACGGGAGTACGAAAATCCAGTCCTGACGAGCGACACGCCGGTGAAACCTCGTACAGATGTTTGAATATGTCGCACCCGCCCACTACGGTTTCCTGTCAAGAGGGGTCAGCCGGACAAACGCCATCCCCACGGCGCGTCCGGCTCCGCGACGCACCACGTGCCGACAGGCACTGGCCGACAGGGAGGGCGGACGTGTCGACCGACGACCGCACGAGCCAGCAGCAACCGATGAGGAAGCCGGAGGGCGGCAGTGCCGCGGCCGCCATGCGACGCCGCACGCCGAGCCGGGCCCGGTCAGCGGACGCCCCGCAGCTGCGTTCGGTGACCGCGGTGGGCAGCCTGGCCGAGCCGGTCGCCACCGACCTCACCGCCCGGCAGCGGCGCATCCTCGAGTTCATCCGCGAGTGGGGCGAGAAATACGGTTACCCGCCGAGCGTCCGGGAGATCGGTGAGGCCGTCGGCCTGGTCTCCCCGTCCAGCGTGGCGTACCAGTTGAAGGCCCTGGAGACCAAGGGCTACCTGCGCCGCGACCCGAACCGGCCGCGCGCCGTCGACGTCCGCTCGCCCGGCGAGCTGGTCGACGACGAGGCGCTGCGGGCGGCCCGTCCGCAGCCGGCCTACGTGCCGCTGGTCGGCCGGATCGCCGCCGGCGGCCCGATCCTCGCCGAGCAGGCGGTGGAGGACTTCTTCCCGCTGCCGCGCGAGCTGGTCGGCGAGGGCGAGGTCTTCATGCTCGAGGTCAAGGGCGACTCGATGATCGACGCGGCGATCTGCAACGGCGACTGGGTGGTGGTCCGCCAGCAGCCGACCGCCGAGGCCGGCGACATCGTGGCCGCCATGATCGACGGCGAGGCCACGGTGAAGAGCTACCGGCAGCGCGACGGCCACGTCTGGCTGATGCCGGCCAACCCGGCCTTCGACCCGATCCCCGGCGACGACGCGACCATCATGGGTCGCGTGGTGGCCGTCCTGCGCCGCGTCTGACCCGCGCGGGGATCACCACCGCTTTTCGGTACGCCGCGAGCGCTCTCCTGACGCCGGAGACGCGAAGGGCCGGCACCCACCCGGGTGCCGGCCCTTCCGTTCGCTCAGCGGCGGTTGTAACCGCCGTCGTCCCGTCCCTGCGGGGGACGGCCACCGCCATACATCCCGGCCTGGCGCTGCGGCCCACCACCCTGCGGCGGACGCGGCTGACCCTGACCCTGCGGACGCGGCTGGCCCTGGCCCTGCGGCCGCGGCTGGCCGCCGCCCTGCGGACGCGGACCGCCTTGCAGGCGCTGGCCACCCTGCGGAGGCCGCGGCTGACCGCCGCCCTGCTGACCGCCGTAGACCCCACCGCCGCCACCGCGGCCTGGCTGCTGCTGCGGACCCCGCGGCGGCGGCTGCTGACCACCGGCCTGCGGCCGCTGCTGCGGACCCCGCGGCTGCTGCTGCCCGCCACCGCCCTGCGGCCGCTGCTGCGGACCACGCGGCTGCTGCTGCCCGCCGCCGCCCTGCGGCCGCTGCTGCGGTCCACGTGGCTGCTGCTGCGGGCCGCCCCGGCCGGGCTGCCCCTGCTGCGGACCCCGCTGCGGCTGCGGCGGGCGCGGCTGCTGCTGCTGCCCACCGCCCTGCGGCCGCTGCTGCGGACCACGCGGCCCCTGCGGCGGCTGCCCGGCGGGCCGGGCGTACTGCGGAGCGGCACCGGCCGGCGGCCCGGACTTGGCGCCGTACACCGGACCGTTGCCCCCGGCGGCGTAAGCGGCGCCGCCGCGCGGCGGGATCCCGCCGCTGCCCACGCCGATCAGCTCGGTCTCCGGGTCACCGGCGGCGGCGATCCCGCCGCTCGGCGCGTCGTCGACGCTCGCCCCGCGCGGGTTCTGCTTGCGGAACCGGACGATGCCGAACACCCCGGCCCCGACCAGCAGCAGGCCGAGCACGCCGACCCCGGCCACCAGGTTGGTGATGTCACTCACGTCCAGGTCCGAGTACCACGACTTGGCCGCGGCGCCACCGGACTGCTTCTTGGAGTTGACCGCGACCGTGGTGGCCGGCTCGTACGACCGGATGTAGTTCGCGGTCTCCTTGTCCCCGTTCATGTCGGAGACGGTGAGGAAGCTCTTGCCGTCCGCGCTGTACGCGATCGCCTCGCCGTACTGCTCGTTCGGCAGGCCGGTGGTGCGCGGCTTGCCTTTCAGCGCGCCGACGATGTCACCGTTCTTGACGTCCCACTCCATCGCGTCGGTGTAGGTGCGGAGCACCACCTTCGACCCGTCGGCGGAGACCGCGCCACCGGTGACCACCCGGTTGAACGTCTTGGCGAACGCGTTGCTCGGCGTCTCGGTGGGCTGGATCGCCACCTCACCGGCCTTGACCATCGGGACCGGCGTCTTGTTGTTCGCCTTCAGCGGGCCGGACGGCTTGTAGATGAAGGCCGCCCCGGTCACCTCTTTGGTCACGATGTACGGCGTGCCGTCCGGCGCCATCAGCAGCGCCTCGGAGTCGTGCTTGTCGCCCTCGGGGTAGCTGAGCCGGTAGATCACCGGCGCCTTCTTGCCGTTGGCCGGCATGTTCCAGAGCGCGACGTGCGGGCGCGGGTCATCGCCCTTGAGGATGGCGTTGTCGCCGGTGTCGGCGATCCAGACGGAGCCGTCCTTCGGCGAGACGATCATGTCCTCGGTGTCGAGGGGGTTGCTCGGGTACGACTTGTCGTCCTTGATGGCGCAGGACGAGTCCAGGAAGAAGACCTTCCGGTGGCCGGCGTCGGTCGAGCTGTCGTCGATGGCGATGAAGCCTCCGCCCTTCGTCGCCACCAGACCGGAGACCTCGTCGAGCAGAGGGTCCTTGACCTTGCAAACCTTCTTACCGGGCGTCGCCTTGGCGCTGACCGTCGCCGTCGGGGTCGGGTCAGCGGCGGACGCGCCGGTGCCACCGACCGTCACCAGGCCCAGGCCCAGCACGATCGAGAACACGAGACGCCGCATCCGCACAGTGTCGCATGCGGCGTCCCCCATCGGTGTAACGCGTGGATCAACCCTGGTCAAAGGTCACCAGGTGTCTGTTTTCGCACTCGTTCTCATGTGACTCTCAGCAACGGAACTGTTCCAGATCGGCCGCCAGCCGCTCGTCGACCAGCACCCGGAACTCGGTGCCGTCGTCCAGGTGCCGGGACTGCAGCACCTGCCCGGTCCGGTGCACCCGGGCGACCAGATCACCCCGGTCGTACGGCAGCAGGATCCGCATGTCCACGGCCGGCCGGGGCAGCCGGGCCGCGATCGCCTCGCGCAGCTCCGCGATGCCCGAACCGGACCGCGCCGAGACGAACACCGCGTCCGGCCAGGTGCGCTTGAGCCGGAGCACGGTCTCCTCGTCGGCCGCGTCCATCTTGTTGATCACCAGCAGCTCGGGGATCCGGTCCGCCCCGACCTCGCCGAGCACCTCGCGGACCGCGCTCACCTGACCCTCCGGATCCGGGTGCGAGCCGTCGACGACGTGCACCACCAGGTCGGCCTCGGCCACCTCCTCCAGCGTCGAGCGGAACGCCTCGACGATCTGGTGCGGCAGGTGCCGGACGAACCCGACGGTGTCGGAGAGCGTGTAGACCCGGCCGTCCTCCGCGGAGGTGCGCCGGGTGGTCGGGTCCAGGGTGGCGAACAACGCGTTCTCCACCAGGACGCCGGCCTCGGTCAGACGGTTCAGCAGGCTGGACTTGCCGGCGTTGGTGTAACCGGCGATCGCCACCGCGGGCGTGCCGCTGGCCTGCCGGCGGGACCGCTTGGTCTCCCGGACGGTCCGCATCGCCTTGATCTCGCGGCGTAGCTTGGCGATCCGCTGGTTGATCCGCCGCCGGTCGGTCTCCAGCTTCGTCTCACCGGGACCACGGGTGCCGACGCCACCGCCGCCGGAGCCACCGCCGGCGCCGCCGCCCTGCCGGGACAGCGACTCACCCCAGCCGCGCAGACGCGGCAGGAGATACTGCAACTGGGCCAGCTCGACCTGGGCCTTGCCCTCTTTGCTCTTCGCGTGCTGGGCGAAGATGTCCAGGATCAGCGCGGTCCGGTCGACCACCTTCACCTTGACCTGCTGCTCCAGGTTGCGCAGCTGGGACGGGGACAGCTCGCCGTCGCAGATGACGGTGTCGGCGCCGCTGGCGACGACCGCGTCGCGCAGCTCGTCGACCTTGCCCCGGCCGATGAACGTCGCGGCGTCCGGCTGCCGGCGCCGCTGGATCAGGCCCTCCAGGACCTGGGAACCGGCGGTCTCGGCGAGTTGCGCGAGCTCGGTCAGCGAGTTGTCCGCGTCCTCCACGCTGCCCTCGGTCCAGACGCCGACCAGCACGACTCGCTCGAGTCGCAGCTGACGGTACTCAACCTCGGTGATGTCGGTCAGCTCGGTGGAGAGCCCGGCCACCCGCCTGAGCGAGTGCCGCTCCTCCAGCTCGAGCTCACCGGTCGTGAAGTCCGGCTCGTCAAGGACGGGTGCCTGGTACGTGTTTCGCAAAAGTGACCTCCTCCGCCCGATCGTGGCACGTCACGCGGGCGACCGCATCCACATAAGCGTGGCTGACTCACCAGTAACCACCGCAGAGGTATCGAACATTCCGAGCGAGCGACAATTCGATAGCTCACCCCACCAACGTCGGAGGGAACACCGTGGTGACCACCCGCCTGCCGAGCGCAGGATTCTCGATCACGATCCGCATCGCCGTTACCGCGGACGCCTCGTCCATCGGCCGGCTCACCACCTGCGTCGGCGAGGCCGGGGCGATCGTGACGGCACTGGACGTGGTGGACTCCGACCCCACCCGGGTGCTCGTCGACCTCACCTGTGACACCGCCGACTCGGCGCACGCCGACCAGGTCGTCAAGCAGCTCGAGGACCAGGACGGGGTGGATGTCCGGAAGGTCTCCGACCGTACCTTCCTGCTGCACCTGGGCGGCAAGATCGAGGTCAACTCGAAGGTCGCGCTGCGCAACCGGGACGAGCTGTCCCGGGCGTACACGCCGGGGGTGGCCCGGGTCTGCATGGCGATCGCGGAGAATCCGGCGGACGCCCGCCGGCTGACCATCAAGCGCAACACGGTGGCCGTGGTGAGCGACGGCTCGGCCGTGCTCGGCCTGGGCAACATCGGCCCGGCCGCGGCGATGCCGGTGATGGAGGGCAAGGCCGCGCTGTTCAAGCGGTTCGGCGGGGTGGACGCCTGGCCGGTGGTGCTGGACACCCAGGACACCGACGAGATCGTCAAGATCGTCAAGGCGATCGCCCCGGCCTACGGCGGGATCAACCTGGAGGACATCGCCGCGCCGCGCTGCTTCGAGATCGAGGCGCGGCTGCGCGAGCAGCTGGACATCCCGGTCTTCCACGACGACCAGCACGGCACCGCGATCTGCGTGCTGGCCGCGCTGACCAACGCGCTGCGCGTGGTCGGCAAGCGGATGCAGGACGTCAAGGTGGTGGTCTCCGGCGCCGGCGCGGCCGGCACCGCGATCATGAAGCTGCTGATGCGCCAGGGCGTCGGCGACATCATCGCCTACGACCGGAAGGGCGCGCTGCACCGCGGCATGCCCGACCTGAACCCGTCGATGCAGTGGCTGGCCGACCACACCAACAAGGCGAACTACTCGGGTGACCTGCCCGGCGCGATCGCCGGCGCCGACGTCTTCATCGGCGTCTCCGCGCCGAACCTGCTGACCGGCGACGACATCGCCAAGATGGCGGACAAGTCGATCGTCTTCGCGATGGCCAACCCGGACCCGGAGGTCGACCCGCGGGAGGCCCGCAAGCACGCCGCGGTGGTCGCCACCGGCCGCTCCGACCAGCCCAACCAGATCAACAACGTGCTGGCCTTCCCCGGCGTCTTCCGCGGCATGCTGGACGTCAGCGCCGAGGAGTTCACCGAGGAGATGGCCCTCGCCGCGGCCCGCGCCATCGCGGACGTGGTCGGCGAGGACAAGCTCAACCCCACAGTGATCATCCCGAGCGTCTTCGACCCCCGGGTGACCCCGGCGGTCGCCGCCGCGATCCGAGCGGTCGTCCGCGGCGTCCCGGCCCCGGCCAACCCGGCCGCCACCCCGGAGTCCGAGCTGGACCAGGCCCCGGAGGGCATCTTCTGACGGCGTCGTTGTTCGGGGCCGCCTGATCACCTCGCCCGCCCGATCGGAGCGACGACCTCGTCGTCCCGACCGCCCGATCGGAGCGATGACCTCGCCGTCCCGACCGCCCGATCGGAGCGATGACCTCGCCGTCCCGACCGCCCGACCGGAGCGATGACCTCGTCGTCCGGACCGCCTGATCGGAGCGATGACCTCGTCGTCCGGACCGCCTGATTCCAAGATCAAGATCATCATTGACGCGGGTCCGCGCGGGTGCAGATCGCATGCTCCCGGCACCCCTCTGTCAAGGGGTTGGTGTGAGGGGTGTTTTAGGGTGGTGGTTGGCGGGTCCGGGTTGTGACTTTTCCGAAGTGTCGATCTTGGGGTTTGGGTCGGCCGCGCTGGAGTTCAGAGTCGCCCCCGTGTGTCCTCCCGGACCCGTCGCTGTCTGTTGTGCCGTGTGGTCGTCTTTGATCATTTGGCGGTAGACGGTGTCGGACAGGCGTCGTTTCAACGCTCGCATGGCTTCCATCGCGGTTTTGCCTTCGGCGCGTTTGCGCTGGTAGTAGGCGCGGCCGGGGGTGTCGAAGCGGAGCTGGGTGATGGCCATGATGTGCAGGACCCGGTTGATGCGCCGGTTCCCGGCCCGGTTGAGCCGGTGATGATGGTTGTCGCCGGAGGACACGTCGATGGGGGCGGTGCCGTTCCAGGTGGCGAAGTGCCCGCGGGTCGGGAAGCGGCTGATGTCGCCGATGTCGCCGAGCAGGCGGGCGGCGCCGGAGGGGCCGATGCCGTTGAGGCTGGTCAGCTGGGTGCCGGTGGCGGCCAGCACGGTCTTCAGCTGCCGGTTGGCTGCTTTGATCTTGGTGTCCAGGGTGGTGAGCTCGTCGGCCAGGTCGCCGGCCAGCTGATAGCGGGTGGCGGTGACGATGTCGCCGGCCGGGACGCTGACGCGTTCGAGCAGGGTGCGGGCCTGGTCGGTGGTCAGGTTCTTCTTCGCGCCGCCGGGGATCAGTTCGAGCAGTAGCTGGTGCAGCCGGTTGATGGTCTCGGTGCGGGTGGCGCCGAGCTGGTCGCGGCGGTCGGCCAGCAGCCGCAGCGCGACGGTGGCGCCGTCGGCGTGAACGCGGCGCAGGCCCGGGGTGCGCAGGGCGGTCACCGCGATGTGGTGCGCGTCGTGACCGTCGGTTTTACGGCCGTGCCCGGTGTCAAAGTTGCGGGCTTTCGCGGCGAGTTTCGCCGGGACGTCCAGCACGGTTTCGCCGTCGGCGACCAGCCGCTGGGCCAGGTGCCGGCCGATGCCGTTACAGCCCTCGACCGCCCACACCCGGCCGGCGTGACGGCGGCCGGCGGCGAGCATCTGCTGGTAGCCACCGGTGTCGGTGCCGTACCTGCCACGGGCCAGCACCTGTTCACGCTCGTTGATGATCTCGATCGTCGCGGACCGCTTGTGCGGATCGACTCCAATGATCAGCTGACCCATGTACCCGTTGACCTTCCCGTCGTCGCGGCAGAACCACACCAGCGGGAGGGCAACGCTACTTACAGCTGGGCAAACCCCTCTTCAGCCACTCCGCGCCACGGTGACCGGCAGGGTCCAAGCCGGGAGAGAGCCACACCCCGCCATATGAGTGGGCAGCGCGGGCCTGAGCACCCTACCGATCACCTCGACCAAGCCTGGCCGGGCCGCGGTCGTACACCAAATTCTCTTTAAGTAGCGCGGGCCGGGCGGGCTGATCTGGCCGCTGCGCGTCCATGACGATCACCCCACCCTTCACGACCCGTGGGTGGTCACCGAGAACCCTCCCACCCACCGCCGCGTCGCAGTCAGCACCGCATTCTGCGAGGCACGCGTCACCCACGGCGTGCTGTCCGCAACACCGCGCTGCCCACCACACCGCGTCGCCCACGCCTGTTGCCGGCCACCGCGTTGCCTACAACACCGCGTCGCCCACGGCCGTTGCCCGCCACCGCGTTACCCACAACACCGCGTTACCCAGACTGTTGTCCGCCACCACGCTGCCCCACCACACCGCGTTACCCAGGCTGTTGCCTGCAACACCGCCCTGCCCCCACCGCGACGCCCACACCTGTTGCCCGCCACCGCACTGCCCACCACACCGCAACGCCCACGCCTATTGCCTGCAACACCGCGCTGCCCCACCACACCGCGACGCCCACACCTGTTGCCGCTCGTGAGCCGTTATCAAGCCGTCTGAGCGCACCGCCACCGCGCTGCCCCACCACACCGCAACGCCCACACCTGTTGCCCGCCACCGCGCTGCCCACCACACCGCGACGCCCACAGCTGTTGCCCACCACGGCGTTACCCACAACACCGCGTTGTCCACAGCCCGCCCGCCGGCGCCCTCCAAAATCCGCCACACTGTCCGAGGAAGGTCCCCCTTGGGGAGGGCGGGCTGTGAGCGGCGGCATGGCCGATCGGCGGTGCGGTGACTCGGGATTAGGCAGCGGCGCAGCCGATCGGCACGCCTGCGCAGCACGGGATCAAGCAGCAAACCAACCGATTGGCGGCCTGCGGCTCAGGATCAGGCGGCGGCCAGACGGATCGGCACGGCTGCGGCTTGGGGTCCCGCGGCGGCCCACTCGGATCGGTACGGCTGCGGCTCTCTGTCAGGCGGCGACCCGACGATCGGCACGGCTGCGGCTTGGGTCCCGCAGCGGCCCAGCCGGATCGACACGGCTGCGGCTCTCTGTCAGGCGGCGGCCCAGCCGGAGAGTTCGCCGACGTAGTCGGTGATCAGGCCGGCTACGCCCGCGTCGACCAGAGGGCGCCACTGGGTGAGGTCGTTGGCGGTCCATGGCATGACGCCGACGCCGAGCTCGGTGAGGGCGGCCATCGTCTCCGGGCCGGTCAGGACGTCGGCGACCGACGGGTTGCAGTAGGTGACGCCCAGCTCGCGGCAGAGTTCGACGGTTTCCGCGTCGAAGCGGAACAGCAGCAGGCCGCGGCGCACCTCCGGGGCCAGCTGACGGGCCTTGCGGACCACGTCCGCCTCGAAGCTCTGCACGACCGTACGGTCCAGCAGGTCGAACTCGGCCAGCGTGGCGATCACCGTCTTGACCTCGTCCAGGGTGGCCGGCGGCTTGATCTCCAGCAGGATCTCGGCGGCGGTGGGCTGCAGCACGGCCAGCGCCTCGGCCAGCGTCGGCACCCGCAGGCCGGCGTGCCCGGGGCCGAACCAGGAACCGGCGTCCAGCGTGGCGATCTCGTCGGCGCGCAGGTCCCAGACCCGGCCGGAGCCGGAGGTGGTGCGGTCCACGGTCCGGTCGTGGATCACCACCGGGACGCCGTCGGCGGTGCACCGCACGTCGAACTCGACGAAGGTGGCGCCGGCCCGCGCGGCGGCGGCCAGGGCGGGCAGCGTGTTCTCCGGGGCCACCGCGGAGTAACCACGGTGGGCGACGCGGTGCAGCATCAGCCGGCCACCGCCGAAGCGCCCGGGGTCGCCGGGTCCGGGGCCGCCGAAGCCGGGCCGACCGGGGACGGGCCGACAGAGGACGGGCCGGCCGAGGACGGGTCGACAGAGGACGGGTCGACCGGGGACGAGGTCGAGGCCACCGAGGTCGAGACCGCGGACGTCGAAGACGCCGAAGTCGGGGCTGCCGGGGCGGATAGGGCGAACACCGCCGGGTCCAGCTCACCGGAGGCGACCAGGACCGCTGGGCCGGCCAGCCACCAGGCGCCCTGCTCGTCGCAGGTGATCACGAGACGGCCGCCCAGGACGTCGACGGCGACGGAGCCGCTGGTCAGGCCGGCCTCCCGCAGGGCGACCGCGCCGACCGCGAGGGCGCCGGTGCCGCAGGACATGGTCTCGCCCGAGCCGCGCTCGTGCACCCGCATCCGGACGTGCCGGTCCATCCCGGGGACGGGCTCGGCGGGCTCGACGAACTCCACGTTCACCCCGGCGGTGAACAGCGCCTGGTCGGCCAGCGGGGCGGTGGTCAGGTCCAGGCCGGCCAGCTCGACGCCGTCGTGCAGGCCGCAGACCAGGTGCGGGTTGCCGCAGTCGACGGCGAGGCCGGGGACGGTGAGCGCCCCCACGGTGGCGGTGCTCGCGGCGTAGACCCGGGGCGTGCTCATCCGTACCGAAATCGTGTCGGTCGAGACCACGGCGAACATGACGCCGGCCCGGGTCGCCACCGGCAGACCCGCCGGGTCTGCCGTGGCCAGGCCGTGCTCCACCAGGTAGCGGGCGAAGACCCGGACGCCGTTGCCGCACATCTCGGCGATCGAGCCGTCGCTGTTCCAGTAGTCCATGAACCACTCGGCGTCGGCGGCGTGCCCGGTCGCCTCGGGGTGTTTCGCGGCGCGCACCACCCGCAGCACGCCGTCACCGCCGATCCCGCGCCGCCGGTCGCAGAGCGCGGCGACCAGCGCCGGCGTCAGCTGCAGCTCGCCGTCGGGGTCGGGAAGGATGACGAAGTCGTTGGCGGTGCCGTGGCCCTTGGTGAAAAACACGCCGTCCATCATCGCGCAACGGCCAGCGCGTCGGCCACGAGCGTCGGGGCGGCCCCGTCCAGCCAGGTGATCGCCGGGTCCCGGCGGAACCAGGAACGCTGCCGCCGGACGAACCGGCGGGTGCCGCGCACCGTCTCGTCCTTCGCCTCCGACTCGGTCAGCACGCCGTCCAGCTGGGCGATGGCCTGCTGGTAGCCGAGCGCCCGGGAAGCGGTCCGGCCGTCCCGGATGCCCGCCGCGTCCAGCGCGCGCACCTCGTCGAGCAGCCCGGCCGCCCACATCAGGTCGACCCGCCGGGCGATCCGCTCGTCCAGCTCGGCCACCTCCCGGTCGACGCCGATCTGCACCGACGGGTAGTACGGCCGCGGATCGGGCAGGGCGGCGGTGAACGGCTGCCCGGTCAGCTCGATGACCTCCAGGGCGCGGACGATCCGCCGGCCGTTGGACGGCAGGATCTTGCCGGCCGCGACCGGGTCCCGGTCCCGCAGCCGGGCGAAGAGCGGCGCCGGCCCGGTCTCGGCCAGCTCGGCCTCCAGCCGGGCCCGGATCACCGGATCGGTACCCGGGAACTCGAACTCCTCCAGCACCGCCCGCAGGTACAGCCCGGACCCGCCGACCAGCAGCGGCACCCGGCCCCGGGCCCGGATGTCGTCGATCGCCGCGCGGGCCAGCGCCTGGTACTCGGCGACCGCCGCGGTGACCGAAACGTCCCAGATGTCGAGCAGGTGGTGCGGCACGCCGTCGCGCTCCGCCACGCTCAGTTTCGCGGTCCCGATGTCCATCCCGCGGTAGAGCTGCATGGAGTCGGCGTTGACCACCTCGCCACCCAGCTCGTGGGCGAGTGCGATGCTCAAGGCGGACTTCCCGGCCGCTGTCGGGCCGACGACGGTGACCACGCGAGGACCCGGACTCAACGACACAAAGCAACCGTAGGACAAGGTTGTGTCACGGTCGTCGGCGGGAGCTTTCCCCTAACCGGGTTGGACCTGTGACAATGCGCGAGAAAGAATGCCCCTGAGAGGGTTGGCATTCCACTGCGCTGTGGCGGTGGCCGGGGACCGGGCTGGTCCTTCGGCGCCGGGAGAACGAGGATGAGCTCATGAACGACTGGACGGCCTTCGGGCGCGTGGATGCCGACGGCACCGTGTACGTGAAGACCGCCGAGGGCGACCGGGTGGTCGGCTCGTGGCAGGCCGGCACCCCCGAGGAGGGCTTGGCCCACTTCGCCCGGCGATTCGAGGACCTGGTGACCGAGGTCGACCTCGTCGAGGCTCGCCTCAAGTCGGGCGCGGCGGACGCGTCCCACTCGCTGAGCAGCGTCAAGCGGCTTCGCACGCAGCTGGACGAGGCGCACGTGGTGGGCGACATCGACGGTCTCGCCGCCCGGCTGGACAAGCTGGCCGCCCTCGCCGACGAGAAGGCCGGCGAGGCTCGCGCGGCCCGCGAGGTCGCCCGGACCGAGGCCCTGGCCCGCAAGACGGCGCTGGTCGAGGAGGCGGAGACGATCGCCGCCGAGGCCACCGGCTGGAAATCGGCCGGCGACCGGCTCAAGGAGATCCTCGACGAGTGGAAGACGATCCGCGGCGTCGACAAGAAGACCGACGGTGAGCTGTGGAAGCGGTTCGCCGCCGCCCGGGACGGCTTCACCCGCCGCCGCGGCGCGCACTTCGCCACCCTGGACGGGCAGCGCAAGCAGGCGCAGACCGCCAAGGAGGAGCTGGTCAAGGAGGCCGAGGCGATCTCCGGCTCGGACGAGTGGAACACCACGGCGAACCGGCTCAAGGAGCTGATGGCCGAGTGGAAGGCGGCGCCGCGCGCCGCCAAGGAGGCCGAGCAGCGCCTCTGGGAGCGGTTCCGGGCCGCCCAGGACGCGTTCTTCACCCGGCGCAGCGCGGTCTTCTCCGCCCGGGACGCGGAGTACCAGGGCAACCTGGAGCGCAAGCAGGCGATCCTGGCCGAGCTGGAAGCGATCGACGTCGACGCCGACGCCCGCGGCGCGCAGAACAAGCTGCGCGACGCCCAGGCCGCCTGGCACGAGGCCGGCCGGGTGCCCCGCGAGGCCGCCGCCGGCCTGGACCGCCGCTGGCGGGCCGCCGAGGAGCGGATCCGGGTCGCGATGGACTCGGCGTGGCGCAAGACCAGCCCGCAGGACAACCCGCTGCTGCGCCAGATGCGCGACCAGGTCGCCGAGGCCGAGCAGCGGCTGGAGCGGGCCAAGGCGGCCGGCGACAACCGGCGGATCAAGGAGGCCGAGCAGGCGCTCGCCTCGAAGAAGCAGTTCCTCGCGCTGGCCGAGCAGGCCAGCTGAGTCTCGCTTGATCGGAGGGCGGTGGTCCGGGTGGACCGCCGCCCTCCGGCGTTTCCTTGACCCGTACGCCACCATGGATCCATCGGCCGATCCACGGAGGTGGCGGTGGCACCGGGAGACGCTGTGACAGCCGGGTTCGACTATCGGGAGGCCGGCACCGCCGGGGCGACGTCGTCGGTGGCGCTGTCCCACCTCTCCGTCGAGCTCGCCCACCTCTTCCCGGAGGACCTGGCCGAGGACGCGCTGACCCGCTACTTCGCCCGGGTGACGCCGTGGGTGGAGACCACTGCCGCTCTCGCTCGTAGCCGAGCCGCCAAGGCCCGGATCAGCACCTGCGTCCTGGTCGTGGACCACGCCGACGGATCCGGACGTCCGCGGGACGTCATCCCGCGGATCCAGGAGGCCGCGAAGCACAGCGGCTTCGCCGTCGACTACCTCGCCCGGGAGTCGGCCCTGACCGGCGGTCCGGCCCGCGAGGTGTTCGACCACATCGTGCCGGAACCGCACCCCGGCACCACCGGCGTCCGGCCGCTGCTCGACGCGAACGGGTGGCTGTGCACCGGAAAGCGGTCGCCCACGGCCGGTGGTGCACCGGCGATGTCCGGAGCGGAGTGGCAGCCGCCGGTGCAGACCGGCGCCCGCCATGCGATCTTCATCGACGCCGAGCTGCGGGACAGCGCCGACGGGAGCTGGTCGGTCACGCTGCTCCGGGCGGTGTGGCAGCTGCTCCGACTCGGTCTGCTGCGCCCGGCGGACGCCCGCCTGACCGCGCCGGAACCGGTCGGCACGCTGCCGGAGACCTGGCCCGAGCTGCCACCGGTGGTCCGGCTCACGGAACGGCCGGGGCCGCTCTGCGCGTACCAGAGCTTCTCGGTCCTGCCCAGCCGCTTCCTGGAGGTGGAGGTGGCCGCGGACCTGATCATGTCGATGGTCCGGCTCGCCCCGGAGGTCGACGATCAGGTGGTCCGGCGGGCCGGGATGGAAGGCATCACGCTGCCGGCCGAGCCGCAGGATCGCATCAGCCACGCGTTCCTGGCCACGGACCCGCCGTGACGCGGACGGAACACATGCTCGCGTTCGGCGAGGTGCACACCGCTCTGCTGCGGAACTCCCGGCCGCTGTCCGGGCACTCGGCCGCCGAACTCCTCGACCTGACCTCCGGCGAGACAGTCCGCCGGAGCCAGCGGCCGATCTCCCGGGCGATCTCGGCGGACCGCTGGGAGGGCGTCGACTGCCGGATGCCGTCGTCCCGCGGCGGCCACCCGCGCGGCGTCGGCACGCTCGGCTGGCACGCGATCGTCACCGGCGGCCACGTCACGCAGTGCTCCACCCACGCCGGCCTGGTCGCCGCCGAGTCCACCCGGCGACGTCCGTGGTCGCACTACCTGGCCACACCGGGACGCATCGAGCTGATCGGCAAGTACCGGCCCGACGAGATCGCCGACGGTCTGCTGCGGGACGGCACGGATCCGGCCGTCCTCGACCTCGGCGCGATCACCACCCGCGGCCTGGACGCCGTGCAGCGAGACGGTCGGCTCGATCAGCTGGCCCCGCTGAACGCGCCGGGCACCGCCTTGCGCTGGGTGGCATACCTGGGCGCGGAGACGCTCACCGGTCGCTTCACCCTCGAGTCCGAGCGGTTCCGGACGCTGCGCCTGACCGTGCCCGGCCAGGACCTGCCCGCGGTGGTCCGGCTCGGCGAGGACCTGGCACTGCACGACTGGCTGCTCACCACCCTGACGGCGATCGTCGACGCGGCGCTGACCGGCGGCCACAGCCGGGCGGAACAGCTGCGGCGGCTGCGGCCGGCGTTCGAGCACCTGGCACACCTGTGGATGCCGGGGGCACAGGTGGACGAGGAGCTGATGCCGGTCTGGGACGCCCTGGACCGGCGGGCCGGGTTCAGCCGGCAGTGGGCGGCGACCGTCACCCGGGTTCGCGATCACCTGCTGCTGGCGGCGACGCCGGACTGGGCGTAGCGGCGGCCTCCAGCGGCCGGCTGATCCGCCACAGGTGGTCGAAGATGTGGGTCAGCTCCTGGACCCGGCGCTCCCGCATGATCAGCCGGGTCTGGGCGAGGACCGGCCGGGCGTCCGGCTCGGTGATCGAGGCGGACATCGTCTCGTAGCCGACCGCGCCGTCGAAGATGATGAAGTCGACGATCGAGGTCCGCATCGCGTGCGGGATGGCGTCGTGGTCGAGCACCCGCACGTCGATGCCCATCTTCCCCTGGTAGCGGCAGGCGTCGGCGAACTCCTGCTGGCCGGCCATCTCCGGCCGGGGCAGCAGGAAGATCCGGCGGATCCGGACCCCGCGTTCCACCGCCTGGCGCTGGTACTCCAGGTAGTGCCGGCCGATGTCGCTCTGCCAGAACCCGCGGTCCACGCCGTCGGTGCTGATCGCGTCGAGGCTGGTGGTGGTGTGCCGGGCCAGGCCGAGCAGCCAGTCCCGGTCCTCGCCGTAGTAGGTCGCGTCGCCGCCCTCGGACAGCTCGGCCATGAACTCGGCCAGCTCACGCAGCCGGGACTCGGCGAGGCTGTGGATGATCGGCGGCGAGGTGGGCAGGATGCCGGTGGAGTGCCGGACCAACTGGGCCAGTACGTCGTGCTGCACCGCCGAGCTCTCGATCAGGTGGAACAGCTCGGTGGCCTTGTTGATCTCCGAAAACTTGCGGTCGACCAGGATGTTGATCTCGCGCAGCGATTCCAGCTGACGGCTCTCCACCACGGTCAGCCGATGCTCGAACATGATCAGGAACCGGACGATGAGCACGATCCCGCCGATCAGCACGGAGAGCAGCAGGCTGATCCCCAGCGGCTGGTCCAGGGCGTTGGTCAGGAGAAACGTCAAACCACCCGACGCCACGGTGGCGAGAGTCAGACGAAGGACATCGTTCTTGGTGCCCGCTGCGGCCATGTCTCCATTGGACCGCATCCACGTTACGGATTTCGACCCGCGCCGATACCCTGGGCTGATGGCCGCTACTGCGAAACCGCTCCTGGTGGTCGGGGCGGGCGTCATCGGGCTGACCACTGCGATCCGGCTCGCCGAGGAGGGCCTGCCGGTACGGGTCCTGGCCGACGAGCCACCGTCCCGGACCACCTCGGCCGCCGCCGGCGCGATGTGGGAGACCTGCCTCACCGATCATCCGGACCTGGACCGCTGGAGCCGGGTGTGCTTTCAGCGGTTGCTGGCGCAGGCGCCGGATCCGGCCGCCGGGATCCGGGTGGTGCGCGGGGTGGAGGCGACCCGCGACCGGATCGAGACACCGGACTGGGCCCGCCGGCTGCCGGACCACACCGAGATCGACCCGGCCACCCTGCCCCCGGGCTTCCTGTCCGGCTGGGGCTTCACCACCGCTCTCATCGACATGCCGGTCTACCTGAGCTACCTGACCGGCCTGCTGGAGCGCCACCGGATCACGATCGAGCGGGCGCACGTGACCGACCTGGCCGACCTGACCGGCGAGGCGCCGGTCGTGCTCAACTGCACCGGGTTCCGCGCCGCCCAGCTGGTCGGCGACCCGTCCGTCGAGCCGCTGCGCGGGCAACTCGTGGCGGTCCGCAACCCGGGGATCACCGAGTTCTTCTGCGAGCACACCGACGACCCGACGGCGGTGGTCTATCTGCTGCCGCACGGCGACACGCTGATCATCGGCGGCAGCGGCGAGAAAGGGTACGAGCGCCCGGCGCCCGACCCGCGGATCACCCGGGAGATGCTGGACCGGGGGATCGCGCTGTTCCCGCGGATCGCCGGGGCGGAGGTGCTCGGCGAGCGGGTCGGGTTCCGCCCCTACCGCTCGCCGGTCCGGGTGGAGCGGGACGGCCGGGTGATCCACAACTACGGGCACGGCGGGGCCGGGGTCACCCTCTCCTGGGGCTCCGCCGAGGACGTCTGCCGGATGGCCGTGGAGCTGCTGGGCTGACTCAGCCGACCGGGAGGGGTACGGCGGAGAGCGCGCTGCGGCGGGCGCCGGCCGGCCACACCCGGCGAACCTGTTTGCCCCGGGCGACCGCCCAGGCCACCGTCTCGGCGGTGCCGCCGCGCAGGCCGACGCCGCTGCCGTCCCAGACCGCGATGAGCAGGTCGCAGCGCTCCACCACCTCGCGGCTGGCCGCCTCGTAACACCCCTCGGGCGGCCCCGGCACGGTCAGCCGGGTCACGTCGGTGGCGTGCCGGAGCAGGGCGCAGAGGTCCCGATCGTTCTCCGGGGCGGCGGAGTGCTCCGGGACCGGCAGCACCGCCTCGAAGGTGCCCCGGCAGGCCCGGACCGCCTCGGCGAAGATCCGGTCGGCGCCCTCGGCCAGGCAGGTCACCCCGTGCACGCCCTTGTGCGCGCGCAGCTCCTTGACCAGCTCCCGGTAGATCAATCGGCGAGCGGACGGTTCGAGCCGGATGTGGCCCGTCACCCCGATGCGGATCATCGTTTCCCCCTCGCCACCCGGCTGTCCGATCATGCCGGGAGAAGTGCCCGGTTCGCTCCAGTGTCCGACAAACGGACGACTTCGAAGCTCACCTCGTCCATTATTTCCGGAATGTCGCGAATTGCCATCCGGCGATGATTCCGGCGATCAGATCATTTGCGCAGGTGAAGCGGGTGAAGCGGGAGTAGCGACTGACGCGTCCGGCACTGCCAGATCCGCCAACTCGGCCGGGACGGCGTTGCCCCCGGTGCAGACCACCGCCACCGACCGCCCGGCGAACAGCTCCGGACGACTCAGCACCGCGGCCGTCGCGGCCGCCCCGGCCCCCTCGGCCAGGGTGTGCGCGGCGGTCGCCAGCAGCCGCCGGGCCGCGCCGATCTCCTCGTCGGTGACCAGCAGGAAGTCCGCCAGGCCGGCCCGCATCAGCCGCTGCGGCAGGGCGAAGCCCCGGCCGGTGGCCAGCCCGGCCACCGCGGTCCGGTTCGGCCGGGCGAGGAGCTCGCCGGCCCGCCAGGAGTCGTGCGCGGCCGGCGAGGCGGCCGACTGCACGCCGATCACCGCGCAGCCCGGCGCCAGCGCCGCGGCCGCCAGGCAGGCCGCGGCCGCCCCGGTGCCGCTGCCGACCGGCACCACGATCGCGTCCAGGTCCGGCCGCGCCTGGAGAATCTCCAGGTAGAGCGTGCCGACCCCGGCCAGCAGCTCCGGCGTGTCGCCCGGGCTGACCAGCCGGGCCCCGGACTGCGCGGCCAGCCGCTCGGCGCGCCGCCCGGCCTCGTCCAGCGAATCCCCGGTCAGTACCGCCCGGGCGCCCCAGGCCTCGACCGCGGCCGCCCGGGCCGGATCGGTGCCGGCCGGCATCACCACCGTGCACGGCGCGTCGTACCGGTGACTGGCGTAGGCCACCGACTGCGCGTGGTTGCCGGTCGACCAGGTGACCGTGCCGCGGGCCCGCTCGGCCGCGGTCATGCTCGCCAGCAGGGTCAGCCCGCCGCGCACCTTGAACGCGCCGATCGGCTGCGTGTTCTCGTGCTTGACCAGCACCGCGGCGCCGGTGGCCCGGTCCAGCAGCGGATAGCCCCAGAGCGGGGTGGGCGGCAGGTGGCGGCGGACGACGTCGTGCGCGGCCCGGATGTCCGCGAAGGTCAACTCCATGTCCCGATCGTCGGCCCGGCCCCACCCATCGGTCCAATGCCGGATCACGAGCAAACCCATAGACCCGGTTGATACGTTGGCCGCATGCTCGACGTCTCCCGGTTGCGGGTGCTGGTCGCGGTGGCCCGGCACGGCTCAGTCACGGCCGCCGCCCAGGCGCTGCACTACGCCCAGCCGTCGGTCAGCCACCACCTGGCCCGGCTGGAGGCGGAGACCGGCAGCCGGCTCGTGCAACGGGCCGGGCGCGGCATCCGGCTCACCGACGCCGGCCGGATGCTGGCCGAGCGGGCCGAGGAGATCCTCGGGCGGCTCGACGCCGCGGAGGCGGAGCTGGCCGCGCACACCGGGCTGCGGTCCGGCCGGGTCCGGCTGGCCGCGTTCCCGTCCGCGCTGGGCACCTTCGTGCCGGTCGCGGCGGCCGCCTTCGCGGCCGAGCACCCGGGCGTGGACCTGCGCTTCACCGAGGCCGGGCCGCCGGCCGCGGTGCGCCTGCTGCGCAGCGGCGAGGTGGAGGCCGCGGTGCTGTTCACCTATCCGGGCGAGCCCGCGCCGGACCTCGACGGGCTGCGCCACGAGCTGCTGCTGGAGGAGCCGATCCACCTGGTGACGCCGGCCGACCGGCCGGGCGGCACGCTCGCCGACCACCGGGACCGGCCGTGGATCAGCGGCTGCGAGCGCTGCCGGGCCGAGCTGGTCCGGCTCTGCGCGGTGGCCGGTTTCACCCCGGAGGTCCGATTCACCACGGACGACTTCGTCGCCGTGCAGGCGCTGGTCGCGGCCGGCTTGGGCGGCACGGTCCTGCCCGGGCTGGCGCTCGCCGCACACCACAACCCTGACGTACGCACGGTCGCGCTGGACAGCCGTCGCACCGTCTACGTCGCGGTGTACGGCGACGTACCGGACCCACCGGCGACGACGGCCCTGTTACGTCACCTGCGGACCGCCGCCCGCGCCCTTTAGCCGGGCGCGGGTCAGAGCGCGCAGCCGTCGGCGGCCGGCGGGAGCGGGGCCGGGACCCCGATCGTCGGCAGGCCGAGCGAGACGCCCTTGAGTTTCGGGGTGCGGCCGGCCTCGAAGGCGTCGCCGGCGCGGGTGCGGCGGTGCAAGAGCGGGGCGCCGTCCGCGTTCAGGTGGTGCGGGGCGGCGTAGGTGATCACCGTCTCGACGATGTCGCCGGGGCGCGGGGCGCGGTCACCGGTCAGGTCGCCGGTGGCGAAGTGGACCAGGCGGCCGTCCCGGGCACGGCCGCTCATCCGGCCGGTGCGCTCGTCCTTGCGACCCTCGCCGACCGCGACCAGGACCTCGACCTTCTCGCCGACGAGCTTCTTGTTCTCGGCCCAGGTGATCTCTTCGAGGGTGGCGATCAGGCGGTCGTACCGCTCCTGGACGACCTTTTTCGGCACCTGCTCGTCCATGGTCGCGGCCGGGGTGCCGGGACGCTTCGAGTACTGGAAGGTGAAGGCGCTGGAGAAGCGGGCCTGGCGGACCACCTCGAGGGTCTGCTCGAAGTCCTCGTCGGTCTCCCCGGGGAAGCCGACGATGATGTCGGTGGTGATCGCGGCGTCCGGCATCGCGGCCCGGACCTTCTCGATGATGCCCAGGTATTTCTCCTGGCGGTAACTGCGGCGCATGGCCTTGAGCACCCGGTCGGAGCCGGACTGCAGCGGCATGTGCAGCGAGTGGCAGACGTTCGGCGTCTCGGCCATCGCGGCGATCACGTCGTCGGTGAAGTCCTTCGGGTGCGGGCTGGTGAACCGGACCCGCTCCAGCCCCTCGACCTCGCCGCAGGCGCGCAGCAGCTTGCCGAAGGCGAGCTTGTCACCGAACTCGACGCCGTAGGAGTTCACGTTCTGCCCGAGCAGGGTGACCTCCAGGACACCCTCGGCGACCAGGGCGCGGACCTCGGCCAGGATGTCGCCGGGACGGCGGTCCTTCTCCTTGCCGCGCAGCGACGGGACGATGCAGAAGGTGCAGGTGTTGTTGCAGCCCACCGAGATGGAGACCCAGCCGGCGTAGGTCGACTCGCGCTTGGTCGGCAGCGTCGACGGGAAGACCTCGAGCGCCTCGAGGATCTCCACCTCGGCGGCCTCGTTGTGCCGGGCGCGCTCCAGCAGGGCCGGCAACGAGCCGATGTTGTGGGTGCCGAAGACCACGTCGACCCAGGGCGCCTTCTTGACGATGTCGCCCTTGTCCTTCTGCGCCAGGCAGCCGCCGACGGCGATCTGCATGCCCGGGTTCTTCAGCTTGGTCGGCCGCAGGTGGCCGAGGTTGCCGTAGAGGCGGTTGTCGGCATTCTCCCGGACCGCGCAGGTGTTGAAGACCACGACGTCGGCCGCCTCCGGATCGGCGGCGCGCACATAGCCCGCGTCCTCCATCAGGCCGGAGATGCGCTCGCTGTCGTGCACGTTCATCTGGCAGCCGTAGGTGCGCACGTCGTAGGTGCGGGAGGCGCCGGGTATCTCAACAGTCATGGCAATTGACCAGGGTACTGCTTACGCGGCGGCGGGTCGCTCGGGCGTCGGGTCGGGTTTCCAGCGCGACCGGTGGCAACCCGGGTGGGCCGCGCAGGCCGGGTCGTCGCCGGTGCACGGGCGCGGGTGCCACCGCTCCGCGCCGTCGTCGGTCTCCCGCTCGTCCACGTGCACCGGGCGCAGGGTGCCGTCCGGGTCGGCGCAGACGTACCGGGAAGGGTTGAGGGTGTCGTCGGGGACCAGGACCGCGGCCGCGAGCCGGACCGCGACGGCGCTCGCGATGGTCTCCTCGTCCACCTCGTCCGGGGCCAGGTAGACGTCGACGAGTGTCGGGAAGTCGCCACCCACGTGATAGACGTCGCAGAGCATGGCATCCGGCCCGGTCGTCCCGATCTCGGTCACGCCGCGTTCCAGAGCCCCGGCCAGGGCATCCCGCACCCGGTCGGGCTCGATCCGCACCGCGACGGACCAGTTCCAGAGGCCAGCCATACCTGCCATCGTGTCCGTTTCTCTCCCTGGGTGGCGACTGCGTTACTGCTCCGTGACCATTCTCGTCACTATCCGATACCTCTGTCCCCCTAGGGTGTCTCCCATCGAGTGACCCGACGAGCGGATGGACACGGGGTGACAGGCGAGGCTCTCATCGTTCTGGAGAACGTGAACAAGTGGTTCGGCCCGCTGCACGTGCTGCAGGATGTGGATCTGTCTGTCGAGCGCGGTGAGGTGGTCGTCGTGATCGGGCCCTCCGGGTCCGGCAAGTCGACGCTGTGCCGGGCGATCAACCGGCTGGAGCCGATCGACTCCGGGACGATCACGTTCGACGGTCAGCCGCTGCCGGCCGAGGGGCGGCCACTCGCCCGGTTGCGCAGCGAGGTCGGCATGGTCTTCCAGTCGTTCAACCTGTTCGCGCACAAGACCATCCTGCAAAATGTGATGCTCGGTCCGGTCAAGGTCCGTAAGGAGAAACCGGCCGCGGCCCGGGAGCGCGCCATGGCGCTGCTGGAGCGGGTCGGCATCGCCAGCCAGGCGGACAAGTTCCCGGCCCAGCTCTCCGGCGGTCAGCAGCAGCGGGTGGCGATCGCCCGGGCGCTGGCCATGCAGCCCAAGGCGCTGCTCTTCGACGAGCCGACCAGCGCGCTCGACCCGGAGATGGTGGGTGAGGTGCTGGACGTGATGACCTCGCTGGCCAAGGAGGGGATGACCATGGTGGTGGTCACCCACGAGATGGGCTTCGCCCGGCACGCGGCGAACCGGGTGGTCTTCATGGCCGACGGCCAGCTGGTCGAGCAGGCCCCGCCGGCCGAGTTCTTCGCGAACCCGAAGAGCGACCGGGCCAAGGACTTCCTTTCCAAGATCTTGACGCACTGACATACAGATGTCGACGTACTGAACACACCCCAATGACCGGCCCCCAAGCCAATTCCAGGGTCTGATCTGGAGCAGAGGAGAGAGTTGATCATGGGTATGAAGCGGGTAGCGGTGTTCGCCGCCGCGGCGGCGTTCACCTTCACGCTGACCGCATGTGGCGAGGAGGGCACCCCGACCCCGAGCGGCGCCGGCAACGGCAGCGGCGCGGCGCCGGTCTCCGACACCTGCAAGTCGTCGGGTGCCACGTTCACCGCGGACACCGCCGCCGCGGTGAAGGGCAGCCCGACGTTCGACAAGATCAAGTCGGCGAGCAAGGTGACCATCGGGGTCAAGTTCGACCAGCCGAACCTGGGCTACAAGGACACCTCCGGCACCCGGTGCGGCTTCGACATCGAGATCGCCCAGTACCTCGCCTCGAAGCTGGGCGTCGACCCGGCGAAGATCGAGTACAAGGAGATCCCGTCGGCCAACCGGGAGACCGCGATCAAGGGTGGGGAGATCGACTACTACGTCGGCACCTACTCGATCACCGACAAGCGCAAGGCGGACGTCTCGTTCGCCGGGCCGTACTTCGTCGCCGGCCAGGACCTGCTGGTCCGCAAGGACGAGACGACGATCCAGGGCAAGGACACCCTCAAGGGCAAGAAGGTCTGCTCGGCGCAGGGCTCGACCCCGATCCAGCGGGTCCGTGACGAGGGTCTGACCGAGCCGGAGAACATCGTCGAGTTCAAGACCTACTCGGAGTGCGTGTCGCAGCTGCTCGACAAGAAGGTCGACGCGGTCACCACCGACGACGCGATCCTCAAGGGCTACGCCGCGCAGAACTCGACCGACCTCAAGGTCGTCGGCAAGCCGTTCAGCACCGAGAAGTACGGCATCGGCCTGCCGCGCGACGACAAGGCCCTGCGCGACTACGTGAACGACCAGCTGGAGGCCGCCTTCAAGGACGGCACCTGGCAGAAGATCTACGACGGCACGCTGGGCAAGTCGGGCTCGCCGGCCACGCCGCCGACGCTCGAGCGCTACTGATCCACATCTGCTGAAGCCGAGGCCGGGCGGACCATCCGCCCGGCCTCGGCCGGTACGGCTTAGGACGGGGAATGACGGAGTTCCTGCACGTACTGACCGACCACTGGGACCTGTTCCTCAAGGGCTTCGGGAACACGGTGAAGCTGTTCCTGGTCGCCGCGGTCGGAAGCCTGCTGCTGGGCACGCTGCTCGGCGCGTTCCGGGTGTCGCCGATCCCGGCGCTGCGCTGGTTCGGCGCGGCCTACGTCAACATCGTGCGCAACACGCCGCTGACGCTGGTCTTCGCGTTCCTGGTCTTCGCCGTCCCGAAACTGGACGTCAACCTGGAGTACCAGACCGCCGCCTTCACCGCGCTGACCGTCTACACCGCGGCGTTCATCTGCGAGGTGGTCCGGGCCGGCGTGAACACGGTCGCCCCCGGGCAGGCCGAGGCGGCCCGGGCCCTGGGCCTCACCTTCGACCAGGTGCTCCTGCAGGTGGTGCTGCCACAGGCGTTCCGGTCGATGGTGCCGCCGCTGATGAGCGTGCTGATCGCGATGCTGAAGAACACCACGGTGGCGGCCGGCTTCTCGGTGCTGGAGGCGGGCGCGATCCCGTCGTACATGTCGGAGTTCGGTGAGCCGCAGTTCTACGTGCTGATCTGGATCGTGGTCGGCTTCCTGATCCTGATCACTCCCCTGGTCCTGCTGCAGCGGTTCCTCGAGCGGAAGTTGACGGTGGCCCGATGAGCGAGCGTGCGAGCGAATCCATGAGTACAGTCGTCAGCTCATCGCGACGCCGGGGCGCAGCGGAGGTGGCGCGATGAGCTCGTCAGTGCTCTACGACCTGCCCGGCCCGCGCGGCCGCCGGCGCAACCTGATCATCGGCGTGCTGGCCACGCTGGCGATCGCCGGGCTGATCGCCTGGGTGATCTACCGGTTCTACAAGACCGGCCAGTTCGAGGCGCGGCGCTGGGACCAGTTCAAGTTCAAGGCCGTCCAGATGGAGATCGTCGACGGCCTGGTCGCCACGCTCACCGCGGCCGGCATCGCGACCGTGCTGGCGCTGCTCTTCGGTGCGATCTTCGCGGCCGGCCGGCTCAGCGAGCACCGGATCCTGCGGACCCCGTCGACCTGGGTGGTCGAGCTGTTCCGGGCGATCCCGCTGCTCATCCTGATCTTCTTCGGCTACTACGTCCCGCTGCAGTACGGCTGGTCGATCAGCAACCTGTGGGCCCTGGTCATCGGCCTGACGCTGTACAACGGGTCGGTGCTCGCGGAGATCTTCCGGGCCGGCGTCAACGCGGTGCCGCGCGGGCAGTCCGAGGCGGCCTACGCGATCGGCCTGCGGAAGAACCAGGTGCTCCGGCTGATCCTGCTGCCGCAGGCGATCCGCTCGATGCTGCCGGCCATCGTGAGCCAGCTCGTGGTGCTGCTCAAGGACACCGCGCTCGGCTTCATCATCACCTACCCGGAGCTGCTGACGGTCGGCAAGACGATCGGCGGGCGGCTCGCCTTCGGGTTCCCCTACGTGCCGGCCTACCTGGTGATCGGGGCGATCTACATCAGCATCTGCGGGCTGCTGTCGAGCTTCGCGTGGTGGCTGCAGCGCCGGCTGACCCGGGTGCGGACCACGGCGGCCAAGCCGCTGCCGCTGACCGATGTCAACCGGCAGGTCTGAGGCTGGTCACGACCGCCGCTTCACGGTACGGCGGGAGGCTCCCGTCGTACCGTGATCGTGGTCTGCTCCTGATCGTCTATCGGGCCAGTTCGGTGACGCGGGACTCGCGGACGACGGTGACGCGGATCTGACCGGGATAGGTCAGCTCCTCCTCGATCTGCTTCGCGACGTCGCGGGCCAGCACCGCGGCGCCGATGTCGTCGATGTCGTCCGGGCGGACCATCACCCGGATCTCCCGCCCGGCCTGCATCGCGAAGACCTTCTCGACGCCGACCTTGCCGCCGGCGATCTCCTCGATCCGCTCCAGCCGCTTGACGTAGGCCTCCAGGCTCTCCCGGCGCGCGCCCGGCCGGCCGCCCGAGCAGGCGTCCGAGGCCTGGGTGAGCACCGCCTCGATGGTCTGCGGCGGCACCTCGTTGTGATGCGCTTCGATCGCGTGCACGATGTCCTCGTGCTCGCCGTACTTGCGAGCCACGTCCGCGCCGATCAGCGCGTGACTGCCCTCCACCTCGTGGGTCAGCGCCTTGCCGATGTCGTGCAGGAAGGCGGCCCGCTTCATGGTCGGTACGTCCAGGCCCAGCTCGGCAGCCATGATCCCGGCGATGTGCGCGGTCTCCACCAGGTGCTTGAGCACGTTCTGGCCGTAACTCGTGCGGTACCGCAGCCGGCCCAGCAACTTGACCAGCTCCGGGTGGATGTTGGTGATCCCGACGTCGACCAGCGCCTCCTCGGCGGCCCGGTCGCAGAGCCGCTCCACCTCGTTGCGCGCCGAGTCGAAGACCTCCTCGATCCGGTGCGGATGGATCCGGCCGTCCAGCACCAGCTTCTCCAGCGTCAGCCGGCCCACCTCGCGGCGCACCGGGTCGAAGCAGGAGAGCAGCACCGCCTCCGGGGTGTCGTCGATGATCAGGTTCACCCCGGTGGTCGACTCGAAGGCCCGGATGTTGCGGCCCTCCCGGCCGATGATCCGGCCCTTCATCTCGTCACTCGGCAGGTGCAGCACGCTGACCACGCTCTCCGCCGTCTGCTCGCTGGCGATCCGCTGGATCGCGTCGACCACGATGTGCCGGGCCCGGGTGTCCGCGGTGCTCCGGGCATCCTGCTCGATGTCCCGGATCAGGATCGCGGCCTCCCGCTTCGCCTGACCCTCGATCGACTCGATCAGCTCGCCCTTGGCGGTGTCGGCGGTGAGCCCGGCGATCCGCTCCAGCTCCCGGCGCTTCATCTCCTCGGCCGCCCGGATCTCCGTCTCGCGGCTGCGCAGGTCGGCTTCCTTCTTGGTCAGCTCGGCCTCCATCGCCCCGAGCCGGCGCTCCCGTTCGACCAGGCGCTCGACCTCCTCGGCGTGCAGCCGCTCACGCTCGTCGATCCGGGCGGCGCGCCGCTCCACCTCCGCCGACTGCTCCTTCACCGTGGCGTTGAGCAGGGCGATCTCCCGCTCACCGGAGCGGCGGGCGGCGGTGCGCAGCTGCTCGACGTCCGCCTCGGCCTGCCGGTGGGCGTGCTCCAGGATGGTGTCGGCCTCGCTGTGCGCGTTCTCCAGGACCCGGCGGGCCTCGGCCCGGGCGGCGGCGGCCTCGGCCTTCGCGGCGGCTGCCTCGGCGCGCACCGAAGCCGCCTTGGCGTTCGCGTCGGCGACCTTCGCCTGAGCGTCGCCGACCTCCTGCTCGTGCCGATCGTGGGCGTCCTGCCGTTCGGACCGCAGCTGGCGCAGGGCACGGGCACCCAGCGTCAGGCCGACGATCACCGACACGGCGAGCACGACGATCGCTACTACGAGCACCCAGTACTGGGGGGCCATCTCGCCGCGTCTCCCTTCGCCGCCGGCGCGGTGTGCACGCGCGCGGGCTCTCTGCGGGATGCCCGACCAAGGCAGATGACCACAGGCGGCACCGGGCCCCGGCTCACACGCTCCGCCGTACGGCTACCAGCTTCGCCTCTCGGGAAGGCTGGATGCCGCCTGTTCCGGCTTCCTGACCTCTCCTCGCCGGAATCGGGGGTGGCTTTCGCCCTCCCGGTCCGGTTCGTCGGTTCTCTGGTCCGGTCCGGTTCGTCGGTTCTCTGGTCCGGGCCGGTGCCGTGGGTTCGGCTCGGGCCCGGCCCTGGCGGGGTCGGGTCCGGTGGGGCCGATCAGCTGCGGCGTCTTCGGAGTCACGGCCTCTCCCGGTCCAGCGGCGCCTTCTGCCGGCGGCGCCGGCACGGGCCGGGTCGCCTTCGGTGGCGTCGCCCCGGGTCGGTGGCGTCGCTGCGGTCGGTGGCGTCACCTCGATGGGTGGCGTCGCCTCGGGTCGGCGGCGTCCTCGACCCGGCCGGATGGCTGGGCTCGGCCGGGGCGGCGGGACCCGGACCGGTGGCGATGGTCTGACCTTTCCTCGGCCGGCTCCCCGCGGAACTTCGCATCGCCGGTCGGATCCTGGTCGTGGCCGCGCCACATGTCCGCTGTCACGGCCGCTCCGGAGTGCCGAAGCCGGTCCACGAATGTCGACGGAGTGTGACAAGCTTTGAAACGATTTCTCGTCCCGCGAAGCTGTGTCGGTCCCCGCCGGCGGTGCGGTCGGCTTCCGCGTCCGGGTCAGCTGCTGATGGCTCGGATCAGAGTGTGTGGAGTTGTGGGGTCGACCGCTGCTATGCCACGCCGCCCACCGCGCGGTCAGCGGTCGGCGGAGCCTGCGGCGGGCCGGACCCGCCAAGTGATGCCGTAATGTAATGCGATCTATGTTGTGTGTGTTGCTTGCGATGGTCGAGCAAACCTTGTGTAACGCGAGGCTAGGTCGCGAGTGCCGCTTCGGTCAAGGACTCATGATTCGGCAGCGGATAGGACGTAGGGCACAGACGTGCTTACGCCCAGCTCACGATATCGCCCGGATATTTCCGACGTGCCGGGCCATCGAGCCCTTTCGCCCCCGGCCGATCTCCGTCGTTTCGAGGCCGTCACCCATTATCCCGCCCGTCGACAACCGGACGCCCATCACACTGAGCGTGATGGAGACCGCTCCGGCGTCCGGGAAACCGGAGGTTCCCGCCGAATGGGTGGAGTTCCTCACCACCGGACTATATCGGGGCGAGATGCTGCTATCGGGGTGAATGCCACCAGGTAGTGGCGTGGCCGGGCAGACCCCGGCCTGGCTCCCGAAGCGGCGTCGGAACGTGCCCCACGCGGTCCGGGCGGATCGGTGCCGGTGTCTCTCCGCTCATCGACACTTGTTACAAAGCGCAACCGTGAGCCGGGCACGCAGCGCTCCCCCAGCGCCCCGAAATGACCGCTGATCGCCGCCGGGTGAGCTGTGGCGCTCTCCTCAAGGCGAGCGTCGCACTTTCTCAAGGTGAGCTGTGACGCTCTCCTCAAGGCGAGCTGTCGCGCCCCCTCAAGGCGCGAGTCCTGCCGGACCGGCGATCTGATCCCACGCACCGAAGCGACCTGGGCCAAGTCCCCCGGCGAGAGGACACCCAGACAGGGCCTGCCGACCCAGCCAACCCCCGGAGCCGCTTGGACCGATCCGCCGACGAGAACGCGTCCAGACAGGCCCACCGACCTGATCGCACACCTCGACGTCATCTGGGCTGACTCCACCAACGAGAAGCATCCGGGGCGGTCAGGAGAGGGTGGGGCAGCGGACGGCCAGGAAACCGTGGGGCACCGGACGGCCACGAGACGGTGGGCACCGCGCGGCCACGAGACGGTGTTCACCGCGGCCAGGAAGCGGCCAGGCACCGGGCGGTCAGGAGGAGGGGTCGTCTGCCTGGTCGGCCAAGGCGTCGGCGTCCACGCCGTCGGCGAACTCGGCGGCTTCGGCGTCGCGGGCGGCCAAGGCGTCCTTGACGGCGCGGATGGCTACGCCGGCCGGGTATCCCTTGCGGGCGAGCATCGCCACGAGGCGGCGGAAGACGGCCTCCGGGGTGCCGGTGGCGCTGCGCAGCTTGCGGTCGACCAGGGCGCGGGCGGTCTCCGCCTCCGCGTCCGCGTCGACGGCCTCCAAGGCCTCGCTGGCCACCTCGGCGTCGACGCCGCGCTGGCGCAGCTCGTTGGCGAGGGCGCGGCGGGCCAGCCCACGACCGTGATGCCGGCTGGACACCCACGCCCGGGCGAACGCCGCGTCGTCGATGATGCCGACCTCGTCATACCGGTCCAGGACCTCGGCGATCACCTCCTCGGAGATCTCCTTCCGGACCAGCACCTTGGCCAGCTCAGCTCGGGTCCGCGGACGCACCGCGAGCTGCCGCAGACAGATCTCACGCGCCCGCTCGGACTCCGTCTGCTGCGGCCCAGCCGACCGGCGCGCCGCACCGTCGCCGGCCCCCGAGCCAGCACCGTCCCCGCCACCGGAACGGCTCCCGCCACCCCAACGACTGGAGCCGCGCCCGCCACCGCCCGACCGCCCGGAACGATCCGAGCCACCCGAACCACCGGAGCCGAACCCGCCGCCCGACCGCCCGGAACGATCCGAGCCACCCGAACCACCGGAGCCGAACCCGCCGCCCGACCGCCCGGAGCTGCCCCACCGCTCGGAGCCGAACCCGCTAACCGGACGATCCGCGTCGCCCGGCCGCTCCGAGCCGGAACCGAGGCCATCCGAACCGGTCCACCGATCCGAGCCGGAAGCGCTGCCCCACCGCTCGGAACCGGAACCAAGGACATCCGAACCGGTCCACCGATCCGAGCCCGAAGCGCTGCCCGAATGATCGGAGTCGCTGCCTGACCCGCTGCCAGAACGATCCGGGCGGCCCGGACCGGCCGCCCCACTCGAACGGTCAGGATCGCTCCGCCGACCAGCGCCGGAGGCATCGCCCGAGTCATCCCGGGTGTCCGAGGCGCCTTGCTCGCTCGGGCGGCCCGCGCCTGAATGGCTCCAGCCATCCGGGATGCCGCGGCTGACCAGGCGATCCAGACTCTCGCCGGCCCGATCTGCCGAGCCGGCACGGCCGCCCGGAGCGCTCCGGCGGCCGGAGCGGCCCCAGGCGCCGGCAGCGCCTGAGGACTCGTCGCCGGCAGGCTCCGGGTCGGAGGAGGAGTCGGCCGGCCCCTCGTTGGCCTCGCTGGAGGAACCGAACGTCTGCCAGAGGCCCTCGTCGTCCTCCGGGCGGCGGCGACGGGCATAGCCGCCCCGCCGGCCACCGCCGCGGCGCGCCGGGCCCGAGGCGCGGTCGCCCTCGGAAGTGTCATCCGGCGCGTCGGAGCCGGTCCGGGGCGGGAGGGGATCCCACCCGCGCCCGGACCGGGCACCACGTCGTCCGGCCATCGCGGACTACCGGATCAGAAGTCGACCGGCGGCAGCTCGGGGCCGCCCGCGGCGTCCCCGGTGGTCTGGCCGACGCCCAGCTTCTCCAAGATCTTCTTCTCGATCTCGGCGGCGACGTCCGGGTTCTCCTTGAGGAACTCGCGCGCCTTCTCCTTGCCCTGGCCGAGCTGGTCGCCGTCATACGTGTACCAGGCGCCGGACTTGCGGATGATGCTCTGCTCGACGCCGACGTCGATCAGCGAGCCCTCGCGGGAGATGCCCTTGCCGTACATGATGTCGAACTCGGCCTGCTTGAACGGGGCGGCGACCTTGTTCTTCACCACCTTGACCCGGGTGCGGTTACCGACCACGTCGGTGCCGTCCTTCAGGCTCTCGATGCGGCGCACGTCGAGCCGGACCGACGCGTAGAACTTCAGCGCGCGACCACCGGTCGTGGTCTCCGGCGAGCCGAACATGACGCCGATCTTCTCGCGGAGCTGGTTGATGAAGATCGCGGTGGTGCCGGTGTTGTTCAGCACACCGGTGATCTTGCGGAGCGCCTGGCTCATCAGACGAGCCTGCAGACCGACGTGGCTGTCACCCATCTCGCCCTCGATCTCGGCACGCGGCACCAGGGCGGCGACCGAGTCGATGACGATGATGTCCAGCGCGCCGGAGCGGATCAGCATGTCGGCGATCTCGAGCGCCTGCTCGCCGGTGTCCGGCTGGGACACCAGCAGGGCGTCCGTGTCGACGCCGAGGGCCCGCGCGTACTCCGGGTCGAGGGCGTGCTCGGCGTCGATGAACGCCGCGACCCCGCCGGCCTTCTGCGCGTTGGCCACCGCGTGCAGCGCGACGGTCGTCTTACCGCTGGACTCCGGGCCGTAGACCTCGATGACCCGGCCGCGCGGCAGGCCGCCGACGCCGAGGGCCACGTCCAGCGCGATCGAGCTGGTCGGGATGACGGCGGTCTGCACCACCGGCCGCTCCCCCAGCCGCATCACGGAGCCCTTGCCGAACTGCTTGTCGATCTGTGCCAGCGCCAGTTCGAGCGCCTTTTCCCGGTCCGGTGCTGCCACCATTGCCGTCACCCCTGTATTGGACTTCGCGTTCTTCGCCACGGCCGACACGGTATGCGGTGGGTATGACAAAAATCCTCCGCCCTACCCAGGGCTGTGGATGGCCGAGCCGCTGTGGACAATAGCCGAACACTTGTACGACATCGAGCGACACGCCAGAACAAGCGTACGAAAAATGACTCAGTGCAGCTGGGAGGGCACCCGATCGGGGTACGACGCCACCACCGCGCGCCAGATGGTAGCCGTCTCGACACCCTGCGCAATCGCCTGATCGATGGTCCGGCCGCCGAGCGCCGCGAAAGCGTGATCGGCCGCGATGCTGCGGGCGTAAGCCGCTCCGAACGCCTGCTCCAGGCGCCCCCAGAAATCCGTCAATCGCACGTGACGAGGGTACCCACGCGGTATCCGGGCGACACGCTCCGTGCAGTGGCCCCCGCTCGGCGGAGAGGTGCTTTGTGACCTGCGGCACGGGCGGTGGGCGTACCCGAAATGTGTCTGGTCGTCCGGCGATCGGAAGCCGAGCGGGCGGCGAGAGTCAGGCGGCGATCGCCCCGGCCGCGACCTTCAGGTCGTCGACCAGGCCCTGATAGGCGATGTCACGATTGTCCGCGCGCAGCACCGCCGACGGGTGGATGGTGGCCAGCGCCTGGATCTCGGCGACCGGGAAGTCCTCCGGATGCTCGGCCGAGCCCGGCCACGGCATCAGCCGCCCGCGGGACTTGGTGACCCGGAACGAGGGGCCCAGCAGCGCCTTCGCCGCGGTCGCCCCGAGCAGCACCACCAGCTGCGGCTGCAGCAGCGCGAACTCGGCGACCAGCCAGGGCCGGCAGGCGGTGATGTGGGCCGGGCCGGGGGTCTGGTGGATGCGCCGTTTGCCGCGCAGCTCGAACCGGAAGTGCTTCACCGCGTTGGTGATGTAGAGGTCGGCCGGGTCGATCCCGGCGTCGTCCACGGCGTCGCGCAGCAGCCGCCCGGCCGGGCCGACGAACGGCAACCCCTTCTGGTCCTCGACGTCGCCGGGCTGCTCGCCGACGAAGACGACTCGGGCGTGCGGGGCGCCGCGGCCGAAGACCGTCTGGGTGGCGTCCTCGTGGAGCTCACAGCCCCGGCAACCGGACGCGGCCTGCTTGAGCTCGTCGATGCTGTGCGGCTGCGACGGCACCCACTGCTGTGCGCCGACCGGCGCTTCGGTCCCTGGCATGCCCTCCGTTTTACCCGGGCGAGCACCCGTCACGCCGACCGGGCCCACTCTCCCGGAGGACACCGATCCGCCACCGGCGGACTATCGCGTCACCCCGGTGGTGGCGGGGCGGACCGCGGTGGCCACCGCCCGGGCGAGCGCCGGCATGTCCGGCTCGGCCAGCGGGCTGACGGTGATCCGGACGCCGGGTGGCGAGGCGACGCGGAACAGCGCCCCGGGCGCCACCGCGAACCCCGCGTCGCGGAGCACGGTGATCGCGTGGGTCTCGTCGGGGACCGGGACCCAGACGTTGATGCCGGTGTCGCCGGAGGACGGGACGCCGTGCTCGCGGAGCCGGTCGCGCAGGGCGGTGCGCCGGGCCGCATAGGACCGGGCCGCCGCCGCGACCAGCTCGGACACCTCGGGGTCGCGCCAGAGCTGGAGCAGCAGCCGCTGGGACAGGGTGGACACCCAGCCCATCCCGATCCGCATCCGGCCGGCGACCCGGGCCACCGACGTCTCGTCCCCGGCCAGCAGGGCGACCCGCAGGTCCGGCCCGAACGGCTTGGAGGCCGACCGGATGAAGGCCCACCAGCGGGTCACCGGGCCGACGCAGTGCGGCGGCTGCTCGGCCAGCTCGGCGGCGTGATCGTCCTCCATCAGCAGCACCTCCGGATGCGCGCCGAGCAGCTCGCGCAGGACGGCGGCCCGGGTGGCGCTGACCGCGGCGCCGGTCGGGTTCTGCGCGCGGACGGTGATCACCACGGCCCGGGCTCCGGCGCGCAGGGCGGCGGCCAGCGACTCCGGATCGGGGCCCTCGGCGTCCAGCGCGACCGGCAGCGGCCGCATGCCCAGGGCGGCGATCAGGTCCAGCAGCGCCGCCCAGCCCGGGTCCTCGACGGCGACCGCGTCACCCGGCTTGAGATGGGCGGTGAGCAGCCGCTCGATCGAGTCGAGGGTGCCGGCGGTGACAGCGATCGCCGCGTCGCCGGCCGGCACGCCCTCGGCGAGCAGGCGGGGCCGGGCCGCCTCGATCAGCTCCGGCAGGGTGGTCGCCGCGGTGTAGCCCCGCGGCGGCCCGACCCGCTCGGCGACCGCTCGCAGGGCCGGGCCCAGCGGGGGCAGGAACCGCAGGTCGGGGTCGCCGGCGGAGAGATCCAGCAGGCCGGGTGGCGCCGGGAGCCGCAACGCCGACCGGGAGACCGCCACCGGCGGGCGGGACCGGATCCGGGTGCCGCGCCGGCCCTCGGTCTCGACCACGCCGCGGTGCCGCAGCTCCTGGTAGGCCTTGGCGACGGTGGCCGGGCTGACGTGCAGCGCGGCGGCGAGCGCCCGGACCGGTGGCAGGGCCGCACCGAAGGCCCAGTCGCCGCGCATCACGCCGGCCTCGATGCTCGCCGAAATCGCGGCGGCGGTCTCCCCGGTCACCTGATATTGTCCTGACACAGTCGCGATTCTGTACTAGTACAAGCCGGAAAGCAAGCACGGGAGGGCCCTGATGACCGACGCCTACGCCGTCACCGCACGCACCACCGCGCTCCGCAACCGGAAACGGATGCACTACGACAAGGAGAGCGCGCACGCCATCCTCGACGAGGCGTACGACTGCTCGGTCGCCTTCGTGGTGGACGGCGAGCCTCGCGTGCTGCCCACCCTGCACGTCCGGGTCGGTGGGACGCTCTACGTGCACGGCTCCACCGGCGGCCGGATGGCGCTGGCCGCCCGGGGCGACGGCATCCCGGTCTGCGTCAGCGTGACCCTGCTCGACGGCCTGGTGTTCGGGCGGTCCCAGTTCCACCACAGCGCCAACTACCGCTCGGTGGTCGCGCACGGCGTCGCCCGCCCGGTCACCGACCCGGCGGAGAAGTCGGTGGCCATGCACGCCCTGGTGGAGAAGGTCGGCGTCGGCCGGGCCGCGGACAGCCGCCCGCCCACCGGGCAGGAGATGGCGCAGACCAGCGTGCTGGCGTTGCCGCTGGCCGAGGTCTCGGTCCGGGTCCGCGACGGCGGGGTGGCCGACGACCCGGCGGATCTCGGCCTGCCGCACTGGGCCGGGGTGCTGCCGCTGCGCCGGGTGGCCGGCCCGCCGGAGACCGACGCCGGCGTCCCGGTCCCGCCCCCGGCCTACCTGCCCGGCCGCACCTCGGCGCGGTGGTCGACCCCGGTGCTGCTGACCGGCCGGCACGTCCGGCTGGAGCCGCTCGCCCCGGCGCACGCCGAGGGCATGTTCGAGGCGCTGGACGACGAGGAGGTCTGGCGGCACATCCCGACGCCGCGGGCGCGCTCGGTGGCCGACATGGCCGCGGACATCGCCGAGGTGATCCGCGGTCAGTGGCGCGGCGACCGGGCCGGCTGGGCCCAGGTGGACCCGGCGTCCGGCGCGGTGATGGGCATCACGACCTACCACGACGTCGACCCCGATCGGCGCTCGGTCGGGATCGGGCACACCATGCTGGGCCGCAAGTGGTGGCGGACCGGGGTGAACACCGAGGCGAAGCTGTTGCTGCTGGAGCGGGCGTTCGACGTGCTCGGCGCGGCCCGGGTGTTCTGGTACACGGACATCCGCAACGAGCGGTCACAGGCCGCCATCGCCCGGCTCGGAGCCAGCCGGGACGGGGTGATCCGCCGGCAGCGGCTGCGGCCGGACGGCAGCTGGCGCGACACCGTACTGTTCGCGATGACGGCGGACGAGTGGCCGGCCGCGGCGCAGCGCCTGCGGGACCGCCTGGCCGCCGCCTGACAAGCGGAAGGGGCATGACCATGCTGGGCATCACTGACTTCTGGACCTACGTGCTCGGCGTGGTCGCCATCATCCTGCTCCCCGGGCCGAATTCGATCTTCGTACTCTCGGTCGGCGCCCGGCGGGGCGTGCGCGCCGGTTACCAGGCGGCGTTCGGCGTCTTCCTGGGCGACGCGGTGCTCATGATCCTGTCGGCGACCGGCGTGTCCTCGCTGCTCGGGACGTACCCGCCGCTGTTCCTGGTGCTGAAGTACGCCGGCGCCGGCTACCTGGCCTGGGTCGGGGTGAACATCATCCGCGGCGCCTGGGGCAAGTGGCGCAGCCGGGGTGAGCTGGCCGCGGCGGTCGAGGAGACGCCGGCCGAGCTGCAGCGGCCGTTCCGGCGGGCCGCGGTGATCAGCCTGCTGAACCCGAAGGCGATCCTGTTCTTCGTCTCGTTCTTCATCCAGTTCGTCCAGCCGGGATATCCGCATCCGGCGCTGTCGTTCCTGGTGCTCGGCGCGGTGGTGCAGTTCTTCAGCGCGCTCTACCTGACCGCGCTGATCTTCGGGGGCCGGTTCCTGGCCGGGCAGTTCCAGCGGCGGCGCCGGCTGGCCGCCGGGGCGGCGACCGGGGTGGGCGCGCTGTTCGTCGGGTTCGGCATCAAGCTCGCCACGGCGAGCGTGAGCTGACCGTACGCGGTCATCCGCGCCGGGCGGCGCGGGAGGCCGCGGCGCTGTCGGCGTAGAAGGTGCTCCGTACCATCTGCACCTTGCCGAACTCGGCGGCCCAGACGGCGTCCGGGGTGGACCAGCCGAGCGCGTAGGCCCGGCCACCGGCCGCGAACCAGCGGGTGGTGGCCCGGCGGAGCACGCCCGCCTCGCCGCGGTAGCGGTAATCCCAGTCGGCGGCCTCGTGCAGCAGCGTGACCGGGGCGATCGCGATCAGCGCGTAGTCCCGGACCCGGCCGCCCAGCCGCAGCCGGCGGTCCTCGGCCCGGCAGCCCTGGAGCGGATCGGCCCCGCTCCGGCGGCCCACGTCCAGGCTCAGCACCCGGGTCGTCCGCGGGTCCCGGAAACAGTAGGTGCTGCCCAGCCGGTGGTAGGTCCAGCCGTCCGGGACCGGCAGGTGGAACCCGCTCCCGTCGGTGAAGTAGGACCATCCGGCCTGCAGGGTCCAGCCGTTCACCCCGCGGGCCGCGCCCGGCTTCGGCGCGACCGGCACCCCGGCGGGCGGCGGCGCGTCGCAGACGATCGGCGAGAAACCGCCGGGCCGAGCCACCGCGGGGGTCACCGGCGAGGCCCGCGACACGGACGGGGAGACGACCGGCGGGCGGACCATTTCCGGTACGAGGCCGCTCTGCCGGACCAGGTGCAGGCCGGCCAGGGCGCCGCCGAGCAGCGCGACCAGCGCCAGACCCACGATCATCAACCGGATCCCGGTACGACTCAGCACCGGGCGCCGCGGGGTCCACCGCCGCGACGTCGCCCGGGCGGTGCCCAGCCGGCCGGCGAACGGCCCGCGTGGTCTCGGGATCCGCCCGCCGGTCGCCTGGTTGCCGCGGCGCAGGAACCGGCTGGCGGCCGGCCGGCCGGCGGCGGACGGGGACCGGTTCGGGCGGAACCGGCCGGCCCGCGGTCCCCGGTTGCCGGCGGCACCCCGGTGCCCGGTGTCGTAGTGGCCATGGCTCGCGGCCGCCGGGACCGGGGTGGCGTGGTGGTGGCCGGGCTCGTCGTGGGCGATGAAGGTGCCCTCGATGTAGCGCCCGGTGAACCCGGGGCTGGAGATGCTGTCGCCGGCGTCGTCCGCGGTGGGTCCGGCCGGGGAGACCGGGTCCGGGCTCCCCCCGGCCGGCCAGTGCCCGGATGGGAGCCACCAGCCCCCCGAGCCGGTGGTGTCGCCGGCCGGATCCGCGCCGGCCGCCTCCGGCTCCCGCTCGGCCCCCAGCTCCCGCTCGGCCCCCAGCTCCCGCTCGGCCGCCGGCTCCCGCTCGGCCGCCGGCTCGGGGAGCACGGCGGCGACCGGCGCGGTGTCGGTCAGCGGCGACCCGGCCGGGGGCGCACTCGCCGCCGGCCGATCGAATCCGGCCAGGTTGGGGGTGTCTTCGTCCTCCGCGCGCCGCGTGCCCGCGGCCGGCGGCGGCGTCTCGCCGACCGGCGTCGCGGGGCCGCGCCGCTGGGCGGGCACCACCGGGTCGGCGTCCTTGACGATCGCCCGGAGCTGCCGGTCGGCCTCCTCGGCGGTCAGGCGCGCCTGCGGTTCGTACCGGAGAAGGCCGTGCAGGACCGGGGCGAGCGGCCCGGCCCGGGCCGGCGGATCCGGCGGCTCGGTGGCCAGCGCGGCGAGCGTGGCCATGGCGCTGTCCCGGGCATACGGCGACTGGCCCTCGACGGTCGCGTAGAGGGTGGCGCCGAACGACCACAGGTCGGACTCCACCGTGGAGGCGCCGTCCCGGGCGCGCTCCGGGGAGACGTACTGCGGCGAGCCGACGATCAGGCCGGGGGTGGTGACCATGCCGTCGTCGACGAAGGTGGCCAGACCGAAATCGGTCAGCAGCACGCGCCCGTCGGAGCCGATCAGCACGTTGTGCGGCTTCACGTCGCGGTGCAGCACGCCGGCCCGGTGCGCGGCGGTCAGCGCGTCCAGCACGGCCAGGCCGATCCGGGCCGCCTCCACCGGCGGGTACGGCCCCTTGGTGAGCAGCACCTGGTAGAGCGAGCGGGAGGCGACGTACTCCATGACGATCCAGGACAGGCCCTCGTCGTGCAGCACGTCGTAGACCCGGACCACGTGCGGATGGGTCAGCCGGGCGGCGCTGCGCGCCTCCCGCAGCGTCCGGTTGTGCAGCCGGTCCTTCTCCGCGGAGGTCATCCAGTCCGGCGGGACGATCTCCTTGATCGCGACGTCCCGGTCCAGCATCTGATCCCGGGCCAGCCAGACCCGTCCCATCCCGCCGGCGCCGACCGGTTCCAGAAGACGGTACCGACCGGCGACGAGCATCTGCCTGACCGCCATCGGCACCCACCCATCACGTCGGCTATCAGGATAATCACGGACAGAGCGCCCAGGGAACGACGATCACCCGGCCCCCGCGCGCGGGTTTTTGTCGTACCCCCGGGGAAGGATGGATGGCGTGCGAGAGGTGCTCGAGAAGTTCGGTCCGGCCACCAGGGCGTGGTTCACGGCCGCGTTCGCCGCGCCCACCGCCGCCCAGGACGGGGCGTGGCGGGCGATCGGTGCCGGCCGGCACGCGCTCGTGGTCGCGCCCACCGGTTCCGGCAAGACGCTGGCCGCGTTCCTCTGGTCGCTCGACCGGCTGGCCCGCGAGCCGGCTCCGGAGGAGGTCCGGCGCCGCTGCCGGGTGCTCTACGTGAGCCCGCTGAAGGCGCTGGCCGTCGACGTCGAGCGCAACCTGCGGGCACCGCTGACCGGCATCCGCCAGGCGGCCGGCCGGCTCGGCCTGCCCCCGCCGGAGATCACCGTCGGGATGCGCACCGGGGACACCCCGGCGGACGAGCGGCGCGGGTTCGCCCGCACCCCGCCGGACATCCTGATCACCACGCCGGAGTCGCTGTTCCTGCTGCTCACCTCGGCGGCGCGGGAGTCGCTGCGGGGTGTCCAGACGGTGATCATCGACGAGGTGCACGCGGTCGCCGCCACCAAGCGCGGCGCGCACCTGGCGCTCTCCCTGGAGCGGCTGGACGCGCTGCTGGAGCGGCCGGCGCAGCGGATCGGGCTGTCCGCGACGGTGCGGCCGATCGAGGAGACCGCCCGGTTCCTCGGCGGGTCGCAGCACGTCGAGATCGTCCGGCCGCCGAGCGCCAAGACCATCGAGGTCTCCGTCGAGGTGCCGGTGGAGGACATGACCCGGCTCGACGAGGCGCCGGCCGGCGACGACCTGGAGGGCGGGCGGCACACGCCGTCGATCTGGCCGGCGGTCGAGGAGCGGGTGCTCGACCTGATCGAGGGGCACCGGTCGACGATCGTCTTCACGAATTCGCGGCGCGGGGCGGAGCGGCTGTGCGCCCGGCTCAACGAGCTGGCGGCGGAGCGGGCCGAGCTGGCCCGGCTCACCGAGGAGGCGGCGGAGCGGGGTGAGCCGGTCCGGCGCGGGGAGGCGCCGCCGGACGACCAGCCGGACACCGGACCGGACGACTGGCGGGGCTCCGGCGAGGCCGGCGGCGGGCTGGGCTCCGGGCGTACCGGAAGAGGGACCGCGGCCGACGCGGACCCGGCGGCGATCGGCGATCTGCTGGCCGGCGGACCGGCGGCTTTCGCGCCGCGGGCAGGCGGCCCGCCCGCGGCGATCCGGAGGAGCGGAGCCGGCAGCGGGCGGGGGGACGGGCCCGGCACCGCACGGGGGAACGGGCCCGGTGCCGCGCGGGCGAACGGGTCCGGCGGTATGCCGGCGGCGGTCATGGCGCAGGCCGGCGCGGCCTCGGGGGCGCCGCCGGTGATCGCCCGGGCGCACCACGGCAGCGTGTCCCGGGAGGAGCGCAAACAGATCGAGGAGGCGCTCAAGTCCGGCCGCCTGCCGGCCGTGGTCGCCACCTCCAGCCTGGAGCTCGGCATCGACATGGGCGCGGTCGACCTGGTGGTGCAGATCGAGGCGCCGCCCACGGTCGCGGCCGGTCTGCAGCGGATCGGCCGGGCCGGGCACCAGGTCGGCGCGGTGTCGCGCGGCGTGGTCTTCCCCAAGCACCGCGGTGACCTGCTCTCCTGCGCGGTGGTCGCGGAGCGGATGACGGACGGCGCGATCGAGGAGCTGCGCTACCCGCGGAACCCGCTCGACGTGCTGGCCCAGCACGTGGTGGCGATGGTGGCGCTGGACCCGTGGCCGGTCGACGAGCTGGCCGGGCTGGTCCGGCGGGCCGCGCCGTTCGCCGAGCTGCCCGAGTCGGCGTTGCACGCCGTGCTGGACATGCTCTCCGGGCGCTATCCGTCGACCGCCTTCGCCGAGCTGCGGCCCCGGCTGGTCTGGGACCGCGGCACCGATCTGCTCACCGGCCGGCCGGGCGCTCAGCGACTCGCGGTGACCAGTGGCGGCACGATTCCGGACCGGGGCATGTTCGGGGTCTTCCTGGCCGGTTCCGAGCGGGCCTCCCGGGTCGGCGAGCTGGACGAGGAGATGGTCTACGAGTCCCGGGTCGGCGACGTGTTCCTGCTCGGCTCGACCTCGTGGCGGATCGAGGACATCACCCCGGATCGGGTGCTGGTCTCCCCCGCGCCGGGCGCGCCGGCCCGGATGCCGTTCTGGAAAGGCGACTCCCCCGGCCGGCCGATCGAGCTGGGCCGGGCCATCGGGGCCCGGCTGCGCGCGCTGGCCAAGGCCGGGGACGAGCCGGCCGTCGCCGCGCTGCGCGAGTCCGGCCTGGACGAGTGGGCGGCCGGCAACCTGGTGACCTACCTGCGGGAGCAGCGCGAGTCGACCCGTCACCTGCCGGACGACCGGACCATCGTGGTGGAGAAGTTCCGCGACGAGCTCGGCGACTGGCGGATGACCGTGCACTGTGTGCTCGGCGCCAAGGTCAACGCGCCGTGGGCGCTGGCGATCGCCCGCCGGCTCAGCGAGCGCTACGGCGTGGACGGCCAGGTGATGCCCTCCGACGACGGCATCGTGGTGCGGCTGCCGGACACCGCGGACGAGCCGCCCGGCGCCGACCTGGTCGCCTTCGACCCGGAGGAGATCGCCCAACTGGTCGAGGAGTCGGTGGGCACGTCGGCGCTGTTCGCCTCGCGGTTCCGGGAGTGCGCGGCCCGGTCGCTGCTGCTGCCTCGCCGCGACCCGCGCCGCCGCCAGCCGCTCTGGCAGCAGCGGCAGCGCTCGGCGCAGTTGCTCGACGTGGCCCGGGAGTTCGCCGACTTCCCGGTCACCCTGGAGGCGGCCCGCGAGTGCCTGCAGGACGTCTTCGACGTGCCCGGCCTGATCGGCCTGATGCGGGAGATCGCCGGGCGCAAGGTCCGCCTGGTCGAGGCGGAGACCCCGCGCCCCTCCCCGTTCGCCCGGTCGCTGCTCTTCGGCTACGTCGGCGCTTTCCTGTACGAGGGGGACGCTCCCCTGGCCGAGCGCCGCGCCGCCGCGCTGGCCCTGGACGCCACCCTGCTCGGCGAGCTGCTCGGCCGGGTCGACCTGCGCGAGCTGCTCGACCCGGCGGTGGTCACCGAGACCGAGGCGCAGTTGCAGTGGCGCACCACCCAGCGCACCCCGCGCGACGCCGAGGACGCGGCCGAGCTGCTCCGGCTCCTCGGCGACCTGTCCGCCGCCGAGCTGGCCGAGCGCGGCGTGCCGGAGGACTGGGCGCGCTCGCTGGAGTCGGCACGCCGGGCGATCCGGGTGCGGGTGGCCGGCGAGGAGCGCTGGATCGGCATCGACGACGCGGGGCGCTACCGGGACGCGCTCGGCGTGGCGCTGCCGGTCGGCGTGCCGGAGGCCTATCTGGAGCCGGTCACCGATCCGCTCGGTGACCTGGTCGCCCGCTATGCCCGCACGCACGGGCCGTTCCTCGCGGCGACCTGCGCGGCCCGGTTCGGGCTGGGCGTGTTCGTGGTGGAGCAGGCGCTCAAGCGGCTGAGCGGGGCCGGCCGGGTCACGTCCGGCGAGTTCTCCCCGGAGGGCGCCGGCACCGAGTGGTGCGACGCCGAGGTGCTGCGCATGCTGCGCCGGCGCTCGCTGGCCGCGTTGCGCCGGGAGATCGAGCCGGTGCCGCCCCGGGTGCTGGCCGCGTTCCTGCCACGCTGGCACCAGGTGGGCGGCAACGCCCGCGGGGTGGACGCGCTGGCCGCCGCGATCGAGCAGGTGCAGGGCGTGGCGGTGCCGGCCTCGGCGTGGGAGCGGCTGGTGCTGCCGGCCCGGGTGGCCGACTACGCGCCGCCGCTGCTCGACGAGCTGTGCGCCGGCGGCGAGGTGCTGTGGGCCGGGTCCGGCTCGATCGCCGGCGGCGACGGGTGGGTGACGCTGGCCTACGCGGACAGCGCTCCCCTGCTGCTGCCCCCGCCGGACGACGAGTTCGCGCTGACCCCGGCGCACCAGGCGGTGCTGGACGCGCTCGGCGACGGTCAGGCGCTGTTCTTCCGTTCGCTCTCCGACCGGATCGGCGCGACCGACGACACCGAGCTGGCCGCGACGGTGTGGGACCTGGTCTGGGCCGGCCACCTGACCAACGACACGCTGGCGCCGCTCCGGGCGCTGCTCGGCGGCAGCGGCGCCCACAAGGCGAAAGCCGCGCCGGCCCGGACCCGCTACCGGCGTCCTGGCCGCCCGCACCTGCCGTCCCGGACCGGGCCGCTGCACATGGCCGGCCGCTGGTCCCGGCTGCCGGAGCGGGACCCGGACCCGACCCGGCGGGCGGCCGCGCTCGCCGACCTGCTGCTGGAGCGGCACGGGGTGGTGACCCGCGGCGCGGTGATGGCCGAGGGGGTGACCGGTGGGTTCGCCGCGGTCTATCCGGTGCTGAGCGCGCTGGAGGAGCGCGGGGCGGCCCGCCGGGGCTACTTCGTGGAGGGGCTCGGGGCGGCGCAGTTCGCGGTGCCCGGGGCGGTGGACCGGCTGCGGGCCCTGGCCGAGCCGGCCGAGCTGGCCAAACGCACCGGGACCGGCGCGCTGGTGCTGGCCGCGGCCGATCCGGCGAACCCTTATGGCGCGGCGCTGCCCTGGCCGGAGCGGATCGTGGACAGCGGCGACGGGGAGCCGGTCGCCAAGGCCGGGCACCGGGCCGGGCGCAAGGCCGGGGCGCTGGTCGTGCTGGTCGGCGGCGAGCTGGTGCTCTATGTGGAGCGCGGCGGCCGGACGCTGCTGTCGTTCGCCGACGACCCGGAGGCGCTGGTGGCGGCCGGGCAGGCGCTGGCGGCTTCGGTGCGGTCCGGGGCGCTGGGGGCGATGTCGGTGGAGCGGGCGGACGGGGAGTCGGTGCATTCGTCGCCGCTGCGGGAGGCGCTGACGGCGGCGGGGTTCCGGGCTACGCCACGGGGGCTGCGACTGCGCGGCTGAAAACGGCCGCAGGGAAAGGCCGCCACAGGGAGCGGCCGCAGCAAAAGGCCGCCGCAGGGAAAGGCCGCAGGGAAAGGCCGCCGCAGGGAAAGGCCGCGCGGGCGAAAGGCGGCCGCCTGGACGGCGGCCGCCACCGCGCTCAGAGCTGGGGCAGCACGTCCGACGCGACCAGCTGCACGTGATCGAGGTCGGACAGGTCCAGGACCTGGGTGAAGAGCCGGGACGCGCCCGCCTCCGCGTACCGCCCGATGGTCTCGACCACCTCGGCCGGGGTGCCGACGATCCCGCCGTTCTCCCGCATCTCCTCGACCTCGCGGCCGATCGCGGCGGCCCGGCGGCGCACCTCGGCGTCGTCGCGGCCGACGCAGAGCACCGCCGCCGCGGAGAACGCCGGCGGCTCGGCCCGGCCGACGGCCTCGCTGGCCGCGCGGACCCGGTCGAACTGCGCCGGAATGTCAGCGATCTTGGAGAACGGGACGTTGAACTCGGTCGCGAACCGGGCCGCCAGGTCCGGCGTCCGCTTCTTGCCGTGCCCGCCGACGATCACCGGGACCGGCGACTGGACCGGCTTGGGCAGCGCCGGCGAGTCGCTGAGCTGGTAGAACTTCCCGTCGAAGTCGAACGTCGAGCCGACCGGCGTCTGCCACAGCCCGGTGATGATCTCGAGCTGCTCCTCCAGCCGGTCGAACCGCTCGCCGACCGCCGGGAACGGGATGCCGTAAGCCCGGTGTTCGGCGTCGAACCAGCCGCCGCCGAGGCCGAACTCGATCCGGCCGCCGCTCATCGCGTCCACCTGGGCGACCGCGATCGCCAGCGGCCCGGGCAGCCGGAAGGTGGCCGAGCTGACCAGCGTGCCGAGCCGGATCCGGGAGGTCTGCACGGCCAGCGCGGCCAGGGTGATCCAGGCGTCGGAGGGACCGGGCTGCCCGGACCCGTCGCCCATCTTGAGGTAGTGGTCGGAGCGGAAGAATCCGTCGAAGCCGCCGTCCTCGGCGGCCTTGGCGACCCGCAGCAGGTCATCGTGGCTGGCACCCTGCTGGGGCTCGGTGAAGATCACGAGGCGCATGCGTCAACCCTGCCAGATCGGTACGGCGTGCCCGGGCCGCATCCGCCGACAACTGGCAGTAACGTTGGCCACCATGGGCGGCTATGGATGGGTCAGCTTCACCACCGACTACGGCACCTTCGACGGTTTCGTCGCGGCCTGCCACGGCTCGATCGCCCGGATCGCTCCGGACCTGCGAGTGATCGACGTCACGCATCACGTGCCACCCGCCGACGTGACCCGCGGCGCGGCGGTGCTCGCCCAGACCGCGCCCTACCTGCCGCCGTCGGTGCACCTCGCGGTCGTCGACCCGGGCGTCGGCACGGCCCGCCGCGGCGTGGTGCTGAGCACGCCGAACGGGTTGCTGGTCGGCCCGGACAACGGCCTGCTGATCTGGGCCGCCGAGACGCTCGGCGGCATCGTCGCCGCCCACGAGCTGAGCAACAAGGACTGGATGCTGGGCGACGTCTCGCGCACCTTCCACGGCCGGGACGTGTTCGCCCCGGCCGCGGCCCGGCTGGCAGCCGGCGCGGACCCGGCCGAGGCCGGCCCGGCGGTCGACCCGGCCTCGCTGGTCCGCCTGCCCGACCCGGTGGCCGCGGTCGGTGACGGCTGGCTGGAGGCCGAGGTGCTGACCGTGGACCGGTTCGGCAACGTGCAGCTGGCCGCCGAGGGCGCGATGCTCACCGGCCTGGGCACGGAGCTCATGGTGAACGGCACGGTCCGCGCCCGGCGGGGCGGCACCTTCGCCGACGTGAACGCCGGTGAGCTGCTGGTCTACGCCGACTCCGCGGACCGGGTGGCGATCGCGGTCAACAACGGGCGGGCCGTGGTCGTGCTCTCCGTGGTCCCCGGCGACGTGGTCCGGATCGCCGAGCGCCGCTGACCGGACCGCATCCCGGAACCGGACCGCGCCGGGCACCGACACGTCCTCCTCACCTGCGGAGAGATGCTCCTGCGGATGCTTAAGTGCGGACCAGCCGGGCAGGATGGAGTCCATGCCGGAAGGGGACACCGTCTGGAACACCGCCCGCGTGGTGGAGCGCGCCCTCCTCGGCGAGGTGCTGACCGGTTCCGACTTCCGGGTTCCTCAGCTGGCCACCACCGACCTGACCGGCTGGACCGTGGCCGAGTCCGCCAGCCGCGGCAAACACCTCCTGCTCCGCCTCACCCGAGGCGCCGGGGGCGCGGTGGAGCGGCTCACGCTGCACTCGCATCTGCGGATGGACGGGGCGTGGCGCGTCTACCGGCCCGGTGAGCGGTGGACCGGGCGGCCGGCGCATCTGATCCGGGTGGTGTTGCGGACCGCGCGGGCCGTCGCTGTCGGCTACCACCTGCACGACCTGACGCTGATCCCGACCGAGCGGGAGGATCAGCTGGTCGGGCATCTGGGGCCGGACCTGCTCGGCGCGGACTGGGATCCGGCCGAGGCCACCCGCCGGATCGCCGCCCACCCGGACGTCACGATCGCCGAGGCGCTGCTCGACCAGCGGAATCTGGCCGGGGTCGGCAACCTCTACAAGGCGGAGACGCTCTTCCTGCGCGGGCTCTGGCCGTGGACCCGGGTCGCCGACGTTCCCGACCTCACCGGAACGGTGGAGCTGGCCCAGCGCCTGGTCGCCTCCAACCGCGGCCGCTGGACCCAGACCACCACCGGCTCGCTGCGCCGGGGCGAGACGAGCTACGTCTACGGCCGTCGCGGGCAGCCGTGCCGCCGGTGCCGCACCCCGGTCCGCAAGGTCGAGCGCGACCCGACCCGCGCCCGCGCCGAAGTGGAGGACCGCATCACCTACTGGTGCCCCCGCTGCCAGCCCGAGCCCGCCACCACCAGCTCCCACTGACGCCCGGGCCAGCCGGCTCCGGCTCGCGAAGGGTTCACCCGAGCCGGTCGGCCTCACGCGGCCAGCCCGAACCCAGGTCCCCGAGCCGGTGCCCTGACGGAGTGACCCGAGACCGACCGGGCCGGCCGAAGCAGGCCGCCGTGCGGGCCGCCGCTCTGCGAGCGAATTCGGCGCGACCACGGCCGGGGTGGCAAGAGTTTCCGGCGCGAGCACGGCCGGGGTGGCGAGGGCGGTCCGGCACGAGGACGGCCGGATCGGCTGGCCCAGCGGGAGCGGCCCCGCACGAGAACGCCGGGGCGAGCAGAGCTGGCGGAGCCAGCGGAACGGCATGGCATGGCTCGGCCAGCGGAGCGAGACGGCGTGGGGCGGTCAGCTGGGCTGGCGGGAACGGTCCGGGGAGTGGTCGGCCGGGTCGGTGGGCTGGCGGGGTGGGGTGGTGGTGAAGCGGGCCGTCTGGTCGCGGAGCTCGGCCAGGCCCTCGGCGATGCCGCGGAGGCGCTCGGTGGCCTCGACCAGGCTGAAATAGGCCGGGTGGCGGGTGTCGGTCATCGGCTGGCCGTCCTCGGCGACGTAGCCCGCGGAGGCGGCGACCAGCTCCTCGAACGCGGTGACGCCCTCGGTGAACTGCTCGACCAGCGCGGCGTGCGACTGCTCCAGGGCGGAGCGGCGGTCCGGCTGGCCGAGCGGGATCGCCTTCTCCACACTGGCCACCCGCTGGCCGAGGTCGCGTAGCCAGTGCTCGGCGGTGGCCGCCTCCAGCGCGGCGGTCTCGCCGGCGCCGGTGAGCCGGCCGGCCAGCCCGGTCATCGTGGCCGACGCGCGCTCCAGCCGGTCCCACGCGTCGGCGATCACCGAGCCGCGCAGGGCGTACCGGTTTTTCTGCCGGCGGACCTCGTTGAGCACCGTACGGCCCACCTCGGACCGCTCCAGCGCCCTCGCGAACCGCGGCAGGGGCAGGCTCGGCTCCGGGGTGGGCTGGGCGTCCAGCTCCCGGTAGTCACGCCAGCGCCAGCGAGCCAGGACCACCGAGGCGCCCGCCCCGGCGGCCCAGGCCGCGTCCGCTATCCCGAGGCCGGAATAGGGCACCAGCACGACGGTGGCCGCGGCCAGGCCGCCGCCCAGCACGCTCCACCGGCGCGCCGACCCGTGCAACCGCTTCAGCCGGCGAAGATATCTCCCCCGCTCGTCCACGTTTCGCCTCCCGCCGCTCGGAGCTGCTCGAAGAGGATCAGCCGGCGGCGGTGGTGTCGCCGCGCTTCTGGTTCATGCTGGCGCGGATCTCGTCCAGCCGGGCCACGCTGGCCGGGTCGGCGGCCGGCGCCGCGGAACCCTGACCGACGGCGGGCTGCGCCGGGCTGCCGCCCAGCTTCTCCCCCGCCATGCTAGACCGGATCTGCTCCAGGCGGGACGCGCCGGCCAGGTCCAGACTGGACTTCTGCACCTCGAGCATGCGGCCCTCGACCGAGTTGGAGGCCAGCTCGGCGCGACCCATCGCGTTCGCGTACCGCTGCTCGATCTTGTCGCGGACCTGGTCCAGCGACGGCGTGTTGCCGGGCGCCGCGAGCTCCGACATGGACTCCAGCGACTTGGCCACGGTCTCCTGCATCTTGGCCTGCTCGAGCTGGCTGAGCAGGCGGGACCGCTCGGCGATGCGCTGCTGGAGCACCATCGCGTTGTTCTCCACCGCCTTGCGGGCCTGACCGGCGGCGGCGAGGGCCTGGTCGTGCAGGGTCTTCAGGTCCTCCATCGACTGCTCGCCGGAGACCAGCTGGGTGGCCAGGGTCTGCGCGGTCTGCTCGTACTTCTGCGCCTCGGCCTCGTCGCCGCCGGCGCGAGCCCGGTCGGCGAGGACCAGCGCCTGCCGCGCCATGCCCTGGAGTTTCTCGACCTCGGACATCTGCCGGGACAGCTTCATCTCGAGCTGCCGCTGGTTGCCGATGACGGCGGCAGCCTGCTGCACGAGCGCCTGGTGCTGTCGCTGGGCGTCCTCGATGGCCTGCTGGATCTGCACCTTCGGGTCGGCGTACTCGTCGATCTTCGCGCCGAAGAGCGCCATCATGTAATGCCAGCCCTTGACGAACGGGTTCGCCATCTCGCGGTATCCCCTCAATGTCGCTCGGTCGGACGCGTCACGACCGGACCGGATCCGGGCGGCGACGCGAAACCATCGTGTCAGCCCGACGCCAGCGGCGTCACGTGACCTACGGGGGATCTCAGGGTCTCCCCTGGCATCGAGCCTGAGAACGAGGCTACGCCCCGGAGGGGTACAGCCGCGACCGGCACCGGGCCCGGAACAACGGCGCGGTGACGGAAAAAGCCCGGAACGACCGGCATGGTGCGGTCGAATCCGGGCCTTTCGCCGTCGGGTCGCCGAGGGCACGCCGGTAACCGGCGGGAGATCGCTGGATGAGGAGCGGACCGGGCCACGGAGACGGCCGGGCTGGACCGCGGAGATCGTGGCGGACTAGGCCGCGTAGACCACGTCACGCTTCTTGGTGCGGGTGGCGTGCAGGGTCGCCTTGAGCGGCGAGTCCTGGCGGACCGACACCGAGACGCTGCCGTCGGTGGCGACCTGGCGGGCGGCCTCGGCCGGCTGGCCGTCGACCGGGACGAGCACACCCTCCATGTTCTCCGCGAGGGAGAGAGTGTTGCTCACCTCACCGAGCAGCTCGGAGAGACGTGCGCCGAGGGCGTCGCAGATGGCCGCGAGCAGCTCGCTGGAGGCCTCTTTCTGGCCGCGCTCGATCTCGGACAGATAACCCAGGCTGACGTTCGCGGCGGTCGACACCTCGCGCAGCGTGCGGTGCTGTCCCTGCCGGCGCGCACGAAGTGCGTCGCCGATAACCCGGCGTAGCAGGACCATGGCACCTCCTCCTGCGGGCGGGGCCGCCGGCACACGCCGGAGGCTTCCCGCAACCGTACCTGCCGCGAGCGACGGCGACATCCCGCCCCGCCGAATTCCTCGGCCGGCCCGCCCGCGGCACCCACCGACAACCGGCTCAGCGACGGCGATATTCCCAGGTCACACCGGAGCCGGTGCGGCACGCAGAACGTCGGTGAGCAATTCAAGGACGGCGGTCACACTTTCGATACGGATGGCCGCCCGGTTACCGGTCAGGGTCAGCTCCCGCACTTCTGTCCGATCCGGCCCGGCGACCGCCACGTAGACCAGCCCGACCGGCTTGCCGCCCTGCGGCTCCGGGCCGGCGACGCCGGTGGTGGCCAGCCCCCAATCGGCGCCGCAGCGCTCCCGGGCGCCCTCGGCCAGTTTCCCGGCCACATCGCGGTCGACCGGCCCGCGCTCGTCGAGCAGGTCCCGCGGCACCCCGGCCAGCGTCCCCTTGAGCTCGGTGGCGTAGACCACCAGGCCGCCCCGGTAGACCGCGCTCACCCCGGGGATCTCCACGATCGTCGCGGCCACCAGGCCGCCGGTCAGCGACTCCGCGGTCGCCAGCGACTCGCGCCGCTCGACCAGCATGTGGACAGCCGCCGCGGCGGCCACCGCCATCTCCACCAGGTCCTCCTCAGACGCACTCACCGTGAACCCCGGGCGAGGGTGCCCGTTCTGCCGCGGTTCATGCCAGGCGGGCGGCCCGCCGCAGGCGCAACGCCTCGATCACGTAGTCGACGCCGGTGACCACGGTCACGATCAGCGCGGCGTACATCACCCAGGTGCCGATCACGTCGAACGGCTCCGGGACCGGCCACAGGTACCAGGCGATCGCCAGGGTCTGCAGGCCGGTCTTGAGCTTGCCACCCCGGGAGGCCGGGATCACCCCGTATCGGATCACCCAGAAGCGCAGCGCGGTGATCCCCCACTCGCGGGCCAGGATCACCACGGTGATCCACCAGGGCAGCTGGTCGTACGCGGAGAGCAGGACCAGGGCGGTGCCGGTCAGCGCCTTGTCCGCGATCGGGTCGGCGATCTTGCCGAACGAGGTGACCAGATGCCAGCGGCGGGCGATCCAGCCGTCCACGAAGTCGGTCGCCGACGCCACGCAGAACGCCACGCAGGCGCCGATCCGCCAGTCGTGGTCGGTCATCTGGGAGGCGACCACCATGGCCAGGAAGACCGGGACGAGAATGAGCCGGAGCACGGTCAGCGCGTTGGCCGCGTTGTAGAGCGACACCACGCGGGGTGCGGCCACCGGAACCGGCTCGTCGGTCACCGGTCGACCCGCGCTGCGGAGACCATCTCGATCGGCACGGCGATGAGGTCGACGCCCTCGGTCCCGGTGACCCGGGCCCGGACCAGGTCGCCGGGGCGCAGCGCGGCCAGGTCGACGCCCTGCTCGCCGGCGACCAGCGTGGTGGAGCCGTCCACCTCGGGCGCCTGGTGCTCGGCGCGGCCCTCGATCTCGCCGTCCTCGACCGTGTCGACGAGCACCTCGACGGTGCTGCCGAGCCGGTCCTCGGCGCGCTGGGCGCAGAGCTCCTCGGCGAGCGCGACGACCTTGTCGTACCGTCGCTTGATGGTGTCCGGGCGGACCTTGCCGGTCAGGCCGGCGGCCTCGGTGCCGTCCTCGTCGGAGTAGTCGAAGATGCCGATCGCGTCCAGCCGGGCCTCGCTCAGGAAGCGGATCAGCTCGTCCACGTCCTGCCGGGTCTCGCCGGGGAAACCGACGATGAAGTTGCTCCGGGCGCCGGCCTCCGGGGCCAGCTTGCGGGCCGACTCGAGCAGCTCCAGGAAGCGCTCGGTGGAGCCGAAACGGCGCATCCGGCGCAGCACCGGCTCGCTGGAGTGCTGGAAGGACAGGTCGTAGTAGGCCGCCACGCCGGGCGTGGTGGCGATCGCCTCGACCAGGCCGGGGCGGGTCTCGGCGGGCTGCAGGTAACTGGCCCGGACCCGGACGATGCCGTCGACCGCGGCGAGCTGCGGGAGCAGTTTCTCCAGCAGACGAGGATCACCGAGATCTTTTCCGTACGACGTGCTGTTCTCACTGACCAGCACCAGCTCGCGGACGCCGGTCTTGGCCAGCCACTCCGCCTCGGCGAGCAGCTCCTGCGGATCACGGGAGACGAACGCGCCACGGAACGCCGGGATCGCGCAGAACGCACAGCGCCGGTCGCAGCCGCTGGCCAGCTTGAGCGAGGCGACCGGGCCGGAGTCGAGCCGGCGGCGCAGCACCTTGCGCAGGTGCGCCGGGGTGTGCTCGTCGACCGTGGCGTGCCCGGGGACCACCACCTTGCTGGTGTGCCGCTGCACCGGGGTGATCGGGAGCAGCTCACGGCGGTCCCGCGGGGTGTGCGCGGCGTGCTTCTCACCGTTGAGCACCCCGGTCAGCCGGTCGCCGATGTCGGTGTAGTCGTCGAAGCCGAGCACGGCGTCGGCCTCGGGCAGATTCTCCGCGAGCTCCTTGCCGTAGCGCTCGGCCATGCAGCCGGCCGCGACCACCTTGGCGCCCGTGTCGGCGGCGGCGAGCAGGGTGTCGATCGAGTCCTGTTTCGCCTTCTCCACGAAGCCGCAGGTGTTGACGAGGACCACGTCGGCCTGGGCGGCGTCGGTGCCGACCTCCCAGCCGTCGGCGTCGAGTCGGGCGGCGAGCTCCTCCGAGTCGACCTCGTTACGGGCACAGCCCAGGGTGAGGAGAGCGACACGGCGAGAAGGGGGAGGAGTTACTGACACGCTGCAAGGTTACCGGGCTCGGGTGGGACGGCCTTCCACCGCTCGGCTGGTACCCCGTCGTTCGCCCTTCACCATCTGTTCAGCGGATCAGGCAGGCGGGAGGAACGCTCGCGTACACCTCGGGCCGTTACCGTCCGGCCCTCGTGACGAGATTCCGTACACGGGGGTTGAATCCCGATGCCCTGCTCATCGTGGCCCTGGTCGTGGTGGCGGCGCTGCTGCGTTTCGCCGGGCGGGACTGGCTGGCCGGGGATTTCGTGGCCTTCCTCCGGCCGTGGAGCCGCTACATCGCCGCGCACGGCTACTTCGCCTCGATGGGGGACGACTTCGCCAACTACAACGTCCCCTACCTCTATCTGCTGAGCGTGCTCACCTGGGTGCACGAGCACACCCCGATCCCGCTGGTGTACCTGGTGAAGAGCGTGTCGGTGGGGTTCGACGCGGTGCTCGCCTGGTACGCGGCCCGGATCGTCGGCCTGCACCGTCCGGACCGCCGGATCATGGCGCTGGCCGGCGTGCTGGTGCTGTTGCTGCCGACCGTGGTGCTGAACGGCGCGTTCTGGGCCCAGTGCGACTCGATCTACACCGCGTTCACCATGGCCGGGCTGTACTACCTGCTGCGCGACCGGCCCTGGGTGGCGATGGCGCTGTTCGGGCTGGCGATCACCGTCAAGCTGCAGGCGATCTTCGTGTTCCCGGTGCTGTTCGTGCTGCTGCTGGCCGGCCGGATCCGGGTCCGCCACCTGGCCCCGATCCCGCTCGTCTACGTCCTGGCGGCGATCCCGGCCTGGCTGGCCGGCCGCCCGTTCCGGGATCTGATGCTGATCTACGCGGATCAGAGCGGCGAGTACCCGGCGCTGTCCATGAACGCGCCGTCGATCTACACGTTCATCCGGCCGCGGGTCGAGGTGATCGCCGACTTCCGGACCGTCGGGGTGCTGTTCACCGCGGCCGCCGTGCTGCTGCTCGCCTACGTCGTGCTGATCCGGCGGATCCCGCTGGACCGGGAGCGGATCGTGCTGCTCGCCGCGAGCTACAGCATCCTGGTGCCGTTCCTGCTGCCCGGGATGCACGAGCGGTACTTCATGCAGGCCGAGGTGCTGGCCGTGGTGGCCGCGCTGTACCGGCCGCGGCGGTTGTGGCCGGCGCCGATCCTGGTGCAGGTGGCCTCGCTGATGAGCTACCTGCCGTACTTCCTCGGCGGGAACCGGCCGCAGCCGCTGGACTTCCGGGTGCTGGCGGTGCTGATGCTGGCCGCCCTGCTGCTCACCGTCTGGCAGCTGCTCCGGCCGGCGCCGCTGCCGCAGGTGAACCGGCTCGACGAGACGGCCTTTCTAGCGCCAAAGCAGGTTGGCAATACGATTGCGGCGTGACGACATCGGAAGACCTGGACGACCTGGACGCCCTGACCACCCTCGCCGACGGGGTGCGGCGGCGGGCGTACCGGGTGGTGGCCGACGGGGCCGGGCCGGTCGGGCGGGACGAGGTGGCCGAGGCGCTCGGCATCGGCCGCACGCTCGCGGCGTTCCACCTGGACAAGCTGGTCGCCGCCGGGCTGCTGGCGACCTCCTACGCGCGGCGGTCCGGGCGCACCGGGCCGGGCGCCGGGCGGCCGGCCAAGCTGTACCACCTGGCCCCGGCCGAGCACGCGGTCAGCGTGCCGCCGCGCGCCTACCGCACCGCGGCCGAACTGCTCGCCGAGGCGCTCGACGAGACCGGCGCGGAGAACGTGCTGAACGAGGTGGCCCGGCGGCACGGGCAGCGAGCCGCCGCTGACAAGACCGCGCACGGGCAGCGGACGGCCACCGGCGAGAGCGAGGACGTCCAGGAGCTGCTGACCGGCCACGGCTACGCGCCGACGGCGGCCGGCCACCCGGACCGGATCGAGCTGCGCAACTGTCCCTTCCACCGGCTGGCCGAGCAGTTTCCCCCGGTGATCTGCGGGATGAACCTGGCGATGATCAACGGCCTGCTGGCCGGCGCCGGCCTGGACGCGGCATGGACCGCGCGGATGGACGCCGCCCCCGGCCGCTGCTGCGTCAGCCTTTCTAAAACAAAGACTGATTGACAATAGAGCCGGGAGTTGGTGAGCTGATGTCATGAGCGCCTTCCACCTCGCCCAGATCAACACCGCCCGCTTGAAAGCCCCGCTGGACGACCCGTCGATGGCCGAGTTCGTCACCGGCCTCACCCTGATGAACGAGTTGGCCGACCGCTCACCCGGCTTCGTCTGGCGGCTGGTCGGCGAGGACGGCGACGGCACCATCGCCGAGGACGCCGACCCCCTCCGGATCTACACGATGTCGGTCTGGGAGTCGCCCGAGCACCTGCGCGCCTACGCCTACCAGAGCGAGCACCTGGACTACCTGCGCCGCCGCCGCGAGTGGTTCCACCCGAACGGCCCGGAGGCCGCCCTGGTCATGTGGTGGCTCCCGGCCGGCGAGCAACCCACCCTGAAGGAGGGCATCGCCCGGCTGGACCGCCTGCGAGCCGACGGCCCCACCCCGGAAGGCTTCACCTTCCGGGACCCGTTCCCGGCGCCGATCTCCGTGGCCCGGTGAGGCGGCGCACCGATTTTGATCTCCGGAACCACCCACGGGCATTGAAGGGTCCGGAGATCGCTCTGGACGCGCAGCGGCCAGATCTCCGGGCCCGCCCCGCGCGGGAGCATGCGATCCGCACCCCAGCGGACGCGCGTCGATGAAGAATGTGATCTCGATCCGGCCGGAGAATCAATCCACCCGGAGCGCGGCCAGCGATTCTTCCAGTTCGTCCGGCTTGATCAGGACATCTCGCGCCTTGGATCCCTCGGAAGGCCCGACGATCCCGCGCGTCTCCATCAGGTCCATCAGGCGGCCGGCCTTGGCGAAGCCCACCCGCAGCTTGCGCTGCAGCATCGACGTCGAGCCGAACTGGCTGGTCACCACCAGCTCGATGGCCTGGATCAGCAGCTGGAGATCGTCGCCGATCTCCTCGTCGATCTCCTTCTTCTTGCTCGGCGGCGCGTCGGTGACGCCCTCCTGGAACTCCGGCTCGCGCTGGTCCTTGCAGAACTTGACGACCGCCGCGATCTCCTTCTCGTCCACCCAGGCGCCCTGGATGCGCGTCGGTTTCGAGGCGCCCATCGGGAGGAAGAGGCCGTCACCGCGGCCGAGCAGTTTCTCCGCGCCGGGCTGGTCCAGGATGACCCGGGAGTCGGCCAGCGACGAGGTGGCGAAGGCCAGGCGGGACGGCACGTTCGCCTTGATCAGGCCGGTGACCACGTCGACCGACGGGCGCTGGGTGGCGAGGACCAGGTGGATGCCGGCCGCCCGGGCCAGCTGGGTGATCCGGACGACCGAGTCCTCCACGTCGCGCGGCGCCACCATCATCAGGTCGGCCAGCTCGTCGATGATCACCAGCAGGTAGGGGTACGGCTTCATCACCCGCTCGCTGCCCGGCGGGGCGACGATCTCGCCGCTGCGGACCTTGCGGTTGAAGTCGTCGATGTGCCGGACCCCGTTGGCCGCCAGGTCGTCGTAGCGCATGTCCATCTCGCGGACCACCCACTCCAGGGCGTCCGCGGCCTTCTTCGGGTTGGTGATGATCGGGGTGACGAGGTGCGGGATCCCCTCGTACGCCGTCATCTCCACCCGTTTCGGGTCGACCAGCATCAGCCGCACCTGCTCCGGCGTGGCCCGGGTGAGCAGGCTCACCAGCAGCGAGTTGAGGCAGCTGGACTTGCCGGCGCCGGTCGCGCCGGCGATCAGGATGTGCGGCATCTTCGCGAGGTTCGCCACGACGAAGCCGCCCTCGATGTCCTTGCCGAGCGCGACGACCATCGGGTGGTGATCGTGCGCGGCGACCGGCGACCGGAGCACGTCGCCGAGCGCCACGTTCTCCGGGTCGGTGTTCGGGATCTCCACGCCGACCGCCGACTTGCCCGGGATCGGCGAGAGGATCCGGACATCGGGAGACTTCACCGCGTACGCGATGTTGCGCGACAGCTGGGTGATCCGCTCGACCTTGGTGCCCGGGCCGATCTCCACTTCGTACCGCGTGACGGTCGGGCCACGGGTGAAGCCGGTGACCATCGCGTCCACGTTGAACTGCTCGAACACGCCGGTGAGCGCGGCCATGATCTCGTCGTTGGCGCGACTGCGGGCCTTGGCCGGGGCGCCCGTGGCGAGGAGCTTGGACGGCGCCGGCTTGTAGTCGCCGCTCTCCACCGAGGAGATGTCCAGCTGCTCGGCGCGCATCGGCGGCTCGGAGTGCTCCGGCGGCGCCGGCTTCTTCCGGGTGGCCGGCACCTTCGGCAGGGCCACCGTGTCGTGCAGGATCAGGTCTTCCTCGGGCTCATCCAGCCCGTCCGGCTCCTCCGGCGGCAGCGGGACCGGGGACGGCCGGCGGCGGCGCGGCTTGACCGGCGCGGCCACCACCGCCTCGTCGGCCTCGTCCGCCTCGTGCGGCGGGAGGACCGGGGCCGCCTGGTGCGACCGGCCCAGCACCAGGTCGCCGAGCAGCGCGAACCGCTCCGGGATCTTCGCGATCGGGGTCGCGGTGATCACCAGCAGACCGAAGATGAAGAGCAGGATCAGCAACGGTACGGCCACCCAGGCGCTCACCGCCCGCTCCAGCACCGAGCCGACGCCGTAACCGAGCAGGCCGCCGTCGCCGGTCAGCGCGACGTCCGGGGTCGGGTCGTCGGAGAGGTAGAGCAGGCTGCTGATCGCGATGATGACCGCCGACCAGCCGACCGGGTTACGGCCCCGGTGCTCCGGGTCGACCGGCTCGCGCATCAGCCGCACCGCGCCGTAGAAGAACAGCAGCGGCAGGAACACGCCGAGCCCGCCGAAGAACAGGTGGATCGCGTCGGCCAGGCGCTGCCCGAGCGGTCCCGCGCTGTGCGCCCAGACGGCCACCGCGGTCAGGATCGAGAAGCCCAGCATGAGCAGCCCGGCGCCGTCGCGGCGGTGCTCCGGGCCGATGTTGCGCGCGTTGCGCCCGGCGCCCCGGGCCACCCAGCCGACGCTGTGCGCCAGCCCCATCCACAGCGCGCCGACGCCCCGGGCCACACCGGGCCCGATCGCGGGCGGCGGCTTCCGCGCCGCTGGACGCTTGCGGGCGGCCGGTTTGGCGGCCGCCTTCTTGACCGGCCGGGCCGGTTGCCGGGCACGCGAGGTCGCGGCGCCGCGCGACGTGGACGCGGCACGGCCCCGGCTCGCCGGAGGAGTTCGGCCCGCCATGGATGACACCGTATCCGTCCGCGGCCAGCGCATCGAGAAGGCGCACCGTGACCCATCCTCGCTTTTCACCTTCGGCCAGGGCCTAAGCTCACCGAGTGCAACCACTCGACAGCGAGATGATCAAGGCGGCGCTGGACGCCCGCGGGTTCGCGTACTTCGTCGACGAGGACGGGGACATCGCCGGGAACTTCCAGGGGAACCTGATCTACTTCTTCCGGCTCGGCGAGAAGCGGGAGATGCTCCAGATCCGGGCGATGATGCAGCACGTCTTCACCGTCGAGGACGTGCCGCGACTCTACGAGTTCTGCAACACGTGGAACCGCGACCAGCTCTGGCCGAAGGCGTACGTGCAGGTCACCGACGACGGCGCGGCGGTCGTGATCGGCGAGGTGTCGACCGACTGGGAGCGCGGCGTGACCCCGGAACAGCTCGACCAGGTGCTGCTCTGCGGGATCGCGACCGGGTGCCGGCTGGGCGAGGCGCTGGGCGAGCTGAAGAACTGACCGACAGAAAAGGACCGGGGCCGCTGTCCGGCCCCGGTCCCTTTTTCCGTACGCGGTTACTGCACGTTGAAGCCAAGCGAGTAGGCGCCGCTGCCGGAGGTGGCCACCACCACGTACCGGAAGGTGCCGGAGCGCTGCTCGACGCTGAGCGTCTTGGCCCCGTCGCCGGTGGCCTGCGCCACGGTGCGGAAGCCGTTCCGGGTCAGCCGCTGCAGCACCAGGTCGAAGTCGGCGCCGTCGGGCGACTGCAGGCAGGCGGTGTGGGTGCCGGCCCGGGCCCGGAAGGTGCCGCCGTTCGGCTGGGCCTGCGCCTTGCCGGTCTGGCTGATCGAGCCGTCGCGCTGCACCGGCAGGTCGCCGCAGGCGGCCGCCGGGGCCGTCGCCTCGCCGGCGGGGGCGGACTCGGTCGGCGCGGCGCCACCGGTGTCACCTCCGCCGCTGGTCACCAGCGTCAGGTCGTTCGCCGCCAGGATCTCGTTGACCGGCTGGAAGAACGTCTCGCCGCCGACCGTGCAGTCGCCGGAGCCACCCGAGGTGACACCCTGCGCCTGGTCGCCGGAGAGCCACGGGCCGCCCGAGTCGCCGCCCTCGGCGCAGACGTCGGTGCGGGTCAGGCCGGTCACCGCGCCCTCCGGGTAGCGGACCGTCTGGTTCTTGGCCAGGATGGTGCCGCAGAACGTGCCGGTGGTGGAGCCGGAGCGGCAGACCGCGGCGCCGACCGGGGCCTCGGTGTTGCCGGCCACCGGCAGCTCGTTGCCCTTGAAGTCGTTGACCACCGGGCGCGGCGTCCAGTCGCCGTTCACCTCGACGAAGCCCATGTCGGCGTTGCCCGGGAAGACCGAGGCCTTCACCTCGCCCTGCGCCTGGTTGTTGAAGCCGCTGGTCTGCGTGCCGGCCGCACCGCAGTGGCCGGCCGTGACAAAGCCGCCCTCCACCGAGAAGCCGATCGAGCAGCGGGCGGTGCCCCCGTCCACCGCGATGAAGTACGGATCCGCGCCGCGCACGTCGAACAGCGGCTTCGGCTGCTGCTTGCTCACCTTCACGGTGACCGCGTCGGCGGGGACGCCGGCCTTGCGGGCGAACGCCACCGGGTCCGTCTTGGCGCCCGGCTGCGCGACAATGACCAGCTTGTTGGTCGGGGCGTCGACGTACCAGCCGGTCAGACCGCTGGCCGCTGTCACCCGGCGGTCCAGCTTGCTCTTCGCCTCGTCCAGCTCCGACTCGCTGCGCTTGACCAGCACCGGCACCGCCCCGGCCGCCTTGACCTCGGCAGCCGCGCCGGAATCGGTCACCGCGACCTTCAGGGTGGTGCCGTCCTTGGCGAGCCACGCGCCAGCGTAGCTGTCGCCGGTGGCCGCGGCCAGGGTCGCGGTGACCCCGCCGGCCCACTTCGAGCGGGCCAGCCGGGTCGTCGCCTGCTCCGCGTCGAGGCCCAGGTCACGCTTCATCGCCGCGAGCAACTGCGGGGACACACCCCCGCCTCGGCCCGCTTTCGTCGTGCCGCTGTCGCCGGTCGGCGTGGTGCCGGCCAGCGACGGCAGGGTGAAGGCGACCGCTGCCGCGGTCGCCGCCACCACCGCCGCAGCAACGGCGATCGATCTGCGCTGCATCTGGAGTACTCCCTCCGCCACGGGTGCCGTGGGGGCGGCACCGTGTCAGGGAGTACGCAGTCTGACCGAAAACGGTTGAGTCGTTAAGGCAGCCTTAAACCTCGACCACGGTCGGAACGATCATCGGACGGCGCCGGTACGCGTCGTTCACCCAGCGGCCGACGGTCCGGCGGACCACCTGTTGCAGCTGGTGGGTGTCGGTGATGCCGTCCTCGGCGGACCGGTGCAGGGCCGCGGTGAGCAACGGGATGACCGGATTGAACGCGTCCGGGTCCTCGGAGAAGCCCTTCGCCGAGATGCTCGGCTCGCCGACCACCTTGCCGGTCACCGAGTCGATCACCACGGTGGCCGCGATGAACCCGCCGTCGCCCAGGATCCGCCGCTCGGTCAGCAGCGACTCGCTGACGTCGCCGACCGCCAGGCCGTCGACATAGACGTACCGGCTGCGGACCCGGCCGACCACCCGGGCGTGGCCCTCGACCAGGTCGACCACGTCGCCGTCCTCGCAGAGCACCACCCGGTCCGGCGCGACGCCGGTCTCGATGCCGAGCTGGGCGTGGGCGCGCAGGTGCCGCCACTCGCCGTGCACCGGCATCAGGTTGCTGGGGCGGGTCACATTCAGCAGGTAGCGCAGCTCGCCGGCCGGGGCGTGGCCGGACACGTGCACCTTCGCCGTCTCCTTGTGGATCACCGTGGCGCCGGCCCGGGACAGCTGGTTGATCACCCGGTAGACCGAGGTCTCGTTGCCCGGCACCAGCGAACTGGCCAGCACGACGGTGTCACCTGGCGCGATGGTGATGTGCCGGTGGTCGCCGGTGGACATCCGGCCCAGCGCGCTCATCGGCTCGCCCTGCGAACCGGTGGACATGAAGACGATCTCGTCGGGCGGCAGGTGGGTGGCCTCGTCCAGGCCGACCAGCAGGCCGTCCGGGATGCGCAGCAGACCCAGGTCCCGGGCGATGCCCATGTTGCGGACCATGGACCGGCCGATCAGCGCGACCTTCCGCTCGTATTCCCAGGCGGCGTCCATCACCTGCTGCACGCGGTGCACGTGGGAGGCGAAGCTGGCCACGATGATCCGGCCCTTCGCCTTGCCGAAGATCGAGCTGAGCACCGGGCCGATGTCCCGCTCCGGCGCCACGAAACCGGGCACCTCGGCGTTCGTCGAGTCGGAGAGCAGCAGGTCGATGCCCTCGGCGCCGAGCCGGGCGAAACCGGCCAGGTCGGTGATCCGGCCGTCCAGCGGGACCTGGTCCATCTTGAAGTCGCCGGTGTGCAGCACCAGCCCGGCCGGGGTGCGCACGGCGACCGCCAGCGCGTCCGGGATCGAGTGGTTCACCGCGAAGAACTCGCACTCGAACGGGCCGAGCCGCTCGATGCCGCCCTCCCGGACGGTCAGCGTGTACGGGTCCAGGCGGCGCTCGGCCAGTTTCGCCTCGACCAGCGCCAGGGTGAACTCCGAGCCGACCAGCGGGATGTCCGCCTTGTGGGCGAGCAGATAGGGCACCGCGCCGATGTGGTCCTCGTGACCGTGGGTCAGCACGATCGCCTGGATGTCCTCGAGCCGGTCCAGGATCGGCGCGAAGTCCGGCAGGATCAGGTCGACGCCGGGCTGCTCGACGTCGGGGAAGAGCACCCCGCAGTCGATCACCAGCAGCTTGCCGTCGAACTCGAGAACCGTCATGTTGCGGCCGATGGCGCCGAGCCCGCCGAGCGGGACGACGCGCAGGGCGCCCTCCGGCAGCGGGGGCGGCGGACCCAGCTCCACGTGAGCGTTAGTCATTCGCCTCTTCCTGTCAGAGCACGATGCCGGCTGCGGCGGCGTCCTGGCGCAATTGGGTGAGCTCCTCGTCGCTCGCGTCGACCAGCGGGGACCGGACCGGGCCCGCGGGCAGGCCGGCCGCCGTCAACCCGGCTTTCACCAGGATCGTCCCCGGAGACCGGAAGATGCCGGTGAACAGCGGCAGAGCCTGGCGGTGCAGACGCAGCGCGCCGGCCGTGTCGCCGGCCTCGTAGGCCTCGATCATGCCTTTCGCCAGCGCGCCGGTGAAGTGCGAGGAGGTGCCGACCAGGCCGACGCCACCGATCGACAGCAGCGGCAGGGTGGCCGCGTCGTCGCCGGAGTAGAACGCCAGATCGGTCCGGCTCAGCACCCACGAGCTGGCGATCAGGTCGCCCTTGGCGTCCTTGACCGCGACGATCCGCTCGTGCTCGGCCAGCCGGACCAGGGTCTCGGTCGCGATCGCGGTGCCGGCCCGGTGCGGGATGTCATAAGCCATGATCGGCAGCCCGGAGGCGTCCGCCACGGCCAGGAAGTGCCGCAGCACGCCGGCCTGCGGGGGCTTGTTGTAATACGGCGTCACGACCAGCAGACCGTGCGCGCCGGCTTTCTCCGCGGCGTGCGCCAGCTCGATGGTGTGCGCGGTGTTGTTGGTGCCGACCCCGGCGACCACCTTGGCCCGGTCACCGACCGCCTCCACCACGGCGCGCAGGAGCGTCTCCTTCTCCGCGTCGGTCGTGGTCGGGGACTCGCCGGTGGTGCCGCTGATCACCAGAGCGTCGTTGCGCTGCTCGTCGACGAGGTGGACGGCCAGGCGGGCCGCACCCTCGATGTCCAGGGCGCCGTCCCGGGTGAACGGGGTCACCATGGCGGTAAGCAGCCGGCCGAAGGGCCGCGGGTCGTGCGTCATACCTGACAACCTATCGGACGGCCCGGTCACACGTAGAAAGCGGTGAACGGGGCCCAGGGGAGGTTACGCAGGATGCTCCAGACGGCCCAGACCGCCATGAATGTGATCATGACGGCCGAACTGATCGAGAGCTGCCGGATCCGCCAGCGGAACACCTTGCGACCGGCCCAGGCGACATACATGTACAGCAGGAAGGGCACGGCGAAAACGAAAACCGCGTGGTGCCGGGCGGCCGCGGGCAGGTCGCCGTGCAACAGGTACCACGCGGCGCGGGTGCCACCGCAGCCCGGGCAGACGAAACCGGTCACATATTTCAGCAGACAGGTGGGCTCGGCGCCGGCCTCCGCCTGGACCGGGTCGGTGACCAGCGTGTAACCCACCGCGCCGCCCATGCAGGCCAGCACGGCGAGCGGGGCCAGCCAGACCGGGGAACGGGTGGCCAGCCGGTCGAAGAACCGGGTCAGCCGGTCCGGATGGGCGACCGGATAGTGCCGGTAGGCCGGCCAGTCGGGCGGCACCGGCGGGCCCTGCAGCGGCTGGTCCGCCAGCCAGGGCGGGAGGGCGTCGCCGACTGCGGTGCTCATGGGCGCCACGGTACACCTCAGAGGCTTTTCAGAGCCGCCGTGAGCGGGCCGGCGAAATCACCCGCGACCGGGGCGGCGATCGTCTCCAGGCCCAGCCAGCCGGCCAGCCGGCGCAGCTCGGCGGCGAGCGCCTGAGCGGTCTCGTCCTGGTCGGCGGACGGCTCCAGCCAGGCGGCCGGCACCTCCAGCACACCGGTCTGCCGGTTGGCCTTGAGGTCGAGCCGGGCGGCGAACCGGTCACCGAGCAGGAACGGCAGCACGTAATAGCCGTAGAGCCGCTGCGGCCGGGGCACGTAGATCTCGATCCGGTACGTCATGTCGAACAGCCGCTCGGTGCGCTCGCGCTGCCAGATCAGCGGGTCGAACGGGCTGATCAGGGTGGCCACGTCGACCCGGCGCGGCAGCTTGGCCTCGTGATGCAGGTAAGCCACCGGCCGCCACCCCGGGACGGCCACCGGGCGCAGCACGCCCGCCTCGACCAGCTCGGCGATCGCCGTGCGGCACTCCTTGGTGGGCAGCCGGAAATAGTCACGCAGCTCGGGCTCGGCGGCCACACCCAGCGCCCGCGCGGAGAGCTCGACCAGCGACCGGAAGGCGTCCTCCGGCGCCGGGGTGGGCGCGTCGAGCACCGCGGCCGGCAGCACCCGCTCGGTCAGGTCATAGCGCCGGGCGAACGAGGTGGTCCGCTCGGCGGCGGTCACCTGGCCGGTGTAGAACAGCCACTCCAGCGCCTGCTTGACGACCGACCAGTTCCACCCCCAGTGGTCCTTGCGGCGGGGCACGTCGTGCTCGATCTCGGCGGCGGTGATCGGACCCCGGCCGCGGACCTCGTCGAGCACCCAGGCCACCAGGTCGGGCTGCTCGGCGGCGACCCGGCGCATGCCGCCCCAGGCATACTGCTGCGCCCGGGCCATCCGCCAGCGGAACAGCGGCTGCAGGTCGACCCGGATCAGCGAGGCCTCGTGGCCCCAGAACTCGAACAGCTCGCGGGGCCGGCGGTAGGCCGCGCGCTCCAGCAGACCGGCCGGATAGGGGCCGAGCCGGCTGTAGAGCGGCATGAAGTGGGCGCGCTGCAACACATTCACCGAGTCCATCTGGATCAGGTGCAGGCGGCGCAGCACCCGGCGCAGGTGGCGCAGGTCGGTGGCTCCGCCCGGCTTGGGGTCGGTGAAGCCCTGCGCGGCCAGGGTGACCCGGCGGGCCTGGGCGACGGAGAGCGTCTCGGGACTGGTCATCGATGAGCAGACTAGGACAGGGGTATGACAAAGTTGCCGGGATGGGGACGGTGATCCGGGCGCTGACGCCGGACGATGTCGACGAGGTCGCCGCCGTCCACGTGCGCAGCACCCGGGCGAGCCAGGCCGGGATCCTGCCGGCCGAGCACCTCGCCGCCCTGGACCCGGCGGTCTTCGCGGCGCGGCGCCGCAGCGTGCGGGCCGAGCCGGGCCGGCAGACCCTGGTCGCCGAGCGGGAGGGCCGGATCGCCGGGTTCGCCAGTTTCGGCCCGGACCGGGAAGAACCGGCCCTCGGCGAGCTCTACGCGATCTACGTCGACCCGGCGCACTGGGGAGGCGACGCGGGCTGGCTGCTGTTCGCGGCGGTGCGGGACGCCCTGCGTGACCGGGGCTTCCCGGAGATGCGCCTGTGGGTGCTGGCCGGCAACGAGCGGGCGCGGCACTTCTACGAACGGGCCGGGATGACCACCGACGGGATGCCGGTGACACACCGGGCGGGCGCCGGGATCGACGTGCCGAAACTGCGCTACCGGCGTCCTCTGTAGGCTGCCGCCATGGCTCTCGGCTTCGTCCGTCCCGCGCGTCCCGAGGACGCCCCGGAGATCGCTCGCATCCAGCTGGTCACCTGGCGCAGCGCGTACCGGCGCATGTTCCCGGCGCACGTGCTGGCCCAGCTCGACGAGCAGATGCTGGCCACCGGCTGGACCGAGGCGATCACCGCGCCGCCGTCCGCCCGGCACCGGGTGCTGATCGCCGTCGAGCAGGCCGAGACAGCCGAGCACGTGGTCGGCTTCGCGGCCGCCGGGCCGGCCGACGAGCAGGCCCTGGCGCCGGAGGAGCCGCCGCTGCCGCCCTCCGTCGCGGCGGTCACCGACCTGCTGGTCGAGCCGCGCTGGGGCCGCCGCGGGCACGGCAGCCGGCTGCTGGCGGCGGCCGTCGACCTGTGGCGCGAGGACGGCTTCGGGGCGGCGGTGGCCTGGGTCTACGACTCGGACACGGTGATGCGCAAGTTCCTGGAGTCGGCCGGGTGGGAGCCGGACGGGGCCGGGCGCGCCCTCGACGTCGAGGACCTGCTGGTCCCCCAGCTCCGCCTGCACGTCGATCTGTCCCAGTAAGCGCACTGCGGTCACGCCGCGTCCTCGGGCCCGGCCCGCTCACAGGCCGGCCCGCTTACAGGCCGGCCCGCTTACAGGCCGGCCCGTTACCGGCCGGCCCGCTTACAGCCAGCTCCGCTCGCACAGGGCGGCCTGTTTATAGCCTGTCCCAGTCACAGCCGGGCGCCGGTCATAGGCGTGCCTCGGGCACAGGCGCACTCTGCTCACAGGTCGGTCCCGCTCATAGGCTGCGCCTCTGGCGGCTCGGCCCGCTCACAGCCCGCCCCGCTCACAGCCCGCCCCGCTCACAGCCCGCCCCGCTCACAGCCCGCCCTCCCAGGGGGACCATCCCTGGACAAGCGTGGCGGATTTTCAGGGGCGCCGCCGGGCGGCCTGTGGAAAACCCGGGAATGTGGACGGGTTGCGCTTCGGTGAGACGGCGGCGCTTCACTGGGGCCGCGGAGCCTCGCTAGGACGGCGGCGCTTCGCTAGGACTGCGGAGCGCCGGTGAGACGCGGCGCTTCGCTGGGACAACGGCGCTGAGCTTGGACTGTGGAATCCCGGTGAGACAGCGGCGCCTCACTGGGACAACGGCCCCTCGCTGGAACTGCGAAGCCCCGGTGAGACAGCCGCGCTCCCCCGGGACAACGGCGCATCGCTCGGACTGCGCAGCCCCGGTGAGACAGCCGCGCTTCACTGGGACGACGGCGCTTCGCTCGGACTGCGAAGCCCCGGTGAGACAGCCGCGCTTCGCTGGGACAACGGCGCTTCGCTCGGACTGCGGGGCCTCGCTGGGACAGCTGGCTTCGTGGGACGGCGGGGTTCCGGTGACCAGCCGCGGACAGTGAAGAGGGCGGCGATCGCTTTGGACGCGCAGCGGCCAGATCGCCGCCCTCGGCCCGCGCTACTTAAAGAGAATTTGGTGTACGACCGCGGCCCGGCCAGGCTTGGTCGAGGTGATCGGTAGGGTGCTCAGGCCCGCGCTGCCCACTCATATGGCGGGGTGTGGCTCTCTCCCGGCTTGGACCCTGCCGGTCACCGTGGCGCGGAGTGGCTGAAGAGGGGTTTGCCCAGCTGTAAGTAGCGTTGCCCTCCCGCTGGTGTGGTTCTGCCGCGACGACGGGAAGGTCAACGGGTACATGGGTCAGCTGATCATTGGAGTCGATCCGCACAAGCGGTCCGCGACGATCGAGATCATCAACGAGCGTGAACAGGTGCTGGCCCGTGGCAGGTACGGCACCGACACCGGTGGCTACCAGCAGATGCTCGCCGCCGGCCGCCGTCACGCCGGCCGGGTGTGGGCGGTCGAGGGCTGTAACGGCATCGGCCGGCACCTGGCCCAGCGGCTGGTCGCCGACGGCGAAACCGTGCTGGACGTCCCGGCGAAACTCGCCGCGAAAGCCCGCAACTTTGACACCGGGCACGGCCGTAAAACCGACGGTCACGACGCGCACCACATCGCGGTGACCGCCCTGCGCACCCCGGGCCTGCGCCGCGTTCACGCCGACGGCGCCACCGTCGCGCTGCGGCTGCTGGCCGACCGCCGCGACCAGCTCGGCGCCACCCGCACCGAGACCATCAACCGGCTGCACCAGCTACTGCTCGAACTGATCCCCGGCGGCGCGAAGAAGAACCTGACCACCGACCAGGCCCGCACCCTGCTCGAACGCGTCAGCGTCCCGGCCGGCGACATCGTCACCGCCACCCGCTATCAGCTGGCCGGCGACCTGGCCGACGAGCTCACCACCCTGGACACCAAGATCAAAGCAGCCAACCGGCAGCTGAAGACCGTGCTGGCCGCCACCGGCACCCAGCTGACCAGCCTCAACGGCATCGGCCCCTCCGGCGCCGCCCGCCTGCTCGGCGACATCGGCGACATCAGCCGCTTCCCGACCCGCGGGCACTTCGCCACCTGGAACGGCACCGCCCCCATCGACGTGTCCTCCGGCGACAACCATCATCACCGGCTCAACCGGGCCGGGAACCGGCGCATCAACCGGGTCCTGCACATCATGGCCATCACCCAGCTCCGCTTCGACACCCCCGGCCGCGCCTACTACCAGCGCAAACGCGCCGAAGGCAAAACCGCGATGGAAGCCATGCGAGCGTTGAAACGACGCCTGTCCGACACCGTCTACCGCCAAATGATCAAAGACGACCACACGGCACAACAGACAGCGACGGGTCCGGGAGGACACACGGGGGCGACTCTGAACTCCAGCGCGGCCGACCCAAACCCCAAGATCGACACTTCGGAAAAGTCACAACCCGGACCCGCCAACCACCACCCTAAAACACCCCTCACACCAACCCCTTGACAGAGGGGTGCCGGGAGCATGCGATCCGCACCCCGCCGGGCCTGCGTATATGACGCTCTGGAAGTTGATCTTGAGAAGGCCGGAAAACCGAGACGACAGCCCGGGGAAACCCGGGAACCTTCAGCGGGAACCGGGCCGGTCAGTCGAGCAGTTCGTCGAGGCCGAGCGTCAGCCCGGGCCGCTTGACCACCTCGCGGACCGCGAGCAGGACGCCCGGCATGAACGACGAGCGGTCCAGCGAATCGTGCCGGATGGTGAGCGTCTCGCCGGCCGCGCCGAACAGGACCTCCTGGTGCGCGATCAGGCCGGAGGCGCGGACCGCGTGCACCCGGACGCCCTCGATGTCGGTGCCGCGGGCGCCGGCGAACTCCTCCTCGGTGGCGTCCGGCATCGGCGGGCAGCCGGCCGCGCGGCGGGCCTCGGCGACCAGCCGCGCGGTGTGCATCGCGGTGCCGCTGGGCGCGTCGAGCTTGCGCGGGTGGTGCTGCTCGATGATCTCCACCGAGTCGAAGTAGCGGGCAGCGCGGGCGGCGAACTGCATCATCAGGACGGCGCCGATGCCGAAGTTGGGCGCGATCACGACGCCGACCTCGGGACGGCCGGCCAGCCAGCCGCGGACCTCGTCGAGCCGCTCGGTGGTGAACCCGGAGGTGCCGACCACCACGTTGATGCCCTGCTCGATCGCCCAGCGCAGGTTCTCCATCACCACGCCGGGGTTGGTGAAGTCGACCAGCACCCGGGCTCCGGCCTCGACCGCGGAGGCGCGGGTGTCGTCGTGGTCGAGCAGGGCGACCAGGTCGAGGTCGGGGGCGGCGTCGACCGCCTTGCACACCTCGAGGCCCATGCGGCCCCGAGCGCCGAGAACACCGACACGAATGGGTTCAGGAGTCACCCGGTGAACCTAACCTAGGCGCGGTCTCGCGGGTCACCTGGGAGTGAGGCGAGTCCGGGTGGTGGCCGGCGTCCGCCGCGCGCCGCGCCCACCAGCGCTCGGCCCGGCCCACGAGGAGGAAGACCAGCGCCACGTAGAGCCAGCCGACCAGCACGTCGATCATGTAGTGCTCGCCGGTGTAGACCAGCGTGAAGGTCATCGCCAGCGGGTAGGCCAGCAGCAGCGGCCACCACCGGCGGCGGACCGCCGGCAGGAAGAAGGCGACCGCCATCATCGCCCACGCGGTGTGCAGCGAGGGCATCGCGGCGACCGGGTTGGACTGCTCCACCTGCAGTGCGTTCAGCGTGTTGCCGGCGCCGTGCAGGCCGAGCACGTCCCAGCCGTTGGTGGAGATCCGGGCCACCGGCTCGGTCAGCTGGCCGTGCTCGTGCGCCCACCACGGCGGGGCGGCCGGGTAGAGGAAGTAGGTGGCCAGGCCGAACACGCACAGGGTGAACCAGCGGCGCATGAACCGGGCCCACGGCGCCCGGGCCCGCACCCAGAGGATCACCGCGATGGTCGGCACGGTCAGGAAGTGCGAGACGTAGACCAGCGTGACCACGGCCAGCCACCACGGGGTCTCGCCCGGGTGGTAGAGGTGCTGCTGCAGCCAGGTGGTCGGCACCTGGCCGCCGGTCAGCCAGCCGAACATCGCCTTGTCCGCGTCGATCAACGGGGTGACGTGCGGGGCGAAGAAGTCGTCGGCCCAACTGCGCGAGACGTTGTAGACCACCAGCAGCAGCGCGATCGGCAGCCAGTCGCGCAGGAAGCGCAGGTGGGTCCGCCACGGCTGGTCGTTGCGCCACGCGATGGTGGCCAGCCACAGCCAGCCGAAGGCGATCAGCGGGTCGCTGGTCGGCACGCCGACGAAGTAGACCCCGACGGCGAAGACCACCCCCCAGACCAGCATGCCGACGGTACGTCTCCGCCGGAGCGAGGAGGTGGGGGGATGGTCCAGCGCTGTCACGGGTCCCAAGGTTAACCAGGGGGAAACGCGCCCTCGTCGAACGGCCCCACCACTGCCAAGGAGTGTCGATGTGCCAGCAGATCCGCGGCCACCCGCCCGACATCGGCGACGGTCACCGCGTCCACCCGGCCGAGCAGCTCGTCCACGCCCATCAGGTGGCCGTGCAGCAGCTCGGACTTGGCCAGCCGGCTCATCCGCGAGCCGGTGTCCTCCAGCCCCAGCACGTACGACCCCTTGACCATGCCCTTGCCGCGGACCAGTTCCTCGGCGGTGATCCCGTCCTGCGCCACCCGGTCGAGCTCGGTGCGGATCAGGTCGAGCACCTCGCCGGCCTTGCCCGGGGCGCAGCCGGCGTAGACACCGAACAGGCCGGAGTCGGCGTACTGGGCGGCGTACGAGTACACCGAGTAGGCCAGGCCCCGCTTCTCCCGGATCTCCTGGAAGAGGCGGCTGGACATGCCGCCGCCGAGGATGTTGTTGAGCACGCCGAGGGCGAAGCGGCGCTCGTCGTACCGGCTCAGGCCGACGCCGCCGAGCACGATGTGCGCCTGCTCGGTGTCCCGGTGCAGCACCACGGTGTGCGGTTTCTGCACCCGGACCCGCTTGTCGCCGTCCCGCGGCCCGGCCGGCTCGGCGCCACCGGTGTCCAGCGGGGTGCCGGCCAGCGCCTTGCGGACCAGCCGGACCACCAGCGCGTGGTCCAGGTTGCCGGCCGCCGCGATGACGATCTCCGGCGCCCGGTACCGCTTGCGGTAGAAGGTGTTGATCTGGTTCCGGGTCATCGGGGTGACCGACTCCGGGGTGCCGGAGATCAGCCGGCCCAGCGGGTGGTTGCCGTAGATCGCCTCGGCGAAGACGTCGTGCACCTCGTCGCCCGGCTCGTCCTCGTGCATGGCGATCTCCTCGAGGATCACGCCTCGCTCGGTCTCCACGTCGGCGGGCTCGAGGATCGAGTCGGCCACCGCGTCCACCAGCACGTCCACCGCCAGCGGCAGGTCGCTGTCCAGCACCCGCGCGTAGTAGCAGGTGTATTCCTTGGTGGTGAAGGCGTTGGTCTCGCCGCCCACCGCCTCGATCTCCGCGGAGATCTGCAGCGCGGTGCGCTTGTGGGTGCCCTTGAAGAGCAGGTGCTCGAGGAAGTGTGAGGCGCCGGACATGGCCGGGGTCTCGTCGCGCGAGCCGATCCCGACCCAGACGCCGAGGGCTGCGCTGCGGGTGGTCGGGATCGCCTCGGTGATGATGCGCAGGCCGGACGGGAGCGTGGTGCGACGCACGCCGTCCTGCAGGGTCTGGGTAAGAGAACGGGCCGGCCGACCGGCCGGCCCGTTCCCAACACGAGGTGTCACTTAGTCGCGGCGCTCGCCACGGTCACCGGACGGCCGGGACCGGCGGCGACGGGGCTCGCCGCCGCCCTCGCGGTTCTCCCGCGGGGCGCGCTCCTCGCGCGGCTTGGCCTCGCCGGACGCCGCGGCCGGAGCCGGGGCCTCCTCGCCCTCCGGGCGCACCTTGTCCAGGTAGATCTTGCCGCGCGCGTCGATGTCCGCGATCTGGACCTCGACCTTGTCGCCGACGTTGAGGAAGTCCTCGACCTTGTCGACCCGCTTGCCGTCGCCCACCTTGGAGATGTGCAGCAGGCCGTCACGGCCGGGCAGCAGCGAGATGAACGCGCCGAACGCGGCCGTCTTCACCACGGTGCCGAGGAACTTGTCGCCCATCTTCGGCAGGGTCGGGTTGGCGATCGCGTTGATCCGCTCGACCGCGGCCTCGGCGGCCGGGCCGTTGGTCGCGCCGACGTAGATCGTGCCGTCGTCCTCGATCGAGATGTCGGCGCCGGTCTCGTCCTGGATCGCGTTGATGGTCTGACCCTTCGGGCCGATCACCATGCCGATCTTGTCGACCGGGATCTTCACGGTGGTGACCCGCGGGGCGTGCTCGCTCATCGCAGCCGGGGACTCGATCGCGGCGTTCATCACGGCCAGGATCGTCGCCCGGGCCTCGTGCGCCTGCTGCAGCGCGCCGGCCAGCACGTCCGACGGGATGCCGTCGAGCTTGGTGTCCAGCTGCAGGGCGGTGACGAACTCGCTGGTGCCGGCGACCTTGAAGTCCATGTCACCGAACGCGTCCTCGGCGCCCAGGATGTCGGTCAGCGCGATGTACTGCGTCTTGCCGTCGACCTCGTCCGAGATCAGGCCCATCGCGATGCCGGCGACCGGCGCCTTCAGCGGCACACCGGCGGCGAGCAGGGACAGCGTCGAGGCGCAGACCGAGCCCATCGAGGTGGAACCGTTGGAGCCGAGGGCCTCGGAAACCTGACGGATCGCGTACGGGAACTCCTCGCGCGACGGCAGCACCGGCACCAGCGCGCGCTCGGCCAGCGCACCGTGGCCGATCTCACGCCGCTTCGGCGAGCCGACCCGGCCGGTCTCACCGGTCGAGTACGGCGGGAAGTTGTAGTTGTGCATGTAGCGCTTGGTCTTCTCCGGGGAGAGGGTGTCCAGCGCCTGCTCCATACGCAGCATGTTCAGGGTGGTGACGCCGAGGATCTGGGTCTCGCCCCGCTCGAACAGCGCCGAGCCGTGCACCCGCGGCAGCACGCCGATCTGCGCGGTCAGCGGGCGGATGTCCCGCGGGCCGCGGCCGTCGATGCGGATCTGCTCGCGCAGCACCCGCTGCCGGACCTCGGACTTGGTGATCGAGCGGAAGGCCGCGCTGATCTCCTTCTCCCGGCCCTCGAACCGCTCGTCGAGCAGCTCGTGCGCCTTCGCCTTGACCAGGTCGAGGGCTTCCTCGCGCTCCTGCTTGCCGGCGATCTTCAGCGCCTCGGCGACCTCGGCACGGACCGCGTCGCTGACCGCGCTGAGGACGTCGTCCTGGTAGTCCAGGAAGACCGGGAACTCGGCGACCGGCTTGGCGGCCACGTCGGCCAGCTCGCTCTGCGCGCGGCAGAGCTCACGGATCGCCGGCTTGGCGGCCTCCAGGCCACCGGCCACGATCTCCTCGGTCGGCGCGGTGGCGCCGCCGGCGATCAGCTTGACCGCCTGCGGGGTGGCCTCGGCCTCGACCATCATGATCGCGACGTCGCCCTCGGCGGTGACCCGGCCGGCCACGACCATGTCGAAGGTGGCCCGCTCGAGCTCCTCGATGGTCGGGAAGGCGACCCACTGGCCGTCGATGTGCGCGATCCGGGTCGAGCCGACCGGGCCGCTGAACGGCAGGCCGGAGAGCTTGGTGGACATCGACGCGGCGTTCATCGCGACGACGTCGTACGGGTGGGCCGGGTCGAGGGCCAGCACGGTCTCGACGACCTGGACCTCGTTGCGCAGGCCCTTGGTGAACGACGGGCGCAGCGGCCGGTCGATCAGCCGGCAGGTGAGGATGGCGTCCTCGCTGGGACGGCCCTCGCGCCGGAAGAACGAGCCGGGGATCCGGCCCGCGGCGTACATCCGCTCCTCGACGTCGACGGTCAGCGGGAAGAAGTCGAAGTGCTCCTTCGGCGCCTTGCTGGCCGTGGTCGCGGAGAGGACGGTGGTGTCGCCCAGCTGGACGATCACCGAACCGGCGGCCTGCTTGGCCAGGCGGCCGGTGGAGAAGACGATCTCGCGGGTGCCGAACGACCCGTTGTCGATGACTGCCGTACGAGATTCGGTGCCGAGAGCGGTCTGCTCTGTCAAGTGAGGTACTCCTCTTCGTCGAGGACCCGGCGGTCTACAGCGCGTTTCAACAAGGCCGGTCTTCGATCGAAGTACCCAGGAGTGAGCCTGGGAACCACTACCGGAGACCGGTGCTGCCGGGTGTGAGCCGCGCGGGTCCGTGGGGTGGTGTTACGCGGGGAGCGGCCGAAGCCGCTCCCCGGTCAAACTATCGGCGCAGGCCGAGACGCTCGATGAGCGTCCGGTAGCGAGCGATGTCCTTCTTGTGAACGTAGTTCAGCAGGCGGCGGCGCTGGCCGACGAGCAGGAGCAGGCCACGACGGCTGTGGTGGTCGTGCTTGTGCTGCTTCAGGTGCTCGGTCAGGTCGGCGATCCGCTTGGTGAGCATGGCGACCTGAACCTCGGGCGAACCGGTGTCGCCCTCCTTGGTCGCGTACTCCGCCATGATCTTGTTCTTGGTGTCTTGGTCGAGCGCCATGTTCTCCGAACTTCTGTGTTGCCGCTTCAAGGAATTTTCCGCAACCCGCGGCGTCGGGCAGGCGTGGCGGAACGGTTAAACCCTACCAGGGGGTTACCGGAGCAACACGCGGGTCTCTTCCACGTCGGCCCGGATCTGCGCGATCAGCGGTGCGATCGCGTCGTATCTGCGCTGCTCACGAAGGTGCGCCACGAAGTCGAGGCTGACCCGCTCGCCGTACAGGTCACCCGAGAAGTCGAGGGCGTAAGCCTCCACCCGGCGCTCCCGCCCGGAGAATGTGGGATTGGTGCCGATCGACACGCTGGCCGGCCAGCGACCGGCGTTCTCCCCGCCCCGGGTGAGCCACGCGGCATAGACGCCGTCGGCCGGGACCGCCGCGTACCGATGGGTCATCAGGTTGGCGGTCGGGAAGCCGAGCTCGCGCCCGCGCTGGTCGCCGCGGACCACCACGCCGGAGAGCCGGTGCGGCCGGCCCAGCGCCGCGGCCGCCGCGTGCACGTCGCCGGCGTCGACGCAACTGCGGATGTACGTCGAGCTGAACACCACCCCGTCCGCCGAGACCAGCGGCGCCTCCTCGACCGTGAAGCCGAACGTCCGCCCCAGGCTCTCCAGCAGCGTCACGTCGCCGGCCGCCTTGTGCCCGAACCGGAAGTTGTCGCCGACCACCACGTCCGCCGCGTGCAGTTTCTCCACCAGCACGTCGTGCACGAACTCGTTCGGGTCGAGCTGGGAGAACGCCGGGGTGAACGGGACCACGCAGAGCGCGTCCACCCCGAGCTGCTCGATCAGCTCCGCCTTGCGCACCGGCTCGGTGAGCACCGCCGGGTGCGAGCCCGGGCGCACCACCTCGGCCGGATGCGGGTCGAAGGTCAGCACCACCGACTGCAGACCCATGTCGCGGGCGCGCTTCACCGCGTGCCCGATGATCGCCTGGTGGCCGCGGTGCACGCCGTCGAAGACGCCGATGGTCACAACGGACCGGCCCCAGCCACCGGGAACCGACTCCAATCCCCGCCACCGCTGCATCGAAAAGCTCCTCAGCCTCGTCGTCAGCCCTAGCGTATCGACCGCGTATCCCTCCTGCGACGCGCCCGGATCGGTACGATTAGCACCGATATGAGCGTCGAGTGGACCCGCCTCGTCCTGCTCGCCGCGGAGATCACCTTCGCGGTGCTCTTCCTGCGCGCGCTGCTCGGCTACCTCCGCCGGCGCGACCCGCTGCACCGCGACGTCACCCTGGTCTTCGCGCCGTGCGCGCTGGTCTTCGGCTGCGACGTGCTGTGGCAGACGATCGGCGACCGGCCGGCCTGGACCGGGGCGCTGACCGCGGTGCCGCTGATGGCGCAGCCGTACCTGACGATGCGCCTGGCCGCCCGGCTCCGGCACGTCCCGCCGGCCCTGATCCACGGCACCCTGGCCGGCTTCCTGCTGCTGGCCGCCCCGCTGGTGGTGGCGCCGCGCCCGCTCCCGCTCGGACTGATCGCCGCCGAGGTGGCCTACTTCCTGGCCGCGGAGTTCACCGCGGCCGGGCTGCTCTACGGGGAGGCGCGGGCCCGGACCGGCGCGAACCGGGTGCGGCTGATGACCGCCGCGGCGGCCACCCTCACCTTCGGCGTGATGATCATGCTGATCGGCGCGGCGGCCGGCGGCAACCCGGGACTGCGCGCCGCCAGCCGGGTGCTGGCGCTGGCCAGCGGGCTCGGCTACCTGGTCGCGTTCGCGCCGCCGCGCTGGCTGCGCCGGATCTCCTCGGCCGCCGCCGCCCAGTCGATCACCGAACGGCTGCTGCGGGCGCCGGCCGAGTCGCCGGAGCAGATCTGGCAGACGTACGCCGGCCTGATGCGGGTGCAGACCGGCGCCGACGCGGTCGCGGTGCTGCTCCCCCGCCCGGACGGCGCCCTGGAGCAGACCGGGTACGCCGGACCGCCGCAGCGCGGGCCGGCCGAACCGATCGCCGCCGACCCGGCCCGCCTGATCCGCCACGGCCGGCCGGCCCGGCTGCGGGAGGGCGACCCGGCGCTGGTCCGGCACTTCGGCGACGACCTGCGCGACGACTACGTCACCGTGCTGCCGATGCCGGTGCCACCCGACGTCGAGGGCTGGGTGCTGCTGCTCAACCGCCATCGCAACCTGTTCAGCGACGACGACCTGAGCCTGCTGGCGGTGCTCGGCGGCCAGGCCGGGCTGCTCGCCGAGCGACAGGCCGCGATGGTCCGCGAGCGCCGGCTGGCCACCGAGCTGAGCAACTCGGTCGACGCGCTGACCCGGGCGAACGAGGCGAAGAGCAACTTCCTGGCGACCATGAGCCACGAGCTGCGGACCCCGCTCAACGCGATCATCGGGTTCAGCGACCTGATGCGGCTGGAGGAGCCGGACGGCGACCGTCGCCGGGTGCCGGCCGACTGGGTGGACCACATCCACAGCAGCGGCCGCCACCTGCTCGGCCTGATCAACGACATCCTGGACCTGGCCAAGGTGGAGGCCGGCCGGATGGACCTGCGGGTCGCCCCGGTCCGGGTGGACACCACGGTCGAGGAACTGGTCACCACGCTGGCCCCGCTCTTCGCCGAGAAGCGGCTGACCGTGATGACCGAGCTGGCCCCGGTGACCGCCCTCGCCGACCGGCTCCGGCTCCGGCAGATCGTGGAGAACCTGCTGTCCAACGCGATCAAGTTCACCCCGTCCGAGGGCACCGTCTCGATCACCGTGACCGGGTCGGACACCGACGTCTCGCTGACCGTCGCGGACACCGGGGTGGGCATCGCCGACGCCGACGCGGAACGCGTCTTCGAGGAGTTCCAGCAGGTCGGCGATCCGGACCGGCGGCAGGCCGGCACCGGTCTCGGCCTGGCCCTGACCCGCCGCCTGGTCGAGGCCCAGCGCGGCGAGATCACCCTGAGCTCCGCTCCGGGCCAGGGCAGTTCCTTTTCGGTACGCCTGCCCGCCGCCCCGGTCGCCCAGTCCAGCGCGGCCGGCGCGGCCGACGCCCCGTACGTGCTGCTGGTCGAGGACGACCCGCACTCGGCGGAGCTGATGCAGACCCAGCTGAGCAACGCCGGTTACCGGGTGGAGGTGGCCGGCACCGGGGAGAGCGGCCTGGCCGTGGCCCGCACGCACCGGCCGGACGCCATCGTGCTCGACGTGGAGCTGCCCGGGATCTCCGGCTGGGAGGTGATCCGCCGGCTCAAGGCGGACGCCGCGCTGGCCACCGTGCCGGTCTTCTTCGCCAGCATCCTGGACGAGGCGCCGGCCGGGCTGGCGCTCGGCGCGCACGACTACTTCGTCAAGCCGGTCGACCAGCCCGCCCTGCTCAGCGCCCTGTCCAACGCGATCGCCGCCCGGCCCGCCCCGCGGGTGCTGGTGGTCGACCACGACGACGCGATCCGCCAGGCGATCGAGGACGGCCTGCGGGCCGGCGGCGCCGACGTGGTGGCCTGCGCCGACGGCCGGGACGGCCTGGCCCGCAGCCGGGCGGAGAACTTCGACCTGATCGTCTGCGACATGCAGTCCCCGGCCGCGGACGGCTTCAGCCTGCTCGCCGAGCTGGAACAGGACCCGGCCGGGCGGCACACCCCGGTGCTCGGGCTGAGCGCCGCGGCGCTGGCCGAACGGGCGCCCGGCGACACCGCCCCGCTGATCGCCACCGCGATGGCCGGCGGGGTGGTCGCCGAGGCGATGGCCGGCGGCGCCGGCTGGGACAGCCTGGCCCCGCTGCTCGGCCACCACCCGGCCACCCATCACCCGGGGATCCCGCACCACCCGGCGCACCCGGCGGCCCGGCGGACCGCCGGCGGCGCGCACCCGCCGGCCGGCACAATCCCGCTGCGCAGCGCCGTCCCGTCTTTGGAGGACCAGTGAGCCACCGCATTCTCCTGGTCGAGGACGAGGAGCTGAACCGGATGCTGGTCAAGGCGGTGCTGTCCCGGGCCGGCGTGGACGCGGTGCGCGACGCCGAACTGGTCGACGCCACCACCCTGGCCGAGGCGCGGGCCAGCCTGCGGGACGGCGCGTACGACCTGATCCTGCTCGACCTCAACCTGCCCGACGGCCACGGGCTCAGCCTGGCCCGCGAGCTGAGAGCCGGCGAGGCGCCCGCGGACCGGCCGAAGCCGGTGGTGGTCGCGGTGACCGCCTCGGTGCTGCCGCAGGACCAGAAGGACGCGCTGGACGCCGGCTGCGACGACTTCCTGGACAAGCCCTACGCCGCGGCAGATCTGGTCGCGACGGTCGCCCGCCACCTGCGCTGACGCCGGCTCAGCCGGGCCGCCCGCTCAGGCCGGGGCCAGGACGATCTCCGCGCGGGCCTTGCCGTCGCGCTCGCTGACGATCGCCAGCACCTCGCCGGCCTGGTCGAACACCGCGTACGGCCCGTCGATCCCGACCGTCGGCAGCGGCCCGCCGTGCCGCAGCACCCGGGTCTCCTCCTCGGTCGCCACCCGCTGCGGGAACGCCCGCCGGGCCGCCTCCGCCATCGGCAGGCCGACCACGTCCGGGGCAAGCTCCTCGAGTTGCTCCAGGGTGGACGCCGCGTCCAGGGTCATCTCGCCGACCGCGGTCCGCCGCAGCGCGGTGAGATGCCCGCCGACCCCGAGCGCCGCACCGAGATCCCGGGCGATGGCCCGGATGTAGGTGCCGGACGAGCAGCTCACGTCGACGTCGACGTCGATCACGTCGCGCCCCTCGGGCCGCCGGATGTCCAGCACGTCCAGCCGGTGCACGGTGACCCGGCGGGCCGGGATCTCCACGGTCTCACCGTCGCGGACCCGCTTGTAGGCCCGCTGCCCGTTGATCTTGATGGCGCTCACCGCGCTCGGCACCTGGTCGATCTCGCCGACCTGCCGCCCCAGCCCGTCCCGGATCGCCTCGTCGGTGACCCCGGCGGCCGGCACGGTCGCGGTCACCTCGCCCTCGGCGTCGTCGGTGACCGTCGACTCCCCCAGCCGGATCGTCGCGGCGTAGCTTTTCGCCGACCCGATCACGTAGGTCAGCAGACGGGTCGCCCGGTTCACCCCGATGATCAGCACCCCGGTCGCCATCGGATCCAGCGTCCCCCCGTGCCCGACCCGCCGGGTCCTGGCCAGCCGCCGGACCCGGGCCACCACGTCGTGCGACGTCATCCCGGCCGGCTTGTCCACCACAATCAACCCATCCACCAGCCGAGCGTAGTCGCCGCCCGGGCCGCCCCCGCGACCACCGCACCCGGTCGGAGCGCGTCAGCGGGTGGCGCCCACCACGGCCCAGCGCGGCGAGCGCCACCGGGACACCGTCGCGATCAGGCGGACCAGGGTGAACAGGGCGAGACCGGCCCAGACGCCGCCGAGTCCCAGGTCCAGGGCGTACGCCAGCCAGATCATCGGGAGGAAGCCCAGCAGCGCCGCCAGGATCGTGGTGGTGCGCAGATAGGCGACGTCGCCGGCGCCGATCAGGACGCCGTCCAGGGCGTAGACCACGCCGGCGAACGGGAGCAGCGCGACGAACCACGGCCAGACGACAGCGGCCTGGTCGAGCACCGAGCGGTCGTCGGTGAACAGCGCCGGGATCACCGAGGCGCCCGCGCCGACCAGCGCCGCGAAGACCACCGCGGCCACCCCGCCGGCGATCGTCACCCGGCGGGCCACGTCCCGCGCCTGGTCCGCGTCGCCGGCCCCGAGCGCCGCGCCGACCAGCGACTGCGCGGCGATCGCGACCGCGTCCAGGGCGAGCGCGGCGAAGAACCAGAGCTGCAGCGCGATCTGGTGGGCGCCGACCGCGGCCACCCCGAAGCGGGACGCCACCGCGGTCGCGGAGAGAAAGCAGGCCTGGAACGCGGCGCCGCGGATCAGCAGGTCGCGCCCGAGCACCACCTGCCGGACGATCACCGACGGCACCGGGCGCAGCTGCCGGGTCTCCCGGACGAGGGCCAGCAGGAACAGCACGCCGCCGACCGACTGCGCGGTCACGTTGGCGATCGCCGACCCGGTCAGGCCGAGCCCGAGCGGATAGACCAGCAGCGGGCAGAGGATCGCCGAGAGCACGTTGGCGCCGAGCACGATGACCAGCGGCCGGCGGGTGTCCTGCACGCCGCGCATCCAGCCGTTGCCGGCCGCGGCGAGCAGCAGCCCGGGCACGCCGAGCGCGGCGATCCGCAGCCAGCCGGCGGCCGCCTCGGCGGTCGCCGGGTTGCCGGCCAGCGCGTACGCCAGCGGCTCGGCCAGCAGCACGCCGAGCAGGCCGAGCAGCAGGCCCAGCCCGAGAGCCAGCCAGGACGCCTGGACCCCCTCGGCGACGGCGGCCGGGCGGTCACCCGCGCCGAAGCGGCGGGCGGCGCGTCCGGTCGTCCCGTACGCCATCAGCGTGCCGAACCAGACCGCGACCGACATCACCGTGCCACCGACCGCGACGGCGGCCAGCGGAACCGGCCCGAGATGACCGACCACCGCGGTGTCCACCAGGACGTAGAGCGGCTCGGCGGCGAGCACCACGAGGGCGGGCAGGGCCAGCTTGGCGATCTGGGCAGACGGGCTCATGGTCTCCCATGATGCCCGCCCAGAGGTAAGGGTTACAACCGGGGCCGGTGCCTTACACCGGCGGGTCCTCTACTGACGCGTGTCCAGCGAGGTCTGCAGCGCGCGGCGCGCCTGCTCACGGGCGTCTTCGGAGGGCTGGGGCTTCGGCTTGGCAGCCATCAGAGGTTCCTTCCACGGTGTGGTTTGGGCGCTCGCGCCTGCGGAGCGCCCGGAAGCGGTCGAGCGGGGCGTCACTGGCCGAGTCCGGGATCGCCGGACGCGTGGCAGAGGTGACGCGACCCGGGGCGGTGGACCCGGGCGGCTCGCGGTCTCACGGAAGGCGGAGGTGTCAGCCGCGCAAAACCAAATCACCGTTCAGCTCTCAAACTAACGTTCAGTCAGCACCGCGCACCGGGGGTTCCCGGGATCCGAGACGAAAAGAAGGGGGCCATCCTTTCGGATGACCCCCGGTGAGCTGTTGAAACAGCGTCAATTCAGATAATCGTCAAGAAGCCGACGCACGGTGTCCACCACGTCACCCGGCTCCCCATATCCGGTGAAACCGGCCGCCAGACGGTGACCGCCACCACCCTGGGAGATCGCCAGCCGGCTCACGTCGACCGCGCCCTTGCTGCGCAGCGACACCGCCCACTCCCCCTCGGACACCTGCTTGACCAGCACCGTCACGTCCGCCTCGGCGACCGAGCGGACCGGGTCGATCAGGGTGTCCAGCACATAGGGCGGCTGGTCGTGCCGGGCCAGGTCGGCCAGCGTGGCATAGGTCCAGACCAGGCCGCGCCCACCGGCCGCGGCCGGCTCCAGCACCGCCCGGCCGAGCACCTCGCCGGCCAGCTTCATCGCGCCGAACGGCCGGGTGTCGAAGATCCGCCGGGAGATGTCACCGGGCCGCAGCCCGGTGGCGATCAGCCGGGCGGCCAGCTCGTGCACCGCCACCGTGGTCGCGTCGAACTTGAACGACCCGGTGTCGGTGGCCAGCGCCACGTAGAAGCACTCGGCGATCTCCGTGTCCAGCGGCACCCCGAGCCGCTCGATCAGCTGCTCGGCGAGCACCGAGGTGGCCGCCGCGCGCGGGTCGACCAGCCGGATCGTGCCGAACCCGGTGTTCGACGCGTGGTGGTCGAGGACCACGCTGACCGGCGCCGCCGCGACCAGGGCGGCCAGGCCGCCCAGCCGCGACTCGGCGGCCACGTCGAAGACCAGGACCAGGTCCGGCTCCGGGTAGGCGTCCGCCTCCGGGACCAGCAGATCCAGGCCCGGCATCGCCGAGTACGGCGTGGGGATGCTGAACTCGCCGGGGAAGGTGGCCCGCACCCGGGTGTGCCCGAGGCGCCGCAGCCCCAGGGCGAAGCCGAGCATGCTGCCCAGCGCGTCCCCGTCCGGGCTGACGTGGCAGATCAACTGGATCGGGGCCGCACCGCCGAGCGCACGGATCGCCGCGACGGCGGCGTCCCACTGCTCGGCGGCCGGCCCGGCTGACGGCAGCGTCACCCGAGGTCCTCGCGGGCACCCACCCGCTCGGCCTCGTCCTCGTCCTCGTCGGCCGGCTCCTCGGACTTGTACGGGTCCGGGTCGCCGGCATACTTCTTGCCGGCCGCGAGCCGCTGGACCTCCTCGTCCCGGTGCCGGGCGGCGGCCAGCAGGTCGTCGATCTCCTTCACGTTGTCCTGCACGTGGTCCGCCTTGAACGCCAGGCTCGGCGAGTGCCGCAGCCCCAGCGCGTGGCCGACCCGGCTGCGCAGCATGCCCTTGGCACTCTCGAGCGCCGCCGCCGTGGAGGCCTGCTCGGTCGCGTCGCCCAGCACGGTGTAGAAGACGGTCGCCTCCCGGAGGTCACCGGTGATCCGGGCGTCCGTGACCGTCACCATGCCCATCCGGGGATCCTTGATCTCCCGCACCAGCGAGGCCACCAGCTCACGGACACGCTCCGCGTGCCGACGCGTCTTGGCCGGATCCGACATCTCGCCCACCTCCGACTGTGTAACCGCGGGTCACCGTTGCCCCCGCCCAACTTGGTGAAGCGTACCCAGGCCCGATGACAGAACCACCATGCGGTTTTGCCCCGGCCCGGCCGGATCAGTCGTCGTCGCCGTAGAGCCGGCGCTTGACCGACAACAGCTCGATCTCCGGGCGGCCGGCCACCTGGTTCTCGCAGGTGTCGATCACCGCGCGGGCCTGTGCCGGGTCGGGCGCCACCACGGCCACCCCGATCTGTGCCCGGCCGTGCAGGTCGTGGAAACCCACCTCGGCGACGCTCACCTCGAACTTCTTCAGCATCGCGACGATCGGGCGAACATACGAACGCTTCTGCTTCAGGGAACGGGAGTCACCGGGCAGGAGCAGGTCGAAGACTGCGGTCTCGGTATACATCAGCGAGCAGGCTACGCCCGCTGATGGCGCTGGTCAGCCCCTTTTCCGCGCGACCAGGACGTCGCGCTCGATGCCCTGGTCGACGCGGTGCGCCAGATCACCGTGCTCGACCAGCTCCAGGCCGGCCGCCAGCAGGATGTCCTCGGCCAGCTCGCGCCGGGCCACCTTGGTGTTCCAGGACAGGCCGACCGCCCCGCCCGGGCGCAGCAGCGGCAGCCACTCCGGCACCGCCCGCTCCAGCAGGTCCAGCGGCCGCCGGGAGATGCCGCCCGCGTCGTCGTAGGACCCGTGGGCCACGCCGTACGGCAGGTCGGCGACCAGCACGTCGGCCACGTTGCCACGGATCAGGCCGTCCAGCGCGGTGGTGTCGGCGTGCAGCACGGTCACCTTCTGCACCGCGCCGGCCTTGTGGTCGTCCTTGCTGGCCGCCAGGGTCACCTCCAGGCGGCGGGCGGCCCGGCGGCCCTGCCGGCGCATCGGCACCAGCTCGGCGGTGTGCTTGAGCCGCTTGCGCTTCAGCCAGGTCTGCAGGAAGAGCTTGTACGCCTCCACGTCCTTCCCGTCGATCTCCACGCCCAGCGCGTCGTAGCCGTACATCAGCGCCTGGTTGAGGGTCGTCCCGCGGCCGCAGAGCGGGTCGAGCACGGTGAGGTGGCCGTCCAGCATCCGCTCCGCGGAGGCCGACGCCAGCACGGTGAGGTTCAGCACCAGCTTGGTGAACTGCTCGTTGGTCTTGCCGGCGTACTTCGGGATGGTGATCAGGTCGCTGTCGTAGCGGGCCAGCGGGCTCAGCCCGACCGGCCGCAGCAGATCGCCGTCGACCAGCTCGAACAGGGCGTAGGCGGCGGACAGGTTCGAGACGTAGGCGATGTCCCGCGGGCTCAGCTCGGCGGTGAACGTCAGATAGTCCACCCCGCCGATCTCCGCCGTCCCGATCTCCGCCGGCGGCGCGGAGAGCACCGGGGCGAACGCGGCCAGCTCCGCCTGGGACATCCGGGACGCCTGGTCGGCGTAGACGCGGTTGGCGGACGGGGCGAGCAGCATGGCGTAGCGGGACATGCCCCCATCCTCCCAGCGGAGAAAAGGGGCGGCCCCGGCGGGTAACCCGCCGGGGCCGCTTGAACCTCAGCCGGGGATCACGCCCGCGGCTTCTCGCGCATCTCGAAGGTCTCGATCACGTCGCCGATCTGCGGCGTGCCGAACCCACCGAAGGTCAGACCACACTCGAAGCCCTCGCGGACCTCGGTCGCGTCGTCCTTGAACCGCTTGAGCGAGCTGATCGTCACGTTCTCGGCCACCACGGTGCCCTCGCGGATGATCCGCGCCTTGGCGTTGCGGCGGATGAGACCGGTGCGGACCATACAACCGGCGATCAGACCGATCTTGGACGAGCGGAAGACCTCGCGGATCTCCGCCGTGCCCAGCTCGACCTCTTCGTACTCCGGCTTGAGCAGGCCCTTGAGCGCCGCCTCGATCTCCTCGATGGCCTGGTAGATCACGCTGTAGTAGCGGATCTCCACGCCGGCGCGGTCGGCCATCTCCTTGACCTTGTTCGAGGCCCGGACGTTGAAGCCGATGATCGTCGCGGTCTGCTCCGACGAGGCCGACGCCAGGTTGACGTCGCTCTCGGTGATCGCACCGACACCGCGGTGGATGACCTTGAGCTGGATCTCGTCCGGAATCTCGATCTTGAACAGCGCGTCCTCGAGGGCCTCGACCGAACCCGAGCTGTCGCCCTTGATGACCAGCGTGAGCGAGGTCTTCTCGCCCTCCTTGAGCTGGGCCATGAGCGTCTCGAGAGTGGCCTTGGCGCCCGAGTTGGCGAAGGCGGCCGCACGACGGCGCGCCTGACGCTGCTCGGCGATCTGGCGGACCGTGCGGTCGTCCTCGGCGGCCAGGAACGTGTCGCCGGCGCTGGGCACCGACGTCAGACCCAGGACCAGCACCGGACGGGCCGGACCGGCCTCGGCGACCTGCTTGCCGTTCTCGTCGAGCATGGCGCGGACGCGGCCGTGCGCGCCACCCGCCACGATCGAGTCGCCGGCCCGCAGCGTGCCCTTCTGCACCAGGACGGTCGCGACCGCACCGCGGCCCTTGTCGAGGTGGGCCTCGACCGCGACACCCTGGGCCGGCCCGTCGATCGGAGCAGTCAGCTCCAGCGACGCGTCGGCGGTCAGCAGGATCGCCTCGAGCAGGTCATCGATGCCGATGCCGGGCTTGGCGGCCACGTTCACGAACATCGTGTCGCCGCCGTACTCCTCGGCGAGCAGGCCGTAGTCGGTGAGCTGCTGCCGGACCTTGTCCGGGTTGGCGTCCGGCTTGTCGACCTTGTTCACCGCGACCACGATCGGCACCTCGGCGGCCTTGGCGTGGTTGAGCGCCTCGACCGTCTGCGGCATCACGCCGTCGTCCGCCGCCACCACGAGGATGACGATGTCGGTGACCTGCGCGCCACGGGCACGCATGGCGGTGAACGCCTCGTGACCCGGGGTGTCGATGAAGGTGATCGCCCGCTCTTCCCCCTGGTGGGGGACGACGACCTGGTAGGCGCCGATGTGCTGGGTGATGCCACCCGCCTCGCCGGCGACCACGTTGGTCTTGCGGATCGCGTCGAGCAGCTTCGTCTTACCGTGGTCGACGTGACCCATCACCGTCACCACCGGGGGACGGGTGACCAGCCGGTCCTCCGCCACCTCGGCGTCGAGGTTGATGTTGAACTGCGCGAGCAGCTCACGGTCCTCGTCCTCGGGGCTGACGATCTTGACGTCGAAGCCGAGGTGCTCACCGAGCAGCAGCAGCGTGTCGTCGGAGACCGACTGCGTCGCCGTGACCATCTCGCCCAGGTTGAACATCTCCTGGACGAGCGAGCCCGGGTTCGCGTTGATCTTGTCGGCGAAGTCGGACAGCGAGGCACCACGCGACAGCCGGATCTCCTGACCCTGACCGCGCGGAGCGCCCGAGCTCATCTGCGGAGCCGACAGGTTGTCGAACTCTTGACGCCGCTGCTTCTTCGACTTCCGGCCACGGGTCGGCCGGCCGCCGGGACGCCCGAAGGCACCCGCCGCGCCACCGCCACGGCCACGGCCACCGGCGCCACCGGGACGACCCGGAGCACCCGCGCCGACCGGACCGCCGCCACCGCCGCCGGGGCCACCGCCACCGGGACGGAAGCCGCCACCGCCGCCACCGCCGGGACGGAAACCGCCACCGCCGCCGCCCCCACCGGGACCGCCGCGGAAGCCGCCGCCACCGGGACGGAAACCGCCGCCACCGCCACCGGGGCCGCCACGGCCGCCACCGGGACCGCCGGGACGACCGGCACCGCCACCCGGGCCGCCACGGCCGCCGCCGGGACCGGCGGGACGCTGCGAGGGCATGGACGCGGGGCTGGGCCGCGGCGGCATCGAGGCAGGGCTCGGCCGCGGCGGCATGCCGGGCTGGTTGGGACGCGGCATCGAGGCCGGCGACGGACGCGGACCGGCCGCGGCGTTACCGGAGACACCGAACGGGTTGTTGCCGGGACCACGCGCGGGCGGGCGCGGGGCGCCGCCGGCCGGACCCGGACGGGGACCACCCTGGCCACCCTGGTTGCCACCGGCACGGCCGGCGGCCGGGGAACCCGGACGCGGCGGCATGCCGGCCGGACCCGGGCGCGGGCCACGCGGGCCGCCCTCGGACGGACCGGCAGGACCGCGACGCTCGGCGTCCCGGGTGCGGGCGGCCTGGGCGTCACGGGCCGCCTTGACCGCGGCCTCCTGCTCGGCCTTCAGCGCCTGGGCGCGCGCCTCGGCGGCCGCCACCTCGATGTCGTGCGCGCTGGCCGGCTTGGCGACCGGGCCGGGCCGCGGGCCGGGACGACCGGGCACCGGCGCGGACGGCCGGGCGGTCGGGCCGGGCGACGGGGCCGGCGAAGTCGGGGCAGCAGCCGGGCCGGGGCCGGGCGTGGGCCCGGGACGGCGCGGAGGCTGCGGACGGACCGCCGGCGGGCCGGGACGCGGCGCCGCGGACGGAGTGGGCGCGCCGCCGGACGGGGCGGAAGCGGGCGCGGCCGGAGCGGACGGAGCCGCCGGGACGCTGCCGCTCGCCTCGAGGGCGCCACGCAGCCGCCGGGCCACCGGGGCCTCGACGGTGCTGGATGCGGACTTAACGAACTCGCCCATGTCCTTCAATGTGGCGAGCACGGTCTTGCTGTCGACCCCGAGCTCTTTGGCGAGCTCGTGAACGCGGGCCTTGCCTGGCACTGCACTCCTCATCTCGAGGTCGTGCGAGCAGTACCCGCAGCGACCTCACTCGTGCACTAGAAGCCTGGTCATTTCAGGGACTTCATCGAGTGCTCATCTGGGTCGTCCTACCTTGCTGGGTCGTGACGGGGCGGCAACGCCTCGTCATCGGTGGTTCCGCACGGCACGGAGACCGTGCGGATGTGCTCGGCAAGCAGTCCGGCGTCAGCAACACCGGTGAGACGCAACGCACGCCCGAAGGCGCGACGTCGCTCCGCCTGCTCGAAGCAGGCCGGATCGGGATGCAGATGTGCTCCCCGGCCCGGCAGTCGGCGGCTTGGATCGGGCAGAAGCCGGAGGTCATCCCCGGATCCAGCCGCGACGAACCGCAGCAATGAAGCGGCCGGCGCGCGGTTGCGGCAGCCGACGCAGGTTCGCGTCGGGCCGACCAAGGGCAAGTCTACCCCTCGATCGCGGCGACCGCGTATCCGGTCAGTTCCCCGCCTCGGCCGCATCACGGTCCGCGACTGGAGCGGGTTCGTTGTCCGGGCGGATGTCGATGCGCCAGCCGGTGAGCCGGGCCGCGAGCCGCGCGTTCTGTCCCTCCCGGCCGATGGCCAGGGACAGCTGGAAATCGGGCACAGTCACCCTGGCCGTCCGGGTGGCCGCGTCGACGACCTCCACACGCAGGGCTTTCGCCGGGGACAGGGCGTTGCCGACGAACTGGGCCGGGTCGTCCGACCAGTCGATGATGTCGATCTTCTCACCGTGCAGCTCGCTCATCACCGCGCGGACCCGCTGGCCCATCGGGCCGATGCAGGCGCCCTTGGCGTTCACGCCCTGGACCGTGGAGCGGACCGCGATCTTCGTACGGTGACCTGCCTCACGCGCGATCGCGGCGATCTCGACGGTGCCGTCGGCGATCTCCGGGACCTCCAGCGCGAACAGCTTCTTGACCAGCGCCGGGTGCGACCGGGACAGGGTGATCTGCGGGCCGCGGAACCCCTTGGCCACGTGCACCACGATGCAGCGGATCCGGGAGCCGTGCTCGTAGGACTCGCCGGGGACCTGCTCGGACTGCGGCAGCACCGCCTCCAGCTTGCCCAGGTCGACGATCACGATGCCTTTCTCGGCCCGCGCGGCGTCGGCCTGCACCACGCCGGTGACCAGGTCGCCGTCGCGACCCGCGTACTCACCGAAGTGCTGCTCGTCGGTGGCCTCCCGGAGCCGCTGCAGGATCACCTGCTTGGCGGTCATCGCGGCGATCCGGCCGAAGTCGTGCGGGGTGTCGTCCCACTCCCGGACCACCGTGCCGTCCGCGTCCAGCTCCTGCGCCAGCACCGAGGCCACGCCGGACTTGCGGTCGATCTCCACCCGGGCGTGGCTCTCCGCGCCGTCGGTGTGCCGGTACGCCGTCAGCAGCGCGGTCTCGATGGCCGCGAGAATCGTCTCGAACGGGATCTCCCGCTCGCGCTCCAGGGCGCGCAGCGCCGCGAGGTCGATGTTCATTCCTCGCCCTCCCCTTCGTCGTCGTCATCGGCTTCGTCGTCGTCGCCGAACTCGGCTTCGTCCATCCGCTTGAACTCGATCTGGACCTTGCCCGCGCCCAGGTCGGCCCACGCCACCTGGCGCTCGGCGCCGTCCACGTCGAGGGTCACGCCGGTCTCGTCGGTGCGCAGCACCCGGCCGGTCAGCCCGTTCACCGCGACCAGGCGGCCGGTGTTGCGGCGCCAGTGCCGTGGCTCGGTCAGCGGCCGGTCCACCCCGGGCGAGCCGACCTCCAGCTGATACTCCCCGGCCAGCAGCTCGCCGCCCTGCTCATCGGCGCTGTCCAGAGCCTCGGAGATCTCCCGGGAGACGGTCGCCACATCGTCCAGGCTGATCCCGCCGTCGGTGTCGATCAGCACCCGGACCACGAACCGGCGACCGGCCCGGGACAGGGTGAGGTCCTCCAAGTCGAAACCGGCCTTGGCGACCACCGGCTCGACCACCTCGCGCAACCGGGCACGGGCCGCGGTCAGATCGATCCGCGGAGCGGCGGGAGCACTCCGGGCCTCCGGCTCCGGCCGGCTCCGCCGGCCATTCGGGCGACCACCGGGCCGGGCCCCGGCGCGACCACGCTGCGTCATCGGGCTCGACCTCTCGCTAGTTTTTTCGCTGCAACGACTATATGCCGCCGGGCAGTCCTCGGCCCCGCGGCTGACGCAGAGCGTAACGCGCCGACCCGCCGGGCGGAGCGGCGCCGCTCCAAAAGCACCTGATCCGCAGGTCAGCGGTCCCGGACATCATCCGGTAGAGGGGATGGTGTTGACTGGCGCGGTGCGGATGAGCGATGCGGGACACACTCGCCGCCGGGTGCTGGGCGCCACCGGCGGGCTGGCCGGAGCGGTCACGCTGGGCGGTTGCGGGCTCTTCGGCGACGACGAGCCGGAGCCGGCCCCGGCGCCCGACCCGCTGCAGCCGGTGCTGGACGAGGCGCTGGCGCTGGCCGGGGCGTACCAGCGGCTGGCGGTCACCCAGCCGCGGCTCGCGCCGATCGCCGAGGCGCACCGGGCGCACGCCACCGAGCTGGCCAAGGTGATCGGCGCCACGCTGCCGTCCGGCTCGGCGGCGCCGTCCGCGGCCGCCGTCCCCGGCACCGTGGCCGCCCTGCGCACCGCCGAGCTGGCCGCGCAGAAGACCGCGGTGGCCGCGTGCCGGGCCGCCCCGGCCGAGCGGGCCGCGCTGGTCGGATCGATCGCCGCCGCTCGGGCCACCCATGCGGAAGCGCTGCGCTAGGTTTCTCGATCGTGAACGAGGAACTGGCCGGGGCGCTCGCCGCCGAGGAGGCGGCCATCTGGGCCTACGGGCTGATCGGCGTGCACCTGCGGGCCGGCGCCGAGCGGGACCAGGCGCGGGCCGCCGAGGACGTGCACCGGCTGCGCCGGGACTACCTGGTCAGCCGGCTGGCCCAGCTGAAGGCGAGCACCGCGCCCACCCCGGCCGGCTACCAGCTGCCGTTCCCGGTCGGCGACCGCGCCTCGGCGCTGAACCTGGCCGTCCGGATCGAGGACGGGGTGGCCCAGGCCTGGCGGGTGGTGCTGCCGGTCACCGAGGGCACCGAGCGGGTCGACGCGCTGTCCGCTTTGACCGACTCGGCGGTTCGTGCGACGAAGTGGCGGAAACTCGCCCAGGTCACGCCGGTCACCCTGATCTTTCCGGGCCGGCCGACCGGCTGAGCAGGACAGAATGAGGTGGTGATCGACGAGATCGACACCTCTTCGCACCGGGCCGCGCTGGCCGGCCGGCTCAGCGACGCGATCCAGCACCGGTGGCCGGCCGAGGTGCAGGCGATCGGCGTGTGCGGCTCGATCGCGCACGGCGAGGACACCGAGAGCAGCGACGTCAACCTGGTGGTGATCACCTTCCGGCCGCGGACCGGGCCGAAATCGACCCTGCGCAAGGTCGACGGCATCCCGGTCGACCTGCGGGTGCGGGCCGCCGAGGAGGCGCTGGCCGAGGCCCGGCTGCTCACCCCGCGCTGGCCGCTGCAGGCGGACCGGTTCATCACCACGTTCCCGCTGCACGATCCCAAGGGTTTCTTCGCCGAGCTGCGCGAGGCGCACCAGACGCTGCTCGCCGAGGCCCGGCCCGCCGAGTTCAGCCACCTGGCCCGGCACAACTGGGCGATCGCGAACGGCGCCCGGCAGCGGGCCGTCCGGCTCACCCAGTGGTACGACACCGACGCCGCGCTGGTCACCATCGCCCAGGCCCGGGTGCACGCCGCGCTGGTCGCCGGATTCCTCACCCGGACCTGGTTCCGCAACCCGGCCGACGCGGTGAAGCGGACCGGGGTGGCCGCCGCCGACACCCAGGAACTCGGCGCGATCCTGAAGTACCAGGCGGACGAGCTGGCCGCCCGCGGCCGCCCGGTGGACGGCACGCTGGGCGCGCTCTTCGATTGAGACCCCTTTACGGTACGACCGGAGCGGCTCAGGCGACGTTGACGCCGATCAGTGCGCCCACCGCGTAGGTCAGCACCGCGGCCAGCAGCCCGAGCACCAGCTGCCGCAGCCCGCCGAGCCACCACGGCCGGGCGGTCAGCCGGGAGACGACCGCCCCGGCGGCGAACAGTCCCAGGCCGCCGACGGCCAGGGCGGCCCACAGGTCGTCGTACCCCAGAAGGAGCGTGAGCAGCGGGATCACCGCGCCCACCGCGAAGCAGACGAACGAGGACCCGGCCGCCGTCCAGGGACTGGGCAGCTCGTCCGGCACCACGCCGAGCTCCTCCTGGGCGTGCACCCGCAGCGCCTGCTCCGGGTGCCTCTTGAGCACCTCGGCGACCTGGCGGGCCAGATCGGGCGGCAGACCGCGGGCGGTCCACATCGCGACCAGTTCCTCGGCCTCGGCCTCCGGGTTGACCCGCAGCTCGTGCAGCTCCTTGTCCAGCTCGGCGGCGATCTGCTCGTTCTGCGTGCGGACGCTGGTCCACTCGCCGATGCCCATCGAGATCGCCCCGGCCACCAGCCCGGCCATCCCGGTCAGCACCAGCAGGTGGCGGTCGGTGCTGGCGCCGCCCACGCCGGCGATCAGCGCGATGTTGGTGACCAGGCCGTCCATCGCGCCGAAGGTGGCGGCGCGCAGCCAGCCGCCGGAGACGTCCGCGTGGTGGTGCTCGATCACCGCGGTCACGGCAGGGTCAGGATCTCGGCGCCGTCGTCGGTCACCACCAGGGTGTGCTCGAACTGGGCGGTCCACTTGCGGTCCTTGGTGACGACGGTCCAGCCGTCCTTCCAGATCTCGTACTCATGGGTGCCGAGGGTAATCATCGGCTCGATGGTGAAGGTCATCCCCGGCTCCATCACGGTGTCCAGCCGGGGGTTGTCGTAGTGCGGCACGTAGAGGCCGGAGTGGAAGGTCTCGCCGATGCCGTGCCCGGTGAAGTCACGGACCACGCCATAGCCGAAGCGGCGGGCGTAGGCCTCGATGACCCGCCCGATCGCGTTGATCGGCCGGCCCGGGGCGACCGCGCGGATGCCCCGCATCATCGCCTCGTGGGTCCGCTCGACCAGCAGCCGGGCCTCCTCGCTGACCTCGCCGACGCAGAAGGTGGCGTCGGTGTCGCCGTGCACCCCGTCGAGGTAGGCGGTCACGTCGACGTTGATGATGTCGCCGTCCTCCAGCACCGTGGAGTCCGGGATGCCGTGACAGATCACCTCGTTCAGCGAGGTGCAGCAGGATTTCGGAAAGCCCTTGTAGCCCAGGGTGGACGGGTAGGCGCCGTGGTCCAGGATGAACTCGTGCACCACCCGGTCGATCTCGTCGGTGGTCACGCCCGGCTTGCAGTGCTCGCCGGCCAGCTGGGTGGCCTGCGCGGCGATCCGCCCGGCGACCCGCATCCGCTCGATGGTCTCCGGGGTCTGCACGTGCGAGCCGCGCCACTCCTTCGGGCGTTTCTTCCCGACATACTCAGGGCGGACGATGGCGGCCGGGACCGATCGCCAGGGCGACTGCTTACCCGGCACGAGTGGGGCACGTACGGTCATGACGACAGCCTATCCGCCGGGTGACGGCACGAACCGCCCCGTCCTTGCCGCCCCCGGGCCACTGTGAAATCGTGTTCTGGTGGATCAAGAGGGTGAGGACCCGACATTCTCGGCGACCGGCGCCGTCGCCGGCGACCGGGTCACCGTCACGGTGACCGGCGAGGTCGACATGTCCACCGCCGACGCCCTCTTCGAGGCCGCCACCCCGCCCGGGGTCACCGGCGCCACGCTCGACCTGCGCGCCGTGACGTTCTTCGACTCGGCCGCGATCCACGCGCTGATCCGGCTGGCCGAGCGGTTCCCGCGGAGCCTCGAGGTGCTGCCGTCCGGGCGGGTCCGCCGGGTGCTGGACATCTCCGGCCTCGGTGACCAGCCCTGGCTCAGGCCGGATCGGGGCTGAGCGGCCGCCGCAGGGTGACCGCGGTGCCCTCCGGGGACCGGTGCACGGACAGCTCGGTCAGCGCCCCGATCAGGGCCAGCCCACGCCCGCGGAAACCGGCGTCGCCGGCCGGCCGCCACCGCCCGGTGTCCCGCACGATGACCACGATCGCGTCCGCCCGCACCGACGTCTCCACCGTGATCACCGGCTCGGCCGGGTCGATCGGGTGCTCGATCGCGTTCGCCGCCGCCTCGGAGACCGCCACCGTCAGGTCGAACACGTCCGGCTCCGGCACCCCGTGCGCGGCCAGGAAGTCCTCCAGCCGCTGGCGCAGCACACTGAGCCGGGTCGGGTCGGCGGGCAGCCGCATGACGAACTCGCGCGGCTCGGTGACCTCCAGCGCGATCAGCGCGATGTCGTCCCGGCGGGCCTGCCGGGTGGCCTTGGCCAGCAACCGGTCCAGCAGGTCCTCGACGTGCTCGGTGGGCTTGGCCACCTCGGTGGTCAGCTCGGCCAGGCCGGCGTCGATGCCCTGCTTGCGGTCCTCGATCAGCCCGTCGGTGTAGAGCAGCAGCCGGTCGCCGGGCTCCAGCCGGGCCTCCCGGGTCGGATAGGGCACGTCGCCGAGCGCGCCGATCGGCGGGCCGAGCGCGGCCCGGTAGAGGAACGCGCCGGGCTCCCCCGGCGTGACCCGGATCGGCGACGGGTGACCGGCCGAGGAGTAGCGCAGCGCCCGGGTGTCCGGGTCGAACCGGGCCACCAGCACGGTGGCGAACTGCCGCCGGCCCAGCGTGTCCACCAGGCGGTTGAGGCGGCTCAGGGCCGGCCCGCAATCGAAACCCTCCAGGACGTACGCCCGGAGCGCGTTGCGCAGCTGCCCCATCGTGGCGGCGGCCTGCACGCCCTTGCCCACCACGTCGCCGATCACCAGGTAGAGCCCGCCGTCCGGGCCGGTGATCACGTCGTACCAGTCGCCGCCCACCCGGGCCTCGCTGCTGCCGGCCACGTAGCGGCTGGCCACCACCGCGCCGGGGACCCGGGGCAGCGACTGCGGGAGCAGGCTGTGCTGCAGCGTCCGGGCGATCCGGTGCTCGCTCTCGTAGAGCCGCGCGTTGGCCAGCCGCAACCCGATCAGCCGGGACAGCTGGGTGAGCAGCTCCGGCTCGACCGGCCCGCCCGGCCCGGCCCAGACGCGCAGCTCGCCGAGCGCGGCGCCGGCCGTGTCCGGCAGCGGCAACACCAGGTCCGGCTCGGCGTCCTCGGCGGCGCCGCCGTCCCGCTCGGCCCGGGCCTCCGGCGCGGTCACCACCACCCGGCCGGCCGAGGTCATCGCCAGCACGTGCCGGGCCGCCACGTCGAGCACCTCGGCGGTGCCGGCCACGGTGTTCAGCGCGGCCGCGGCGTCGACCAGCCCGCCGAGCCGGCTGACCGTCTCCCGGCGCAGCTGGCCGAGCTCCACGTTGGCCCGGACCCGGGCGGTCAGCTCCCGGGTGGAGAACGGCTTGACCAGATAGTCGTCGGCGCCGGCGGCCAGGCCCTCGACCGCCGACTCCTCGCCGGCCCGGGCGGAGAGCACCACGATCGGCACGTCCCGGGTCCGCGGGTCGGCGCGCAGCGCGGCGATCAGCCCGAAGCCGTCCAGCCCGGGCATCATGATGTCGGTCAGCACCAGGTCGAACGGGCGCTCCCGGGCCAGCGCCAGGGCGGACGCGCCGTCCACCGCGCCGACCACCTCCCAGTACGGACTGAGCAGCCGGCTCACGTGCTCGCGCAGGTCGGCGTTGTCGTCGGCGAGCAGGATCCGGCCACCGCCGGCGTCCGGCGGGACCGGCCCGGCGACGGCGCCGCTGCCGTCCCCGGTCCACCAGACCGCCTCGTCCACCCAGAGCCGCGGGTCGGCGGCGCCGGCCGGGGCCGGGTCGTCACTGAGCCGGTCGGCCGGCAGGTGCCCGGCGCCGAACGGGATCCGGACCAGGAACTCGCTGCCCGCCCCCGGCTCGCTGCGCACCGAGACCGAGCCGCCGTGCAGCTCGGCCAGCTCGCGGACCAGAGCCAGCCCGATCCCGGTGCCCTCGTGGCTGCGCGACCAGACGCCGGTGACCCGGTGGAAGCGGTCGAACAGCAGCGGCTGCTCGTCGGCCGGGATGCCCACCCCGGTGTCCCGCACGGCCAGCTCGGCGTGCCCGTCGGTCACCCGGACGTGCACCTCGACCCGCCCCTCGCGGGTGAACTTCACCGCGTTCGACAGCAGGTTGAAGACGATCTTCTCCCACAGCTCGTGGTCCACGTACACCCGGACCGGCGACGGCGGCGTGACGATCACCAGGTCCAGCCCGGCCCGCTCGGTGGCCGGGCGGAACGAGGTGGCCAGCCGCGCGGTGTGCGCGGCCAGGTCGGTCGGGCGGTAGACGGCGCGCATCCGGCCGGACTCCAGCCGGGAGAAGTCCAGCACCGTGTTGACCAGCTTGAGCAGGCGCAGGCCGTTGCGGTGCAGCGGGAGCAGCCGGTCCCGCAGGCCGGGGCCGGTCGCCGGGTCCTCGAGCAGGTCCTCCAGCGGGCCCAGGATCAGGGTCAGCGGGGTGCGGAACTCGTGGCTGACGTTGGAGAAGAACGCGGTCTTGGCCCGGTCCAGCTCGGCCAGCTCGGCGGCCCGGCGGCGCTGCTGCTCGTAGGCCCGGGCGTTGGCCACGGCCCGGGAGATCTGCGCCGCGGCCAGCTCCAGGAAGTCCCGGTAGTCGCCCTCCAGGCGGAGGAACCGGCTCACCCCGAGGACCAGCGCGCCGACCGTGTCGGCGCCCACCCCGATCGGCAGCACCAGCGCCTCCGCGGCGGCCGCCGACGGCGGATCGGTCAGCTCCCGCAGCGGGACCCGGCTCCGCGCCGGCGGGCCGTCCAGGGTCAGCCGGGCGAACGGGACGTCCCCCGGGTTCTCGCCGAGCACGGCCACCGCCTCGGCGGCCAGCGCGGCCGGGTCGGCCAGGTCGGCCAGCCGGCGGCCGAGCGCGGAGAGGGTCCGCACCCGGCGCTCGCCGAGCACCCGCCCGGTGGTCTCGGTGACGATGCACATCACCCCGCTCACCGAGCCGTCCGCCGACCGGATCGGGTCGTACGAGATGTCGAAGTACGTCTCCTCCAGGAAGCCGTACCGGTCGAGGACGAACAGCAGGTCGTCGGCGTAGAACGCCTCGTCGGTGTCGGCCACCCGGCGCAGCAGCCCACCGACCAGGTCCCACGCCTCGGCCCACAGCTCCCGGCCGGGCCGGCCGAGGTAGGCCGGGTGCTTGGCGCCGGGCACCGGGATGTACCCGTCGTTGTAGAGCACCACGTGCTCCGGGCCCCAGAAGATGCAGATCTGGGTCTTCGAGGCGAGTGCCGTGATCACCGCGTCGACCAGCTCCGGCGGCCACCGCGACGGATCGCCGGCCGGGGAGGTGGACCAGTCCAGCTCGGCCATCCGGCGGCCCATCTCGCCGCCGCGCTGGAAAGCGGTGCGCAGGCGGGCCGGCACGGCGCCCATCGAAGCCTCCCGTGGGGGTCGGGTGACCGGGTGACCCGGTCCGGACGCACGGTAACACCGGCGCGGCCGGCCCGCCCGGCTACACCGCCGGGGCCATTTCCCGGTTCAGCAGGGCGGCCCGGGTCAGCGCGGCGAACACCCGCAGATCCGAGGTCCGCTCCGGATGCCACTGCACGCCCAGCGCGAAGCCCCGCCCGGGATGCTCGATGACCTCCACCACGCGGTCGTCCGGGCACCAGCCGGTGGCCACGAACGCGCCCGGGTCGGCCACCGCCTGATGGTGGAACGAGTTCACCGTGGTGTGCCGGCCGAGCAGGTCGTGCGCCCGGGAGCCCTCGGCGGTCACCACGTCGTGCCGGCCGTAGTCGCCGGCGCCGGCGGCGAGCGGATCGGTGCCGGTGGCGGCCCGGTGCCGGTCGTGCCCGATCAGGTCGGGCAGGTGCTGGTGCAGCGCGCCGCCGGTGGCCACCGCCATCACCTGGTGGCCCCGGCAGATCCCGAGCACCGGCAGGTCGGCGTCGAGCGCGGCGCGCATCAGCATCAGCTCGGCGGCGTCCCGCTCGGTGTCCACCTCGGTCCGCGGGTGCGGCTCCGCGCCGTAGTGCGCCGGGTCGATGTCGGCGCCGCCGGTGAACACGATGCCGTCCAGCGAGTCCAGCACGTCGGTCCCCGGGTCGTCGGGAGTGATCAGCACGGCGCGTCCGCCGCTGGCGTGCACCGCTCGGACATACGTCATCGGGAGCATGCCGGCCATCATGTCGTTGCGGCCGTAGTGCACCTGCTGGGCGTAAGCGGTGAGGCCGATCAGCGGTCTGCGCATGGAACTGTGGTCCTCCTAGCTCCGTTCGGCTGCGGCCGCCACCAGAGCGCCGAAGATCCGTTTGTCCCGGCTCACCTCGGGGTGCCACTGCACCCCGAGCACGAAGTGCCGGTCCGGGTCCTCGACCGCCTCGGGCAGCCCGTCCTCGGCCCGGCCGGTGACGGTCAGGCTCCCGGGGTCGGCGACGCCCTGGTGGTGGAAGCAGTTGATGGTGACGTCCCCGCCCATCAGGCCGGCGATCCGGCTGCCGGCGGTGAGGACGACGTCGTGCCGCCCGTACTCCGCCGGCGCGGGGCGATGTCGGTCATGTCCGAGCACGTCCGGCAGGTGCTGGTGGAGCGTCCCGCCGGCGGCGGCGACCAGGAGCTGCATGCCCCGGCAGACGCCGAGCACAGGCAGGTCTCGGTCGAGTGCCGCGCGCAGCAGCATAAGTTCGGCTTCGTCCCGGTCCGGGTGGGTGACGGTGTGGATGCCCGGTTCGGCGCCGTACAAAACCGGGGACACGTCCGGACCACCGGTAAACAGCAGACCATTCAGCACATGGAGCACATCGGTGTCCAGGTCGTCCGGCGGCAGCAGCACCGCCCGGCCACCGGCCTGGGCGACCGCGGCCGCGTAGTCGGCCGGCACGAAGGTGGTGGGGAGGTCACGCCACACGCCCCAGGACGCGGGCATCTCGTACGTCGTTATCCCGATGATCGGACGCATCGCACCACCGTAGCCACCTACCCGCCGGTCTTCCCCGGGCAGGCGCGCGGCGCCGGATCACCGGCGCCGCGCGACGGGCCCCTTCCGACCTGCCCCAGACGAGGACCAAAACCCGCCTGAACAGGGATTCGACCCTGTAGTAAAGATCCCGTTCCCCGGCCGGCGGGTGGCTAAACGTTTTACAGCGGAGTTACATACGCACCGGTGATGCCGCCGTCGACGACGAACTGCGACGCGGTCATGAACGAGGCGTCGTCGCTGGCCAGGAACGCCACCGCGGCGGCGATCTCCTCGGGTTCGGCGAACCGGCCCATCGGCACGTGCACCAGGCGGCGGGCGGCCCGCTCCGGGTCCTTGGCGAACAGCTCCATCAGCAGCGGGGTGGCCACCGGTCCGGGGCAGAGCGCGTTGATCCGGATGCCCTCCCGGGCGAACTGCACGCCCAGCTCCCGGGTCATCGCCAGCACCCCGCCCTTGCTCGCGGTGTAGGCGATCTGCGAGGTGGCCGCCCCGAGCAGCGCCACGAACGACGCGGTGTTGATGATCGACCCCTTGCCCTGCCGCTGCATGTGCGGGATCGCGTACTTGCAGCAGAAGAAGACGCTGGTGGTGTTGACCTTGAGCACCCGCTCCCACGCGTCCAGCCCGGTGACCAGGATCGAGTCGTCGTCCGGCGGCGAGATGCCGGCGTTGTTGAACGCGATGTCCAGTCTCTGGTGGCGCGCGACCACGCCGTCGAAGAGCGCTCTGACCTGCTCCTCGTCGCTCACGTCGCAGGCCACGAACTCGCCGCCGACCTCCTCGGCCACCGACTTGCCGGCTTCGGCGGAGATGTCGGCACAGACGACGAAAGCGCCCTCGGCGGCGAACCGCCGGGCGGTGGCCAGCCCGATCCCGCTCCCGGCGCCGGTGATCACGGCCACCCGGTCCTGCAAGCGCTCCACTCAAGCCCCCATCGAGATAAAGACGTTCTTCACGTCGGTGAACGACAGCAGCGCGTCCGGACCCAGCTCGCGGCCGAGGCCGGACTGCTTCATCCCGCCGAACGGGGTCCAGTACCGCACCGACGAGTTGCTGTTGACGCTCAGGGCGCCGGTCTCCACCGCGCGGGAGACCCGCAGGGCACGGCCGACGTCCCGGGTCCAGATCGAGCCGGAGAGGCCGTACTCGGTGTCGTTGGCCAGCCGGATCGCCTCGGCCTCGTCGCGGAACGGCAGGACGCTGACCACCGGGCCGAAGATCTCCGCACGCCAGTGCCGGTCGGCGGCGCCCGACGCGAGCAGGACGGTCGGCGGGAACCACCAGCCGCCGTCGCCTGACGGGGCGGACCCGCGGAACGCCACGTCGGCGCCGTCCACGTAGGACGCGACGGTGTCCCGTTGACCGGAGGAGATCAGCGGACCCATCTCCGACCTCTCGTCGGAAGGATCCAGGACCCGGAATGTCGTGACCGCCGGCTCCAGCAGGGCGAGGAATTTGTCGTACACCGAAGCCTCGACCAGCAACCGCGACCTGGCGCAGCAATCCTGACCCGCGTTGTCGAAGACCGCGCCCGGTGCCGCCGCCGCGGCGGCTTCCAGATCCGCGTCCGCGAAGATGACGTTGGCGCTCTTGCCGCCCAGCTCCAGCGTCACCCGTTTGACCTGCTCGGCGCAGCCCGCCATGATCGACTTGCCGACCTCGGTGGAGCCGGTGAAGCACACCTTGCGCACCGCCGGGTGGGTGACGAACCGCTGGCCGACCACGCTGCCCTTGCCGGGCAGCACCTGGAAGACGCCCTCCGGCAGGCCGGCCTCCAGCGCCAGCTCGCCGAGCCGGATCGCGGTCAGCGGGGTGAGCTCGGCCGGCTTGAGCACCACCGTGTTGCCGGCCGCCAGCGCCGGGGCGAACCCCCAGCCGGCGATCGGCATCGGGAAGTTCCACGGCACGATGATCCCGACCACGCCGAGCGGCTCGTGGAAGGTCACGTCGAGACCGCCGGCCACCGGGATCTGCCGGCCGGACAGCCGCTCCGGCGCGCCGGCGTAGTAGTTCAGCACGTCGCGGACGTTGCCGGCCTCCCAGCGCGCGTTGCCGATGGTGTGCCCGGCGTTGCGTACCTCCAGCCGCGCCAGCTCCTCCAGGTGGTCGTCGACCACCTGGGCGAAGCGGCGCAGCAGCCGCGCCCGGTCGCCGGGCGCGACCGCGCGCCAGCCGTCGAAGGCCGTCCGGGCCCGCTCGATGGCCGCGTCGGTCTCGGACTGATCCAGCGACGGCACGGTCGTGAAGACCGCGCCCGTCGCCGGGTTGATCACCTCAGTAGTCCCCACGCCAAGATCCTCACACTCAGAGGCGTTCGAATCCACGACGCAGTTCCCAGTCGGTCACCGCGGCGTCGAAAGCGGCCAGCTCCACCCGGCCCATGTTCGCGTAGTGCGCGACCACCTCGGCCCCGAACGCGGTTTTCGCGATCTCCGAGGCGGCCCACAGCTCGGTCGCCTCCCGCAGCGTCCCGGGCACGCGAGCCGCGGTCTCGTCGCGGTAGGCGTTACCGACGAACTCCTCCTCGAGCGACATCTCCGACTCGATGCCGTGCACCGCGCCGGCCACCAGCGCCGCGATCGCCAGGTACGGGTTCACGTCCCCGCCGGGCACCCGGTTCTCCACCCGCATGCCCTGCCCGTGCCCGGCGATCCGCAGCGCGCAGGTCCGGTTGTCCACCCCCCAGCGCAGCGCGGTCGGCGCGAACGAGCCGGGTTGGTACCGCTTGTACGAGTTGATGTTCGGCGCGAAGAGCAGGCTGAACTCGCGCATCGTGGCGAGCAGCCCGGCGATCGCCCGCTGCCCGGTCACGCTCAGGTGGGCCGGCCCGTCGCCGAGCATCGCCGACCGGTCGTCCTCTCCGCGCAGCGAGAAGTGGATGTGGCAGGAGTTGCCCTCCCGCTCGTTCGGCTTGGCCATGAAGGTCAGCGCCATGCCCTCCTGGGCGGCGATCTCCTTGGCGCCGTTCTTGTAGATCACGTGGTGGTCGGCGGCGGTGAGCGCGTCGGCGTACCGGAACGCGATCTCGTGCTGACCGAAATTGCACTCGCCCTTGGCGCTCTCCGGGAGCAGGCCGGCGCCGTACATGTCGTTCCGGATCCGGCGCAGCAGCGGCTCGACCCGGGCGGTGCCGAGCAGCGAGTAGTCCACGTTGTACTGGTTGGCCGGGGTCAGGTTCCGATAGCCCTGCGCGTGGGCGTGCTCGTAGCTGTCCCGGTAGAGGACGAACTCCAGCTCCGTCCCGGCGTACGCGGTCAGCCCGTGCGCCGCCAGCCGGTCCAGCTGGCGGCGCAGGATCTGCCGCGGCGAGGCCGGCACCGGCTGCCCCGCGGTGTCGAACAGGTCGGCGAGCACCAGCGCGGTGCCCGGCTGCCAGGGCACCGGCCGGAGCGTGCCGAAGTCCGGCCGCATCACGAAGTCGCCGTACCCGGTGGACCAGGAGGACATCTCGTACCCGTCCACGGTGTTCATGTCCACGTCCACCGCGAGCAGGTAGTTGCACCCCTCGCTGCCGCCGCCGGCCACCTCGTCCATGAAGTACCGGCCGTGCAGCCGCTTGCCCTGCAACCGGCCCTGCATGTCGGTCAGCGCCAGCAGGACGGTGTCGATGCTGCCGTTGCCGACAGCGACATCGAGGTCCTCGAGATCCATGGGTCCAGTCCTATCAGTCGTTCGCCGTCGGCATGGTCTGCTCGCCGTGTGCCGCCTTCTCCAACAGGTTCGACCGCGGCCCGGTGAACCACTTGCGGGCGCTGGCGAACCACCAGATCGTCGCGCCGCCGAGCACCACGGCCACCGCGAAGATCGTGTAGTTGAAGTTCTTCGCGGTGATCGGGCCGGCCGTGGGCAGCACGAACAGCACGCAGATCACCCCTACCCAGACGATCGCGGTCCAACCGATCACCGCGCTCCACCGGCCGAGGTGCCACGGGCCGGGCTCGAACTCCGGGTTGCGGCGGCGCAGGAAGACCGGGCCGACGTAGGCGATGTACAGCCCGATCACCGCGATCGAGGTGGCCGCCAGGTACGCCGTGGTGTTCCAGAGCGACGGCAGCACCAGGATCGTGGAGATCGTCACGCACAGCCAGATCGAGTTGGTCGGGGTGCCGGTCCGCGGGTTGACCTTCTTCCACAGCCGGGACCCGGGCAGCGCGCCGTCCCGGGCGAACGCGTACGACATCCGGGAGTTCGCGGTGACCGAGGCCATCCCGCAGAACCACTGCGCCACCATGCAGATGAAGAGCAGGAACGTGCCGACGTCGTGCCCGGCCGCGTCGATGAAGATCTGCGCCGGTGGCAGGCCCAGCGAGGTGGTCGCCGCCCCGTCGTAGTCCTGGATGGACCAGGTGATCGCGAACAGCAGCACGAAGCCGGCCAGCACCGAGACGACCACCGACATCACGATGCCCCGGGGCGCCGCCCGCGCCGCGTCGTGCGTCTCCTCCGCCACGTGCGCGGACGCGTCGTACCCGGTGTAGGTGTACTGCGCCATCAACAGTCCGATCAGGACGGCGTAGACGGTGGCCCCGGTGAAGTCGAACCCGGTCGCGTTCCGCACCTCGAAGAACACCTCGGAGATCGGCTTGTGCTGGTCCGGCAGCACGGCCAGCAGGACCACGATCACCGCGACGCCGATCAGGTGCCACCAGGCGCTGACGTCGGAGAGCACCCGCACCAGGTTCACGCCGAAGGTGTTCAGCAACCCGTGCACCACGATGATGACCAGGAAGATCAGGAAGGTCCGCGCGGTGGTGACCTCCATGTCGAAGGTCAGGCTGAGGAACGCCGACGTGGTGATCGCGGCGCCGAAGTCGATCGCCGCGGTGACCGCCACCTCACCGAGGAAGTTGAACCAGCCGATGAACCAGGCCCACGCGGCCTTGTTCCGCTTGGCCAGCGCCGCGGCCCACCAGTAGAGCGCGCCGGCCGTCGGGTAGGCCGAGCAGACCTCGGCCATCGCCAGCGCCACCAGGGTGACCATGCCGCCGACGAAGACCCAGCCCAGCGTGATGGCCAGCGGGCCGCCGGCGTTCATCGCGATCCCGTACGAGGTGATCGCGCCGGCCAGGATCGAGATGATCGAGAAGGAGACGGCGAAGTTGGAGAAGCCGGACAGCCGGCGGTGGAGTTCCTGTTTGTACCCGAGTTGCGCTAGTCGTTCTTCATCGGTTCCGGTAACGGCTGGTTCAGTGCTCATGCGCGAGCTCCCTTGCCGAAAGTTGTGACCTGAGCCACGGGTTTCGGTGATGATCGCTCCGCTGTGTTACGGCCGTCAATGATCAGCGTTAATTGCGTTGCCGGTTGTCCTGCCCGGTGCGAACCTTGGTCCCACGGGACGTTCCCGAGGCTCTCGGCAAGCTTCGACGTCCAGGTTGTCGACAACCTTCCCGCGGTGGTGCGGGGCGCGGTCACCTCTCTCTTCCCGCACGCGGCCCCACCGCGAGCGCCCGCCCCGCACCACCGCCACATCCCCGCCGCTCCCCGCTCCCGGTCCGCTTCCCCACACGGCCGAGGCAGACCCGCTTTCGGTACGCCCAACTCCCCGTGGCTACCCGCCAGGCACGCCCGCCGCCCGGTCCGCGAGCCCGGCCACCTCCGGGCTGGGCGTGAGGGGTGTCTCGCGGGGTCCGAGACACCCCTCACGCCCAGCCCGAGGCGCAACGCGCGTCGCGGTCCGGACCCGAGCGCGCCTGGCGGACCCGGTCACGCACAGCGCCCGCCACCGAGGATCCGGAGGCGGGCGCTTCGGCGTACCGAAAGAATCAGGCCCTGCGCAGAACGGCCCGGAACGATCAGGCCTTGCGCAGCGCGGTCAGGAACGAGGTCTTGACCTGGGTCCGCAGCAGCGACCCGGAGTAGACCCGGGCGCCGACCGCGAGCAGCGCCACCGCGGTCGCCGCCAGCAGCAGCAGGGAGAGCAGCGGCTGCCAGAGCGGCACGTCGCCGTGGAACAGGCGGATCGGCATGGCCAGCGGGGACGAGAAGGGCACGAACGAGAGCACCTGCATCAGGACGCCGTCCTTCGGCACGCTGACCGCCAGGAAGAACGGGATCAGCACCAGCATCTGCACCGGCACCGTGGTGCTGGCCAGCTCCTCCTGACGGGACGCGAGCGCGCCCACCCCGGCCCACAGCGCGGCCAGCATCACGAAGCCGATCACGAAGAACGGCAGGAACCAGCCGATCGCCGGGGCCACCGCGTTGAGCAGGCCGGGCGCCGCCTCGGTGGCGGTCATGCCGACCACGGCGACCACCGCGAGCAGCGCCACCTGGACGAACGCCAGCAGGGTGAGCGCCGCGACCTTGCCGGCCAGCAGGGCCCGGATCGGGACGCTGGCGACCAGGATCTCGACGATCCGGGTCTGCTTCTCCTCGACCACGCTCTGCGCGATCTGCATGCCGAAGGTGAACGAGGTGAAGAAGAACAGCATCGCGAACGCCAGCGGCACCAGGACCCGGGCGACCTCCGCCACCTCGCTCGGTTCCAGCAGCTTCACCTGCGGCTCGGTGCTGAGCGCCCGGACCACCTCGTCCGGCGCCTCGTCCATGCCGACCACCACCGGGCCGGGCAGCACCGCCGCCTCCACCTCGCCGTCGCGGACCAGCTGCTCCGCGGCGGCGGCGTCGGGCACCTGCCGCACCTCCATGCCCTGCTGCTCAAGCACGCTCACCGCGGCCGGGTCGGCGACCGCGACCTTGGTCGGGCCGCCGTTGATCAGCGCCGGCAGCACGATCGAGGCGATCACGATGACCAGGAAGAACGCGGTGCCGTAGAGGAAGGCCTTGTCGCGCAGCTTGACCCGGATCTCCCGGGCGGCGACCAGTTTGACGGCGTCGAAGGTGCTCACTGGATGACCTCTCGGAAGATCTCGGCGAGGGACGGGCGGACCGGGCCGAACGCGTGCACCGGGCCGCGGGCCAGCGCGGCCCGCAGCACGCTCTGGTCGTCGGCGCCGGCGTCCAGGTCGAAGGTGGCGTGCCGGCCGTCCAGGTCGACCAGGGTGACGCCGGGTTCGTCGCGCAGCCAGCCGGCGTCGCCGCCGACCTCGATCTGGTAGCGCGGCAGCGCGTACTGGTCGCGCAGCCCGGCCCGGTCGCCGGCGGCCCGGATGGTGCCGTCCGCGATGATCACCAGGTCGTCGCAGAGGCGCTCGACCAGGTCGAGCTGGTGGCTGGAGAAGAGCACCGCGGCGCCGGCCGCGGCCCGCTCGCGCAGCACCCCGAGCACGTTCTCGACGGCGAGCGGGTCCAGGCCGGAGAACGGCTCGTCGAGCACCAGCAGCTCCGGGTCGTGCACCAGGGCGGCGGCGATCTGCGCCCGCTGCTGGTTGCCCAGCGACAGCTTCTGCACGTGGTCGTTGGCGCGCTCGGCCAGCTCCAGGCGCTCCAGCAGGGCCATCGTCCGGTTGCGCGCCTCGGCCGCGCCGAGCCCGTGCAGCCGGCCCAGGTAGACGATCTGCTCCAGCACGCTCATCTTCGGGTAGAGGCCGCGTTCCTCCGGCATGTAGCCGAACCGCTGCCGCATCTCCCGGGTGAGCTGCTCGCCCCGCCAGGTCACCGTGCCCGCGTCGGCGGCCAGGACCCCGAGGATGATCCGCATGGTGGTGGTCTTGCCGGCGCCGTTGGCGCCGACGAATCCGGTCAGCCGACCGGCGGTGACGGCGAACGACACGTCCTTGAGGACCTGCCGCTCCCCGAACGACCGGTTGATCGCGTCGACGGTGAGGACGGTGTTCATGCCGACAACGCTAGAGATCGCGGCGGCTCCGGGCGTCCGGCGCGCGACGGACCGCGGCGGGTCATTCGCGCGACGGACGGACCACCCCCATCTCGTACGCGAGGACCACGGCCTGCGTACGGTCGCGCGCCCCGAGCTTCATCAGCACCCGGCTCACGTGGGTCTTCACCGTCGTCTCGCCGAGGTGCAGGGCGACCGCGATCTCCGCGTTGGTGGCCCCGCCGGCCAGCTGGACCAGCACCTCGTGCTCGCGCGGGGTGAGGTCGTCGAGCCGCACGCCCGGCTCCGGGGCCCGCTGCCGCGGGGCGCTGAACTCCGCGATCACCCGCCGGGTCACCGCCGGCGCGAGCAGCGCGTCGCCGGCCGCGAGCACCCGGACCGCCTCGGTCAGCGCCTCCGGGCTGCCGTTCTTCAGCAGGAACCCGCTGGCCCCGGCCTGCAGCGCGGCGAACAGGTAGTCGTCCCGGTCGAAGGTGGTCAGGATCAGCACCGACGGGCCGCCCTCGGCGGCGATCCGCCGGGTCGCCTCCAGGCCGTCCATCACCGGCATCTCGACATCCATCAGGACGACGTCCGGCCGCAGCCGCAGCGCCAGGTCGACCGCCTGGGCGCCGTCCGCGGCCTCACCGACCACCTCGATGTCGTCCTCCATCTCGAGGATGACCCGGAACCCGGAGCGCACCAGCAGGTGATCGTCCGCGAGGAGGACCCGCACGCTCACGCCGCACTCCCGATCGTCGTCGCGGAGTAGGGCAACCGCGCCCGCACCCGGAAACCGCCGCTGCTGCGCCGGCCGTGCTCCAGGGTGCCGTCGTGCACCGCCACCCGCTCGCGCATCCCGATCAGCCCCATCCCGCTGCCCTGCCCGCCGGTCCCGCCCCGCCCGTCGTCGGTGACGTCCAGCTCCAGCTCGCCGGCCAGGTAGCGGACCCGGATGTCCAGCGTCCCGGCGTGCGCGTGCTTGAGGGTATTGGTCACCGACTCCTGGACGATCCGGTAGGCCGCCTGGGAGAGCGAGTCGGGCAGCGGGGCCGGCTCGCCGTACGTACCGAAATGCACCTGGAGGCCCGCCTCCCGGGCCCGGTCGGCGATCTCCTCGATCCGGTCGATCCCGGCCCCCGGGGTGTCCTCGGCCCGAGGGCTGGAGGCCCGCAACGCGCCCAGCATGCGGCGCAGCTCGTCGACCGCGGTCCGGGCACCGTGCTCGATCGCGGTCAGCGCGGGAACCGCTTTCGCCGGGTCCTTGTCCAGCGCGCGGCGGCAGGCGGACGCCTGGATGCCCATCACCGAGACGTGGTGGGCGACCACGTCGTGCAGCTCCCGGGCGATCCGCACCCGCTCGTCCAGGACCGCCCGGCCGGCCGCCGCCTCCTGCGCCGCGCGCAGCTCCTCGGCCTGCTGCTCGAGCTGGTGCCGGCGCCAGACGGCCCGCCAGGCGGCGTCGCCCATCAGGTAGGTGAAGCCGAAGTAGACCACGTTCTGCACGTAGCCCAGGAAGATCGCGGACCAGAGTTTCGGCAGCTCACCGGAGGAGTCGGTGTCGGCCAGCGAGGCGGCCATGGCGTCGTGGTAGAGCGCGTAGGACAGGGTCAGCCAGCCGAACATCACCGCGATGATGCCGAGCCGCAGGTAGCGCGCTCGCTGCCGGTCCGGGCCCCAGGCGCCGAGCGTGTAGATCGCGGCGCACAGCGAGTAGACGCTGACCAGCTGCTCCGGGGAGAACCGCACCTGCGCGGCGATGAAGCACACCGAGATCACCACGGCGACGATCTCCGGGGCACGACGCCGCCAGGCCAGCGGGAGGGTGGTCGCCACCGCCCAGAAGATCTGCTCGGCCAGCGCCGGCGCGCGGTCGCTGTCGTAGTAGGACCCGGCGCTGCGCAGCAGGTAGAGGCTCAGCACAGCGGCCGCGGCCACGCCCAGCCCGGTGAGCAGGTCGGTCCGGCGCTGCTCGGCGGTCGGGCCGGGTCGCCGCCATTCCTCGATGTTCCACGATGGCATGCGAAGACGATGACACGTCCGGTCGACCCGCGGCATCCTGCCCGGGCACGACCCCGGAGACAGGCCAGGACCCCGGCGGGTAACCGGGGCCCTGGCTTTTCAATTCTGTTGCCGACTCACTGGCCGGCTCAGGTGGTCGACCGGCTGCGTGCCGCTAGCAGTCGACCGGAGTGATGGGCATCGGCTGCGATCACCTCTTGTCGGGTCGGGGACGTCGTGACTACGCGTTGCTGCGGTATCTCGTCCTCCTTAGCCAACTCAGCGTCTGTGCCAGTTGCGTTGCCGGCCGGAGCCGACCCCACGAACATATGCCTCTCCGGAGCGGATTTCTAGGGTCGCCGCTGTAGATCTTTTAGCCCGATCCGGGAGCTGACCTGCGACAACGTAAGAAGCCGTCAATGTCTGCAAGAAGATCGGCCCGCCCTCTGCCGGTCCCCGGCAAACCCTGCCCGGCTCCTTCGCCGCCGCCCCCTCAAGGCCGTCAACCGCACTTCCGGTACGCGGTCAGCACACCACCGTGCGTGAAAATCCGCGCCCGCCCCTTCCACCCGGCGGGCGACGGCCGGGGCCGGATCCGGCGGAACACGCCGCGCACCCCGGTGCGGCAACCGGCCGGCGGCTCACTTCCCGAAGACGGCCGGCTGCGGCTCACTCCGCAGCAGGTAGAAGGCGATCACACCGGCGATCGACACCAGCACCAGCAGCACCGGGAGGCCGAGCAGCAGCACCAGGCCGGCGCCGATGTTGGCGCCGATCACGCCGGCCGTGGCGACCCGGGCCGCGAGACCGCTCAGGTGACCGGCCACGATCAGCGGGAGCAGCACCAGCCACCAGCCGGCCCGCAGGCGCCGGGTGATCGACGCCCAGGCCAGGAACGGCACCGTGCCGGCGACGATCAGGCAGGCCAGCATTCCGAGCACCCGGTCGGCGGCGGCGCCGAGCGAGACCGCGCGGTAGGCGTAGTCCAGCTCGATGTGCTCGGCCAGCAGCTCCGGGTCGGTGAGATCGCCGACCAGCCACCAGGTGGCCACCGGCACGGCGAACACCAGGGCGATCATCGCGGCGGGCAGGGCCTTGCGCAGCGTCATCAGAGCCTCCGGGCGGACCGGGACATGGGTTGTCAAGCGACCCGGCGGACGATCGCGAGCAGGGACTCCTCGACGTCCTCGATCGGGCGGTCCGGCTGGAAGACCAGCCAGTCGACGGCGACCACCAGGCCCACCCCGAAGAGCGCCGCCGAGGCCACCCGGACGTCCAGGTCGGCCGGGAGGTCGCCGGAGTCGACACCGGCCTGGACGGTCTCGGCGATCACCCCGATCGCCTCGGCGCGGAGCAGGATCAGCGTCTGCTGCCACTCCCGGTTGGTCCGCCACATCTCGGAGAGCAGCAGCTGGGCGAAGGCGCGGTAACGCCGGATGTACTCCAGCTGGGCGCGGACCAGGGCGCGCACCGCCTCGCGCGGCGGCTTGCCGGCGACCGCCCCGCGGAACTCCGTGGTGAGCAGGCCGACGCCGTGCCGGAGCAGCTCCTCGAAGAGGTCGGTCTTGGACTTGAAGTTGTAGTAGACCGTGCCCTTGGCGACCTTGGCGCGTAGCGCGATGTCGTCCACGGTGGTCGCCGAGAAGCCCTGCTCGGCGATCAGATCCACCGCGGCCTCGTAGAGCCTCTGCCGGGTGTCCTCGCGCCGGCGGCTCCGCCCGTCCATCGCCACGAGCACAGGTTAAAGGACCAGTTCGGGATGTAGGTCCCCGGTGCGCATCCGGCGCTGCCGGCCGGCCAGCAGGACGGTGAGCAGCAGCGCGACCAGGCCGAAGCCGGCCAGCACCAGGGCGCCGTGGACGACCGGGCCGGCAACGCCGCCGTCGATCGCGTGCCGCATCGCCTCGACCACGTAGGTCATCGGCAACAGCGGGTGGATCGCCTGGAAGAAGCCCGGCGTGGTCTGCACCGGGTAGGTGCCGCCGGACGAGGTGAGCTGGAGCATCAGCAGGACCAGCGCGATGATCCGGCCGGGCGCGCCGAGCGCGGCGCCGATCAGCTGCATGATCGCGGCGAACACCGCGGCGGTGCCGAGCAGCAGGCCGAGCGTGGTCCACGGGTGCACCGGGGACAGCCCGAGACCGAACCGGACCACGGCGAACAGCAGGGCGGCCTGGACCAGCCCGATCAGCACGCCGGGCAGCAGCCCGGCCAGGGCCACCCGGTGCGGGGGCGCGCCGGACATCAGGTGGCGCCGGTTCAGCGGCCGGAGCAGCATGTAGTTGATCATCGCGCCCACCCAGAGGGCGAGGGCCAGGAAGTACGGCGCGAAGCCGACGCCGTAGGTGCCGGCCGGGTTGTGCACCACCCGGTCCAGGCTGACCGGGTCGGCCAGGATGCCGGACCGCCGGGACGCGTCGTCGTAGCCGGGGATCTGCTCCGCGCCGTCGGTCAGCTTGCCGGCCAGCTCGGTCGCGCCGTTCTGCAGGTCGGCCAGGCCGTCGGCGATCTGGTGGCCGCCGGTGGAGAGCTTCGCCAGTCCGGAGTCCAGCTGACGGGCGCCGGTGGAGAGCCGGAAGACGCCGTCCTTCAGGTCGGCCGCGCCGTCAGCCAGCCGGCCGGTGGCGCTGGTCGCCTGGTCGACCCCGCCGGCCACCTGCCCCATCGCGGCGGCCAGCCGATCCACCTGGGTCCGGGCCTGCACCAGGTCGTCGGCCAGGTGCGGCGCCGCGTCGGCCACCGTGCGGGCGGTCTTCGCCACCTCGCGCAGCCGGGTCCGCAACGCGTCCAGGTCGGCGGCGTCGACCCGGCGCTGGATCAGCTGGGCGTCGTCGACCAGCCGGTCGGCCAGCCGCTTCGCCTCGTCCAGCCCGGGGGTGTCGGCCGGCAGCTCGTCCAGGTAGTCGCGCAGCTCCCGGGCATCCCGCAGCGCCCGGTCCGCGGCGTCGTCCAGCTTGCCGACGTTCGCGGCGAGCTGGTCGGCGCCGTTGGCCACCAGGGTCGCGGCGTCCCCGATGGTCTGCGCGTTCGCCCGCACCAGCGGCTCCCACTCGCCGGTCAGCGAGTCCACCCGGGTGGCCAGCTCCCGGCCACCGGCCGCCACCCGCGCGGCGCCGGAGTTCAGCTCGGCGAGGCGGGCGTTCAGCTGGTCGAGCCCGTCGGAGATCCGCCGCGCGCCGGTCCCGGCCTCGTCCAGCCCGTCGGCGAGCTGGCCGGCGCCGTCCTGCGCGTGGTCGACCCCGGCCGCCTCCTTGGCCGCCCCGGCGTGCAGCGTCCCGGCGCCGTCGGTGATCTTCCCGGCGCCCTCGGCGGCCTTCTCGGTCTGCGTCTTCAGGTCGGTGAACCCGATCAGCATCTTGTCGTAGTACTTCGCCGAGGCGCTGGCCGAGGCGGCCGCGCGGACCTCGTCGAAGGCGGTCCGGGCGAAGACCCCGGAGAGGTAGTTGGTGGCGTCGTCGCTGACCGCGCTCAGCCGGGCGTTCTCCGGAGTGGCCGCGGCGTCCGGGGCGGCGGCCAGGTTGCCGGAGAAGTCGGCCGGGATGCGCAGCGCGATCTGGTACTCGCCGTCCCGCAGGCCGTCCTCCGCGGTCCGGGCGTCGACCACCTTCCAGTCGAAGATCTCCCGGTCGATCAGCTCGTCGGCCAGGTCCTGCCCGGCGTGGACCGGTTTGCCGTCCGGGTCGGTGGCCGGGCGGTCCTCGACGACCAGGGCGGCCGGGATGTGGTTGAGATGGCCGTAGGGATCCCAGAAGGCGTAGAGGTAGAGCGCGCCGTAGAGCAGCGGGACCACCGCGAGGGTGGCGAGCGCGGCGGCGGTGAGGCGGCTGCGCAGGAAACGGCGGATCTCCAGTCCGGCCAGGGAGAACGCTTTCACTTGTCGCTCCTCACGCTGTCGCCGTCCACCGGCTCGGGGTCTACCGGCTCGTCGTCCGCGGGCTCGTCAGCGGGCTCGTCGTCATCCGGCTCGTCGTCGTCCGCGGGCTCGTCGTCCGCGGGCTCGTCGTCATCCGCCGGCTGGGTCTCATCCACAGGGGCGTCCACCGGCTGGGTCTCGTCCACAGGGCTGTCCACCGGCTGGGCCGGCTCGTCCACAGGGGCGTGGAGCAGCGCGGCGCTCGCGCCGAAGGGCCAGCCGGTGAGCGTCGCCGCATACTCGTCCGCGGTCTGGACCACCGCCCGCCCCGGCTCCGCGGTCTGCGGATCGCTCAGGCGCACCACCCGGGTGACCCGCGCCGGATCCACCTCCCGCGCGGTGACCAGGATCGTCGTGCCCGCCGCGGCGAGCGTCCCGAGCAGCCCCCACAGCTCGGTCCGCTCCCGCGCGTCGAGACCGGCGTCCACCCCGTCGAGCGCGATCACCGCGGGGCGGGCCAGGCCCGCCAGGACCAGACCCAGGACCTGCTTCTGGTACGGCGTCAGCTCCCGCCCGTGCAGCTCCGGGTCGAGACCGTGCAGCGCCACCGCCCCGGCCTCCCGGCGTGGCCGCCCGAGCAGCGCGAGCCGCTCCTGCACGTGCTCCCGGACGGTGAACGCCGGCTCCGGGTCATTGACGCCGGTCACCTGCGCGAGCACCGCCGTACCGGGCAGGGAAACCGTGCCCGCCGACGACCGCAACCGGCCGGCGAGCAGCAACAGCGTGCTGGTCCGGCCGCTGCCGGGCGGGCCCACCACGGCGACCGTCTCGCCGGGCTCGACCGTCAGGTCGAGGTCGCGGACCAGCCAGCGCCGGTGGTGCCGCACCCCGGCGCCCCTCGCGCTCAGCACCGTCATGACGCCCCCTTGTTTGAACTGACCGGTCAGTCTAAAAACATACTCGCGTGGGACGCGGGGATAATTCACAGGTGGTGGACATCACGCCGAAGCGGACGGCAGGATCAGGGGCATGTCGATGCGCTGGGGCATGACCGTGCCGCTCGGCGGCGTTCCGCTGGCCGATCACGCCGCCGTCTTCACGACGCTGGCCGACGCCGGGTTCACCGACGCGTGGACCGCCGAGGTGGCCGGGACCGACGCGTTCACCCCGCTCACCCTGGCCGCCGCGTGGGAGCCCCGGCTGCGGCTGGGCACCGCGATCGCGCCGGTCTACACCCGCGGGCCGGGCCTGCTGGCGATGACCGCGGCCGCGCTCGCCGAGACCGCGCCCGGCCGGTTCCAGTTCGGCATCGGCGCGTCCTCGCCGGTGGTGGCCGGCGACTGGAACGCCGCCGAGTTCGTCAAACCGTTCGCCCGCAGCCGCGACACGCTGCGCTTCCTGCGCGCCGCGCTGGCCGGCGAGATGGTCGACCAGGCGTTCCCGACGTTCACCGTGAAACGGTTCCGGCTGGAGCGGCCGCCGGCCGTCCCGCCGCAGCTGATGCTCGCCGCGCTGCGCCCGCAGATGCTGCACCTGGCCGCCGCCGAGGCGGACGGGGTGATCCTGAACTGGCTGGCCGCCACCGACGTGCCGACCGCCCTCGCCGAGACCAAGGAGGCCGGGCCGGACTTCGCGGTGGCCACCCGGATCTTCGTGGTGCCGACCGACGACGCCGGCTACGCGCGGACCCTGGGCCGGCGGTTGATCACGTCGTACCTGACCGTGCCGGCCTACGCCGCCTTCCACCGCTGGCTCGGCCGCGAGGAGATCCTCACCCCGATGTGGCAGGCCTGGGAGCGCGGCGACCGGAAAGCCGCGCTGGCCGCCATCCCGGACTCGCTGGTCGACGAGCTGGTCGTGCACGGCTCCCCGGACGTGGTCCGGTCCCGCGTGCGGGCCTACGCGGACGCCGGCGTGACCATCCCGGTGATGGCCCTGCTCCCCACCCCGGAGCTGGAGCGCGGCGGCTTCCCGGCGCTGACCGAGCTGATCACCGCCCTGGGCCGCCCCGCCTGACCGGGCTTCTTCGCCGCCCGGCCCCCCGACCGAGCTGTGCACCGCCCCGGACCACCCGACCGAGCTGTGCACCGCTCCGGACCACCCAGCCGCCTGCCCGGGCTGATCACCGTCCTTTGCTCGCCGCCGCCTGACCGGGCTGATCACTGTCCTTGCGCGCCGCCGCCTGGCCGGGCTGATCACTGTCCTTGCGCGCCGCCGCCTGGCCGGGCTTGGTCACTGCCCGCGGTCGCTGTGCGCCCGGAGCGCCGTGGTTCGGCCGGGGCCGAAGTGTCCGGGCCGGAGAATGGCGGCATGACTGATGCGGCGGGGCTGGCGGCGTTCGCGGCGCTGCTGGCCGATCGGACCCGGGCGGCGATGTGCCTGGCGCTGCTCGACGGGCGCGCCTGGACCGCCGGTGAGCTGGCCGCGCACGCCGGGGTGGCGCGGTCGACCGCCACCGAACATCTGGACCGCCTGATCGGCGGCGGGTTGCTGACCGAGGCACGGCAGGGGCGGCACCGGTACGTCCGGCTCGCCGACCCCGGGGTCGCCACCCTGCTCGAGGACATCACCGCCCGCCTGGAACCGGCGGTGTCCCCGCCTCGCGGCCTGCGCGCGGCCACCGCCGACGCCGCTCTGCGCCGGGGCCGGACCTGCTACGACCACCTGGCCGGCCGGCTCGGCGTCGCGGTCACCGACGCCCTGACCGGGGCCGGCATGCTGGACCGAGCCAACGGTTTCGCGGTCACCGCGTCCGGGCTGTCCTGGCTGACCGACTCGCTCGGCGTCCCACCCGATCAGCTCCGGCCCGGCCGGCGCCCGCTGGCCCGCGACTGCCTGGACTGGACCGAACGCCGCCCGCACCTCGGCGGGCTGGCCGGCGCCCGGGTCTGCGAGACGTTCCTCTCCCGGCAGTGGCTGACCCGCATCGGCTCCGGCCGCGCGGTCCGCCTCACCGTGGCCGGCCGCGCCGCCCTGCACGACCTGCTCGGCCTCGCCGACCTGGACTGACCACCTGCCGGCCAGCCCGCACGGCCAGCGAACCCGCACGACGCGGCGCCGCAACCGGACGACGGGAGCGGGTCAGCCGGTGCGCGTCAGCGAACCCTCAGGAGTGGCGACGCAACCGGACGACAGGGGCGGGCAAGCCCGTGCGCGCCAGCGAACCCTCAGGAGCGGCGACGCAGCCGGACGACGGGAGCGGGCAAACCCGTGCGCGCCAGTAGACCCGCGCGAGCGGGGACGCAACCGGACGGCGGGGCGGGCAGCCCGTGCGGGTCAGCGGACCCGCACGAGCCGCGCTGCGGTCGTGCGGGGGCCGGGCCTCGCGGGCCGACGACCACGGGGCTCCGAGTCGTACCGGAAAAGAAAGAACCGCAACCACCAGGGTTGCGGTTCCTCTCGGCGGACCTGATCACGGTCGGCCCGGGATGTGTTGTGGCCGGACCGGCTCACTCGGCGTCGGCGAGGATGGCGTAGAGCTTGCGCTTGGTGTCGTTGAGGACCTGGAGCGCCTTCTCCCGCTGCTCCGGCGTGCCGTTGAAGCCGACCTGCTTGAGCGCGCTGAAGATGCCGACCGCCGCGTCGCGGAAGTCCTGCACCTGGTTGAGGGTGTCGTCGCCGAACTGGGCCCACGGCGGGTTCTGCGCGGCGGCCTCGGCCTCCGGGCGGCCGTCGGCGGTGAGCTGGTAGCTCTTGCGGCCGCCGCCGGCGGTCGCCTCGATCAGCCCCTCGTCCTCCAGGAGCTGGAGGGTCGGGTAGATCGAGCCGGGGCTCGGGCGCCACAGACCGTTGGTCCGGGCGTCGAGCTCCTGGATCATCTCGTAGCCGTGCATGGGGCGCTCCAGGAGCAGCGCGAGGACGGCGGGCCGGACATTGGGCCGGCCGCGGCCGCCGCGCCGGCCACCGCCGCGGCCGCCGAACTCGCCGGGGCCGAACGGGCCGCCCGGACCGAAGCCGCCGGGACCGCCGGAGCCACCGAAGGGGAATCCGGGCGGGAAGCCGAAACCGCGCATGCGACGTCCGTGGTACCCCTCGTGTTGGAACCTCATGATCTTCTCCGTTCTGTCGTCGATAGTAAGACGATATATCGGCAACGTGTCGGCGGCAAGGCTTTCTGAACTCATGGGGTTGCCATGCGTGTCGGCGGCCCCGGATCTGGCAATGTGGTAGCTGTGTTGACGGTGCCCATTCGCCAGCTCGGTGAGCCGGAGCGCGCGGCGGTCGAGCGGATCCTGGACGCCGACCCCTACGCGGGCGCCCAGATCGCCGAGCGGGTCGCCGCGCACGGGCTGAACTGGTGGCGTTCCGACGGGCGGATCTACGGCTACGAGCCGGGCCGCCGCATCGAGTCGATCATCTGGTCCGGCGCGCACCTGGTGCCGGTCGGCGCCACCGCGCCGGCCGTGGCCGCCTTCGCCGACCTGCTCGGCGCCGAGCCGCGGATCTGTTCGTCGATCATCGGGCGGGCCGAGGCGGTGCTCGACCTCTGGGACCGGCTGGGCCCGCACTGGGGCGCCGCCCGGGACGTCCGGCCCAACCAGCCGCTGCTGGTCACCGACCGGGCGCCGATGGTGCCGGCCGACCCGGAGGTGCGCCTGGTCCGGCCGAGCGAGGTGGATCAGCTGTTCCCGGCCGCGGTGGCGATGTACACCGAGGAGGTCGGGGTGTCACCGCTGCAGGACGACGGCGGACGGGGCTACCGCCGGCGGGTCGCCGAGCTGGTGAAAGGCAAGCGGACCTATGCGCGGTTCGCCGGCGACCAGGTGATCTTCAAGGCCGAGCTGGCGATCATCACCCGCCGGACCACGCAGGTGCAGGGTGTCTGGGTGCATCCGGAGTTCCGCGGCCGCGGCATCGCGACCGGGGCGATGGCCGCGGTGGTGAGCGACGCGCTGCGACGGGTGGCGCCCACGGTGAGCCTGTACGTGAACGACTACAACACCCCGGCCCGGCGCGTCTACCAGCGGTGCGGCTTCGTCTCAGCCGGCTCCTTCGCCACCGTCCTGTTCTGACCGCAGGAAAAAGGGCCCCGCCGGACGGCGGGGCCCTTCTCATGACTTCGGCTAATGCACCGTGACGGTGGGGCCGGGGAGCAGCTCCCGCAGCTCGTCGGGGAGCTCCGCGCCCATCTCGTCGGCGAGCCGGAGCGCCTCCTCGACCAGCGTCTCCACGATGATCGACTCGGGCACGGTCTTGATCACCTTGCCCTTGACGAAGATCTGGCCCTTGCCGTTGCCGGACGCCACGCCGAGGTCGGCCTCCCGGGCCTCGCCGGGACCGTTCACCACGCAGCCCATCACGGCCACCCGCAGCGGCACCGGGAAGCCGTCGAGGGCCGCGGTCACCTGCTCGGCGAGCGTGTAGACGTCGACCTGGGCGCGGCCGCAGGACGGGCAGGAGACGATCTCCAGGCCGCGCTCGCGCAGGCCGAGCGACTCGAGGATCTGCTGGCCGACCTTGATCTCCTCGACCGGCGGGGCGGAGAGCGAGACCCGGATGGTGTCGCCGATGCCCTCAGCTAGCAGCGCGCCGAACGCCACCGCGCTCTTGATCGTGCCCTGGAACGCCGGCCCGGCCTCGGTGACCCCGAGGTGCAGCGGGTAGTCGCACTGTTCGGCCAACTGCCGGTACGCCCGGATCATCACCACCGGGTCGTTGTGCTTGACCGAGATCTTGATGTCCCGGAAGCCGTGCTCCTCGAACAGCGAGCACTCCCAGAGCGCCGACTCGACCAGCGCCTCGGCGGTGGCCTTGCCGTATTTCTCCAGCAGCCGCTTGTCCAGCGAGCCGGCGTTGACGCCGATCCGGATCGGGACGCCCGCGTCGGAGGCCGCCCGGGCGATCTCCTTGACCTTGTCGTCGAACTGCCGGATGTTGCCCGGGTTGACCCGGACCGCGGCGCAGCCGGCGTCGATCGCGGCGAACACGTACTTCGGCTGGAAGTGGATGTCGGCGATGACCGGGATCTGCGACTTCTTGGCGATCGCCGGGAGCGCCTCGACGTCGTCCTGGGACGGCACCGCGACCCGGACGATCTGGCAGCCGGACGCGGTCAGCTCGGCGATCTGCTGCAGCGTCGCGTTGACGTCGGCGGTGAGTGTGGTGGTCATCGACTGGACGCTGACCGGGGCGCCGCCACCGACCAGGACGCCACCCACGTTGATCTGCCGGCTCTGCCGGCGCGGGGCCAGCGGCGGCGGGGGGACGGCAGGCATGCCGAGACTGATCGCGGTCACAGGCTCACTCACTTGAAGATGGTGATCGGGTTGATGATGTCAGCGGTCGCGGTCAGCAGGGTGAACGCGCCGCCGATCAGGATGACCGCGTAGGTGAGCGGCATCAGCTTGTAGTAGTCGACACGCCCCGGGTCGGGGCGGCGGAACCGCTGGTAGAGCCAGGAGCGGACGCGCTCGAACCAGGCGATCGCGATGTGCCCGCCGTCCAGCGGCAGCAGCGGCAGCAGGTTGAACAAACCGATGAAGATGTTCAGCGAGATGAAGATCTGCCAGAAGATCTCCGGCACGCCCTTCTCGATCGCCTCGCCGCCGAGCCGGCTCGCGCCGATCACGCTGATCGGGGTGTCCGGGTCGCGCTCCTCGCCGGTGATCGAGTTCCACAGGGCCGGGATCTTCTCCGGGATCTTGGCCATCGCGTGGAACGAGTTCTCCACCATGTACCAGGAGAAGTCGCCGGCGCCCTGGAAGGCGGTGACCGGCGTGTACTGCAGCACGTAGGGCTGGTCGGTGTTCCACCCGAGGCCGGCCACCGAGACCGGGACCATGGCGCCGTCCGGGTTGTCGAGCGGAGCCCGGTCGTCGGTGATCAGCTTGACCGTGGTGGTCCGGGTCTGGCCGTCCCGCTGGTACTCGAAGACGGTGTCGCCCTGGGCCGCCCGGATCGCCCTGGTGAGGTCGCCGTAGGTGGCCACCGGGGTGGCGCCGACCTTGGTGATCCGGTCCAGGTCCTGCAGGCCGGCCTGCTTGGCGGGCGGCACGACGGCGCCGTTGACGCCGACCTCGCACGTCCCGCTCGCGGCTTTCTGCGCCTCTTTGTCGAGCGTCTTGAGCACCGACTGGATCGGCAGGCAGTCGTCGACCGAGATGAACGCCGGCGCCTTCGCCTGGTCCTCGGAGGTGGACGGGATGTCGGTGTTCGGCAGGCCGACCGAGACGGCCATCACCCAGGCGCCGGCCAGCGCCAGCATGAAGTGGGTGATCGAGCCGGCCGACATGACGACCGTCCGCTTCCAGACCGGGAACCGCCACATCGCGCGGGGCTGGTCCTCCGGCGCCACGTCGTCGTCCTGCGGCGTCATCCCGACGATCTTGCAGAAGCCGCCGAGCGGGATGGCCTTCAGTCCGTACTCCGTCTCGCCCCGCTGGAACGAGAAGATGGTCGGGCCGAAGCCGACGAAGTACTTCGTCACCTTCATGCCGAAACGCTTGCCAGTGATCATGTGACCCAGCTCGTGCAGGCTCACCGAGATCAGGATGGTCAGCGCGAAAGCCGCCGTACCAAGCCAGAACGCCATCAGGCTCCTTCAGCCACAGTCGCGATCGTCCGCTGCGCTTGGGCGCGCGCCCATGCCTCCGCGGCCAGCACCTCATCGACGGTACCCGGCTCCGCGAAATCGGGGGCCGCCGCGAGCACGCGCTCGAGGGTTTCGACGATGCCCAGAAACGGTAGCCGACCGGCGACGAAAGCGGCCACACACTCCTCGTTGGCGGCGTTGAAGATGGCCGGGCGGCAGCGGCCGGTCCGGCCCGCCTCCTTGGCCAGCTCCACCGCCGGGAACGCGTCGTTGTCCAGCGGGCGGAACTCCCAGTTGTGCGCCATCGTCCAGTCGACCGCGGCGGCCGCCTGCGGCACCCGGTCCGGCCAGGCCAGCGCGAGCGCGATCGGCAACCGCATGTCCGGCGGGCTGGCCTGGGCCAGCGTCGAGCCGTCGAGGAACTCGACCATCGAGTGGATCACCGACTGCGGGTGGACGGTCACCTCGATGTCGTCGTACGGCACCGCGAACAGCTCGTGCGCCTCGATCACCTCGAGCGCCTTGTTCACCATGGTCGCCGTGTTGATCGTGACGACCGGGCCCATGTCCCAGGTCGGGTGCTTGAGCGCGTCCTCCGGCGTGACGTTCGTCAACTCCTCGCGCCGCCGCCCGCGGAACGCTCCCCCGCTGGCGGTCAGCACCAACCGGCGCACCTCGTCGGCCCGCCCGCCGCGCAGGCACTGGGCCAGCGCGGAGTGCTCCGAGTCGACCGGGACGATCTGCCCCGGCTTGGCGATCCGCCGGACCAGCGGGCCGCCGGCGACCAAGGACTCCTTGTTGGCCAGGGCGAGGATCCGGCCGGACTCCAGCGCGGCCAGCGTGGGGCCCAGCCCGAGGCTGCCGACCACGCCGTTGAGCACCACGTCACACGGCCACTTGGCCAGCTCGGTCATCGCGTCCGGACCGGCCACGATCTTGGGCAGTTTGAAGTCGCCGGACGACCAGCCGCGCTTCTGCGCCTCGGCGTAGAAGGCCAGCTGCAGGTCCTGGACGACGGAGGCCGCCGCCACCCCGACCGCCGCGACGCCGAGCTCCAGCGCCTGGGCGGCGAGCAGCGCGACGTTGCCGCCACCGGCCCCGATCGCGACCACCCGGAACCGATCCGGGTTGCGGCGGACGATGTCGATGGCCTGGGTGCCGATGGACCCGGTGGAGCCGAGCAGGACGAGGTCTCGCATGCCGCCCATCTTCCCGGACCGCCCGGCCTCAGGCTCCGCCGACCCTGGCCCGGACGAACGCGGTCAGCGCGGCGGCGTCCTCCGGGGTCAGCCCGTCGGTCGGCACCGCCACGAATCCGGCCGCGCCCACCGTCGTCGCCAGCAGGATGCCGGGCACCTCGGCGACCGTGGTCAGCGCCGGCCAGCGGTACAACTGCTCGATCAGGTCGCTGCTGACCCGGATGCCCTCCCCGTCGACCCGGTAGGTGGCCGGGCGGTCGGCCAACTCGGCCACCCGGACCGCCGTCCGCCGCACGATCCAGGCCGGCGCCAGCAGCAGGAAGACCGCGCCGAGCAGCAGCCCGGCCACCGTGCCGCCACGTCCGCCGAGCAGCAGCAGGAACCCGGCGACCGCGATCAGCAGCACGCCCGTGGTCCGCACGAGCAGGAACGACGGCCGGTAGAAGTGCGCGAGCGCCACCCGGAACCGCCGCAGGTCCGGCTCGGCGGCGAAGGTGAACGCGACATCGGAGGTCATGGACGCCTGATCTTAGTGATCGCGAGCCGTCAACGGGGTAATCGACGACCGTGCTGACACGGGTGTTACGCGGGCGTGATCTCGCCCTGCACGCCGCCGCCGTCACCTTCTACAGCGGCATAGCGGTGGTGCCGATCGCGCTGCTGGGGATCTGGCTGACCGGGCTGATGATCGGCGCGGACCGGGTCCGGCAGCTGACCGGACGGACCATCGCGGCCCTCCCCGACGAGATCGGCGCCCCGCGCGCCCTGGCCGCGCTGATCGACGCCGGCCTGCACCTCACCCCGCTGCTGGCGCTGGCCAGCCTGCTCCCGGCCACGCTGTACGGCGAGGGGCTGCGCCGGGCGTTCGTCTCGATCTACCGGTCGAGCGGCGAGTCCCTGGTCGGCTGGCGCGGTCGGCTGCTCTGGCTGCCGCTGCTGGCCGCCACCCCGGCCCTGCTGCTCGCGCTCTTCCTGGCGCTGCCGACGACCAGCTCGCTGTGGGTCCGCGGCGGCTGGTGGTCGGTGCTCGGCGTGGTGCTCTCCTTCCTGGCCACCTGGCTGCTGCTCACCCCGGTGGTGATCTGGGTCTTCCGGTACGTCGCGCCCGGCCGCCCGCCGTGGCTGCCGACGATCCTGATCGGCTCGTTCACCGCGGCCAACCTGGCCGGCTTTCTGCATGGGTTCGTCCTGTTCTGCTCCCTGCCGCTGAACCTCGGCGCGCCGTTCGGTGGATTCGACGCCATCGGAGGGACAGTCGCGGTCGGCCTGTGGCTCTACCTGTTCCACACGATCGTTCTTGTCGGATTCGCGGCGACACACGCCGTCAAGCCACAGTTATCGGGCGAATCGTCTAGGGCGGACGACACCGACGCGAGGTACCGTCGCTCGGCATGACCCCCATTCCCGACCGCGCCGACGTGGTGATCATCGGAGCCGGTCACAACGGCCTGGTGTCCGCGATCCTGCTGGCCCGCGCCGGGCTCGACGTCGTCGTGCTCGAGGCGGCCGGGGTGCTCGGCGGCGCCACCCGCACCGAGCGCCCGTTCCCCCGGGTTCCCGGCCTCGGCCAGTCCACCGGCTCCTACCTGCTCGGCCTGATGCCGCCGGAGCTGCTGCGCACCCTCGGCGTGGACATCCCGGCGCTGCGCCGCGACCCGCACTACTTCCTGCCGACCCCCGGCCCGGCCGGCTCGCCGTACCTGTTGTTCGGCCGTGACCGGGAGGCCACCCGGCAGCAGCTGGAGACGTTCTTCTCCCTCCGGGACGCGGCCGCCGACGAGGCCCTCGCGGTGGAGATCGGCGCGCTCCGCGCCGACCTGGCCCCGGCCTGGCTGGAGGAGCCGTCCTCGGTCGAGGAGATCGCCGACCGGCACATCCGTCCGCAGCTGCAGAGCACCTTCCTGGACCTGGTGCGCGGCTCGGTGGCCGACTACCTGGCCCGGTTCGGCTTCAAGAGCGAGTTGCTGACCAGCATGTACGCGGTGACCGACGGCCTCTCCGGGCTGACCGCCGGCCCGGACGACCCGGGCACCGGGCACAACTTCCTGGTGCACAACATGTGCCGGCTGCCCGGCGCGGACGGCACCTGGCTGATCGCCGAGGGCGGGATGGGCACCGTCGCCCGGGTCTTCGCCGACGCGGCCCGGGCCGCCGGCGCCCGGCTGTTCACCGACGCCGCGGTCAGCTCGGTGACCCTGGACGGCGGCGCGGCCAGCGGGGTGGTGCTCGCCGACGGCCGCACGATCGGCGCCCGGGTGGTGCTCGGCAGCTGCGACCCCTACCGGCTGATGTCGCTGGTCCCGGAGGGCGCGCTGCCCGCCCCGCTGGTCGACCGGATGGCCGCGGTCAAGCGCCCCGGCACCACTCTCAAGGTCAACCTCGCGCTGCGCGACCTGCCGGTCTTCAGCTGCCTGCCGGCCGGCGCGCCGTCGCCGTTCGGCTCGACGATCCACCTGCTGCCCGGCGCCGGGGACTCGCCGATGGCCGCGCTGCGCGCCATGTGGGCCGACGTGCAGGCCGGCCGGCTGCCCGACGAGCCGACCATCGAGTGGTACCTGCACACCACGGTCGACCCGTCGCTGCGGGACGCCGCGGGGCACCACTCGTCCGCGCTGTTCGTCCAGTCGGTGCCGTTCCAGCCGGCCGGCTCGTCCTGGGACGCCGAGCTGCCCGGTTACGTCGACCGCCTGCTGGCCATCTGCGACCGCTACGCGCCGGGCACCTCCGACCTGGTCGCCGACGTGTTCCCGCTGACCCCGCCGGGCATCGAGGAGCACTTCGGCATCACCGGCGGCCACATCCACCACGTGGACAACACGGTCGCCTTCGACCAGCGCATGCCGTACTTCACCGGCGTCGACGGCCTCTACGCCGGCTCCGCCGGCACCCACCCGGCCGGCAGCGTCATCGGCGCGGCCGGCCACAACGTCGCGGTCCGCATCCTCAAGGATTTGAGCTTGCGTACGGCCTGAGCGCCCCGACAACCGCAGCGGCCCGGTGCCGTGGCCACCCCGCGAGGTGGTCCCGGCACCGGGCCGCACCGCGTGTCGGGGCGGAAGCACAGGTCACGGACTCGCGGTCGGGGTCACAGGCGGCAGCCCGGGCCACGCGTGGTCGCCGCAGCCGCCTGTCAGATCCCCCACTTCCCAGACCCCGCCCACCCAGGGGGAGCCGCCCGATGACAGTGTGACGCGAAAGCAAGATCTTTCGAAGTTGAGCTGTGGACAACACGCTGATGTGGACGACGCGCGGATGCGGAGGACGCGCTGGCGCAGGCAACTACCGACTTAGCCAACGCACGGATGTAGGCGACGCGCGCTGGCGCGAGGAACGCGCGGGACGCGGGCAACAAGGCAGGACGCGGGCAACAAGGCAGGACTCCGGCAACCCGCGGGAAGCCGGCAACAACGCGGGACTCGGGCAACGCGCGGGACCCGGGCAACAACGCGGGACTCCGGCAACCCGCGGGAAGCCGGAACAACGCGGGACTCGGGCAACTCGCGGGACGCAGGCTGACGCGCTAACGCGAGTAACGCGCGGACGCAGGCGACGCCCCAACGCGGGCAATTGCGTGGACTGGGCCTGCCCCGACGCGAGCAATGCGCAGACGCAGGCGACGCCCCCAACGCCAGTAACCCGCTGAGGCGAGCGACGCGCTGACGCGAACGACGGGCGGACGCCAGTAACGCGCTGAGGCGAGCGACGCGCTGAGGCGGGTGACGCGCCGCTGAGGTTGGGCAGAGCCGGCGGGGAACGGCCGGCGGCGTCACCTGTGGCGGCGGGACGATGACCTGCCAGGTGACCTGGGCATCCGCCTGGCCGGCTCGGGGCTGATCGCACGGCGGCGCGCCCGCGGAACGGGTTCCACGGGCGCGCGCCGCGGGCGTACGGAAAGCGGATTTACTGGTTCTCGGTCTTCTGCGCTCGGATCTTGTGGCCGACGCCGGTCAGGCAGCGGCCGGAGGGCAGGTCGAACTTCCAGCCGTGCAGCTGGCAGGTGAGGACGTTGCCCTCGACGATGCCGAAGCGGGACAGGTCGGCTTTCAGGTGCGGGCAGCGGCGCTGCACGGTCCAGTCGCCGAACTGGATGTCCTCGGCGTCGACCGCCTTCTCGTGCTCGTCGTACCAGCCCTCGGCGTACTGCAGGCGCTCCTCGGAGAGGCACTTGAAGAAGGCGTAGACGAACTCGTTGTACTGCCCGATCCGGGCCGCGGAGAAGCGGCAGGACAGGAAGAGCGAGTTGACCCAGTCGCCCTCGTCGATGTGGATCAGGTGCTCGATCAGGGCGCGGCCGGTCTTGAAGCGGTACCGCACCTTCTCGTCGGCGTACTCCCGGACCTGCTTGCCGGGGAAGTCGACCACGATCGACTCGATGATCTCGCCGTCCGGGCCGAACGAGTCGGTCAGGTCGAAGCGGACCGGGCCGCCGACCCCGTTCGCCAGGTAAATCGACTCCTCGAGCAGCGGCTCGATCCGCTTCTTCAGCTCGCCGAGCACGTCGATCTCGGGGTGCCGCCAGGACGCCTTCTCGGCGGCGATGATCGGGGCCTTGCGCTCCCGCATCTCCTCCAGGTGTGCCTTCTTGTTGGCGAAGAACTCGTCGACCGGCATCGGGTGCTCGGTGGTCTGCTTCGTGCCGCCGTCGGTGAGCGTGGTCACGCTGCCCGGCAGCTGGACGACGGCGTTGGTGCCGCCGACCTTCGCGTACTCGGTGAGGAAGACCGACTGGTCGGGGAAGATGTTCCCCTCGTCGCCGTGGATGTCGTTGAACTGCCAGAGGGTGTCGTCGAGGAAGCACGGCGGGCCGGCGATCGGGAAGACGAAATCCGCCTTCAGGTCGTCGATGTAGCGCCAGGTGCGGTCGAACTGCCGCTCCCGCTTCTGCTTGCCGAACGCGGTCTTCGCGTTCTCCGGCAGCTCGTAGACCATCGGGTACCAGATCGCGCCGGAGAACTGCAGCATGTGCGCGTGCACGTGGCCCAGCTCGTTGAACCGGGTCAGGTCGGCCGGGCGGGCGTCGTTCTGGTTCAGCACCCGGATGCCGTCGTGCTCGACCCAGAGCGACGAGTCACCGATCGGGCCGTCGGTCGGGCTGATCAGCGCCTGGATCATGATTTTCAGGCCGCCGTCGAGCTCGTGCACCTCGTCCGACTTCGTCCGCAGGAAGCTGGTGAAGCCCAGGTCACGCAGCTCGTCCTCGAGCTGGCTGGTCGGGTACTCCGGCAGCAGGACGGTGGCCTTCTTGCTGATGAAACGCTTGAGGTGCTCGGCGTCGAAATGGTCCCGGTGCAGGTGCGAGACGTACAGGTAGTCGACGTCGCCCAAGGTCTCCCAGTCCAGCAGGGAGTTGTCCGGGAACGGGAACCACGAGGCGAAGTACGCCGGGTTCACCCACGGATCGCACAGAATGCTGCCCGCGGCCGTGTCGATCCGCATGCTCGCATGGCCGGTGCCGGTGATCCGCACTGTGTCGCTCCTCTGGTTCGGCGCTTGTTCCATCGCGCAGCGCTGTGTGACCGCATCGAAAGTACAGCCGGGTTGCCGGGTTCCGCCCGCCGACCCCGTGACACACTGAGGAGCGAATCACCGGAAGATCGACGAGGAGGGCCGACGTGTCGGCGTTGGAAGAGCACGAGGACGTCTACGCTCCGGACCAGCTGAAGCCGACCAACCGCCGGCGGGCCCAGCGCGGCGCGATCATCTCGGCCGTGGTCCTGCTGATGTTCTTCTGGGGCAACCAGGAGGGCAACACCGAGAAGGTGTGGCTCGTCGTGATCGCGGCCGGGCTGATCCTCGCGGTGATCGGCGACATCGTGCTGCGCAAGGCCGGTCTGCGGCCGAACGACTGAGACTTTCGCTACACGAAAAAGGAGGGCCCGCCGGGCCCTCCTTTTCTCGTCCGGGCCGTCAGCGGCGGCCGCCTCGCAGCAGGATGTCCTTGACCTCGCGCAGCGCGGCGTCGACCTCGGCCTCGAAGTACCCGTTCGGCACCAGGCCGAACTGCAGCATGTCCAGGTCGTTCTCGTTCACCGGCATCGGGCCGCGGCCGGTCATCGCCTGCAGGATGCCCTCGAACAGCCGGTCCACCTGCATCGGGTCGTAACCGCTGCCGAACCGGCGCGGCTGGAACGTGCGGCGCAGCTGGTCCACCCGGTAGAGCTCACCGCCGGGCTCACCGATCGGCGGGCCGAGGTGGGACTGCGGGGGCTGGCCGTACCCACCGGGCGGGCCGCTCATCGGGGCGCCCGGCATCGGCGAGCCCGGCATCCCGGCCGGCTGCTGCTGCTGCTGCATCGGGCCGCCCATCCCGCCGGGCGGCATCGGCGGGCCACCGTACGGGTCGCGCTCCGGCATCCGGATCTCGGCGGTCATGTCGGAGCGGCCGTGCCGGCCCGGCTCGAACCCGTTGTAGGACGTGGGCTCGTCGTAGCCGCCCTGGTCGTAACCCTGGGGGGCGTTGCGCTGCGGCAGCTGCTGCTGGGGCTGGCCGCCGTAGGTGGTCGGTTCGTCGTACCGCCCGCCGTACGGGTCGGGCTGGGGCATCTGCGGGCGCTGCGGCATCTGCGGAGCCTGCGGCGGCATCATCCGGTCGTCGCGGATCGGAGCGGGGATCCGCTCGGTCTGCGCCATGCCCGGGTTGCTCATCGGCGGGCCGCCGAACTGCGGCTGGCCGGGGTTGCCGAACTGCTGCTGCGGCTGTTGCTGCGGGCCGCCGAACTGCTGCTGCGGGCCGCCGAACTGCGGGCCGCCGCCCATGCCGGCGCCGGCCATCCCGTTGCGGGGCATGCCACCCGGGCCGCCGGCACCACCGGACAGCGCCGGCGGGCCGGAACGCTCGATCGAGCCACGGTCGATGGCGCCGGAGCGGTCCGCGGTCAGGCCACCACGCATCGAGTCGCGCATCGGGTCGACCGGGCGGCCGCCCCGCTCCTCGAACTCGGCGAGCTGCCGCTCCACCCGGTCGAGGTGCAGGTCCACCTGCCACTCGTCGTAGCCGCCGAACCGCACCCGGAAGACGACGTCGTGCACCTCCTGCGCACCGACCGGCGGGCCCACCTGCTCACCCGCGAGGGTCGCCTCGACCCGGTCCAGGAAGGCGTCGACCTCGTCGACCTTGTAGCCCCGGCGCAGTGCGCGCCGCCGGAAACGCTGTCCCTGACTCGTCACAACGTCTCCCACTCCGCTCGCTGGGACCTGCGCCCAGTCACTGTGCCACCTCCGCGTCGGCTGCGACGCCCGCGCTCACCTGCGTCAACTCTCCAGCGGCCAGCTGCCCGCAGGCACCGTCGATCTCCCGGCCCCGGGTGTCGCGCACCGTGGTCGACACGCCGGACTCCCGCAGGCGCCGGACGAACTCCCGCTCGACCGGTTTCGGGCTGGCATCCCACTTGCTGCCCGGGGTCGGGTTGAGCGGGATGAGATTCACATGGGCCAGCTTGCCGTGCAGGAGGCGGCCAAGCAGGTCGGCACGCCAGGGCTGATCGTTTACGTCCCTGATCAGGGCGTATTCGATGGAGACCCGACGACCGGTCTGCGCCGCGTAGTCGAACGCGGCATCGAGCACCTCGGCCACCTTCCAACGCTGGTTGACGGGCACAAGCTCATCGCGCAGATCATCATCAGGGGCGTGCAGTGACAACGCAAGAGTCACCGAGAGCTGTTCGGCTATCAACCGGCGCATTGCGGGCACCAAACCCACCGTGGACACCGTGATGTGCCGTTGTGAGAGACCCAGGCCCTCCGGGGCCGGGGTGGTCAGGCGCCGGACCGCCTCGATCACCCGGGGGTAGTTGGCCAGCGGCTCGCCCATCCCCATGAAGACCACCCGGGACAGCCGGGGCGGCGACCCGGTCACCGCGCCGGAGGCGGCGACCCCGGCCAGATAGACCACCTGGTCGACGATCTCGGCGATCGACAGGTTGCGGGTCAGGCCCTGCTGGCCGGTCGCGCAGAACGGGCACGCCATGCCGCAGCCGGCCTGGCTGGACACGCACGCGGTCACTCGATCGGGGTAACCCATCAGGACGCTCTCGACCAGCGCGCCGTCGTGCAGCCGCCACAACGTCTTGCGGGTGGCGCCGTCGTCGCAGGCCTGCTCGCGGACCGGGGTCAGCAGCGTGGGCAGCAGCTCGCTGGTCAGCTTGTCGCGGGCGCCCGACGGCAGGTCGGTCATCTCCGCGGCGTCGCGCACGAGCCGGCCGAAGTAGTGGGTGGAGAGCTGCTTGGCCCGGAAGGCCGGCTCGCCCAGGCCGGTCACCGCCGCCTTGCGCGCGGCGAGATCGAGGTCGGCGAGGTGGCGCGGAGGCATGCTGGGACGGCGGCGGGTCGGCACCGCGTCGGGCTGGTCGGGACTGATCGGGATGACCGGAAGAATCGTCATGGCGTATCCAGTCTCCCACGCGTTTCGGCTAGGTCGCCCATGGCTAGTTCGGCGCGATGATCGCGAAAAGCAGGTAGGCGGTGGGGACCGCGAAGAGGATGGAGTCCAGCCGATCCATCAGTCCGCCATGGCCGGGCAGCAGGTTGCTCATGTCCTTGATGCCGAGGTCGCGCTTGAGCATCGACTCGGCCAGGTCGCCGAGGACCGCGACGATCGAGAGCACCGCGCCGAACAGCAGGCCGTAGTGGACCGGCACGTCCATCAGGAAGTAGAGCAGCGCGCCGCTGCCGATCGCGGACGCGGTGATCGAGCCGGCGAAGCCCTCCCAGGACTTCTTCGGGCTGATCTTCGGAGCCATCGGGTGCTTGCCGAGGAAGACGCCGGCCGCGTAACCGCCGGTGTCGGAGAGCACCACGGCCACCACGGTGGCCAGCACCCGCCAGGCGCCGTCCTCCTCCGGGCGCACCAGCATCGCGGCGAAGCTGAGCAGGAACGGCACGTAGACCGCGATCAGGGTGATCGCGGTGAAGTCGCGGCGCACCGCGGCCGGCCCGTCGGCGAGGCGCCACAGCGTGGCGGCGGCGACCGTGGCGACCAGGCCGAGCGTGAGCGCGTCGGTGCCCTCGTACCACGCCAGGCCGGTCATCACGGCGGTGCCGGCGATCAGCGGGACCAGTGGCGGGCGGGCGCCGATGGCCGAGACCGCCCGGGCGGTCTCCCAGACCCCGATGGCGGCGGCCGCGACCACCACGCCCAGCAGGGCCGGCGGCCAGATCAGCAGCGAGGCCAGGATCACCAGGCCGAGGCTGAGACCGACCGCGATCGCGGCCGGCAGGTTACGGCCGGCCCGGCTTTTGCCCTTGTTGTCACCGCGGCCGGCGCGGCGCTTGCCGGGGCCGCGCTTGCCGGGTGTCTCGTCAGCCGAGCTCATCGGGTCGGGCGCCTTCTCGTCCGCGTGCCAGGCGGGATTCTGGTATGCCGGGGCGGCAGGCGTGTCGCCGGCGCTGTGCCCGGCACGCGGATCGAGGTACGACATCAGACTTCGAGCAACTCTGCTTCCTTGTGCTTGACCAGCTCGTCGATCACCGCGACATAGCGGTGGGTGACGTCGTCGAGCTCCTTCTCGGCGCGACGGCCCTCATCCTCGCCGGTCTCGCCGTCCTTGACCAGCTTGTCGATCTGCTCCTTGGCCTTGCGGCGCACGTTGCGGATGGCGACCCGGCCCTCCTCCGCCTTCGACCGCGCCACCTTGATCATCTCGCGGCGGCGTTCCTCGGTCATCTGCGGCAGGTGGATGCGCAGCTGGGTGCCCTCGTTGTTCGGGTTGACCCCGAGGTCCGAGTCACGGATGGCGCGCTCGATCGGGCCGAGCTGGCTGTTGTCGTACGGCTTGACGATGACCATGCGCGGCTCCGGAACGCCGACCGAGGCCATCTGGGTCACCGGGGTGGGCGCGCCGTAGTAGTCCACCACGATCTTGGAGAACATCGCCGGAGTGGCCCGCCCGGTCCGGATCGCGGCGAACTCCTCCTTGGCGTGCTCGACCGCGCTGTCCATCTTCTCTTCGGCCTCGAAAAGGATTTCCTCGATCACCGGCTCTCCTCGCTCTCTTCAAGTGGTGCGGAATCTGGCTTCGTGCGACGAAGCTCAGGCGGTGATCAGGGTGCCGATCTTCTCGCCCGCGCACGCGCGCACGATGGTGTCGTCGCCGTCCGCGCCGAAGACCAGCATCGGCAGCTTGTTCTCCTCGCAGAGGCTGAACGCGGCCTGGTCGGCGACCCGGAGCCCGCGCTGGAGGATCTCCTGGAAGGTGATGTTCTCCAGCTTGCGCGCCTGCGGGTCGATCCGCGGGTCGGCGGTGTAGACGCCGTCGACGCCGTTCTTGCTCATCAGCACCATGTCGGCGTGGATCTCCAGCGCGCGCTGGGCGGTCACCGTGTCGGTGGAGAAGTACGGCATGCCGGCGCCGGCGCCGAAGATCACGACGCGGCCTTTCTCCAGGTGCCGGATCGCCCGGAGCGGAATGTACGGCTCGGCGACCTGGGCCATGTGGATGGCCGTCTGGACCCGGGTCTCGATGCCCTCCTTCTCCAGGAAGTCCTGGAGGGCCAGGCAGTTCATCACCGTGCCCAGCATGCCCATGTAGTCCGCGCGGTTCCGGTCCATGCCGCGCTTCTGCAGCTCGGCGCCGCGGAAGAAGTTGCCGCCACCGACCACCACGGCGACCTGGATGCCGCGCCGGTTCACCGTGGCGATCTGCTTGGCCAGCGCCTGCACCACGTCGGGGTCGACGCCGACCGCGCCGCCGCCGAACACCTCGCCGGACAACTTCAGCACGACCCGGCGCGGCCGCATGGCCGGCGGGTTCTCGTCGACCGTGGCGGACTGCTCGGTCACCATCGTCATGAGACCCGCCTTCCCTTCACTTTCTGCAGGAGACCTTATGCGACCGGGAGGCCGGACGCTCAATCGCGTACCCGACCTCCCGTGCCATTGCTGTGCGGAGCCTTACTCCTGGCCGACCTCGAACCGGACGAACTTGGTCAGCTCGATGCCGGCCTCGGTGGCGACCTGCTTGACGGTCTTCTTGTTGTCGACGACCGACGCCTGCTCCAGCAGGACGAAGTCCTTGAAGAAGGAGTTCACCCGGCCCTCGACGATCTTGGAGATCGCCTGCTCCGGCTTGCCCTCCTCGCGAGCGGTCTGCTCGGCGATCCGGCGCTCCGACTCGACGACCTCGGCCGGGACCTCGTCGCGGGTCAGGTACTTCGGCCGCATCGCGGTGATCTGCATGCCGATGCCGCGGGCGTCCGAGTCGGCCGCCTCGTCGTCCTTGCCGGTGTACTGCACCAGGACGCCGACCTGCGGCGGCAGGTCCTGCGCCTTGCGGTGCAGGTAGACCGCGACGGTGCCGTCGAGGATCGTGAAGCGGTTGACGACGATCTTCTCACCGATCTTGGCGGCGTAGTCCTGCACCAGGTCGGCGACGGTCTTGCCGTCCTCGATCGTCGCGGCCAGCAGCGCGGCGGCGTCGGCCAGGCCGTTCTGCTCGCCGAAGGTGACCAGGCGCTGACCCAGCTCGACGAAGTCGGGGGTCTTGGCGACGAAGTCGGTCTCGCAGTTCAGCTCGAGCAGAGCCTTGCCGGAGTGGCTGACGATGCCGTTGGCAGCGGTGCGGCTCGCCCGCTTGCCGACGTCCTTCGCGCCCTTGATGCGCAGGAACTCGACAGCCTTGTCGAAGTCGCCCTCGGACTCCTCGAGCGCCTTCTTGCAGTCCATCATGCCGGCACCGGTGAGGTCGCGGAGCTTCTTGACATCCGCGGCGGTGTAGTTAGCCATGACTCTTCTCTCGATGTCAGTCGGGAAAGCGGCCGCCGCCAGTTAACGACGGCGGCCGGAAGCGTGTCGGTTGACTTACTCGGCGGGGACGGCAGCCGGCGCGGCGGCGGCAGCCGGAGCGGCGGCAGCCGGGGCGGCCTCGGCCGGAGCGGCCTCGTCGGCCTTCTTGTCGGCGCCCTCGTAGAGGTCCCGCTCCCACTCGGGCAGCGGCTCACCGGCGGCGACGGTGCCGGCCTCGGGCTTCGCGTCGGCGTCGCCACGGTTGCGGCCGGAGCGGGCGATCAGGCCGTCGGCCACGGCGGCGGCGATGACCTTGGTCAGCAGCTCGGCGGAGCGGATCGCGTCGTCGTTGCCCGGGATCGGGAAGTCGACCTCGTCCGGGTCACAGTTGGTGTCCAGCACCGCGATGACCGGGATGCCCAGCTTGCGGGCCTCGTCGACGGCGATGTGCTCCTTCTTGGTGTCCACGACCCAGATCGCCGACGGCGTCTTGGTCATGTCCCGCAGACCACCGAGGGTCTTGGTGAGCTTGGTCTTCTCCCGGTAGAGCTGGAGGGTCTCCTTCTTGGTGTAACCCGCGGCGGTGCCGGTCAGGTCACCCAGAGCCTCGAGCTCCTTCATCCGCTGAAGGCGCTTGTAAACGGTCTGGAAGTTGGTCAGCATGCCGCCGAGCCAACGGTGGTTCACGTACGGCTGGCCGACCCGCGTCGCCTGCTCGGCGATGGCCTCCTGGGCCTGCTTCTTGGTGCCGACGAAGAGGATGTGGCCACCCTCGGCGACGGTCGTCCGGACGAAGCTGTACGCCTTCTCGATGTAGTCGAGGGTCTGGCGCAGGTCGATGATGTAGATGCCGTTGCGCTCGGTGAAGATGAAGCGCTTCATCTTCGGGTTCCAGCGACGGGTCTGGTGCCCGAAGTGGACACCGCTCTCCAGCAGCTGACGCATGGTCACGACGGCCATGGTGGTGCTCCCTGATCTTCCCTGGTTGACACGCCCATCGGCGATGGGCGTCCTGGCGCCGGGCGACGGCCGCAGTGGTGACCCGAAGATCATCGGGACCAGGGAGGGCCGTCGCCGCCGGCCGTCGCTGAGGAACCAGCGAGGTGAACCGGCGGAGGGCACGCGAGGTCGACCGCCTGGGCGGTCGCCGGGGACCAGCATACGCCAACCAGATTTTTCCCGGCTGACGGGCCTTTCCCGGCCGGGTCCCGGGGGAGCGGCAACCGCAACACCGGAAGAAACAGGACGAGTACGCCGATAGTCCCCGCCGGGGATAGCACACGGCGCCCGATCATGGGCGGGATATCCACATTCCCGCGGCGTCCACAGGCTGCCCGGCCGGCGGCGCCGGACCCTGCCAGCGTCCGGCGGCATGACGACTCAGCGACGGGCGGTCGGGGCGTACGGCGAGCGGATCGCCGCCCGGCATCTGGAGGACCACGGGCTGGAGGTGCTGGCCCGCAACTGGCGATGTGCCGACGGCGAGGTCGACCTGATCCTGCGAGACGGCGACGACGTCGTGTTCTGCGAGGTGAAGACACGGCGGACGGCGACCTTCGGGCCACCGGCCGCCGCGGTCGACCGGCGCAAGGTGCGCAAGCTGCGGCAGCTCGCCGCCCGCTGGCTGGCCGAGTCCGGGGCGCACGCCCCGCAGATCCGGTTCGACGTGGTCGAGGTGCTCCCGCAGCCGCGCGGGGCGAGCCGGGTCGTGCACATCCGGGCGGCGTTCTGATGAGCTACGCGCGCGTGCTCTGCGTCGGCCTGGTCGGGGTGTCCGGCCGCCTGGTCGAGGTGGAGGCCGACCTCTCCGTCGGCCTGCCCGCCGTGGTGCTGACCGGCCTGCCGGACACCGCGCTGCACGAGGCCCGGGACCGGGTCCGGGCCGCCGTGGTGAACAGCGGCTGCGAGTGGCCGAACCGCCGGATCACGGTGAACCTGCTGCCCGCCGCCCTGCCCAAGCACGGCAGCGGCTTCGACCTCGCGATCGCGGCGTCGCTGCTGACCGGGGCCGGCGATCTGCCCGCCGCCCCGCTGGAGCGGGTGGTGCTGCTCGGCGAGCTCGGCCTGGACGGCGCGGTCCGGCCGGTCCGCGGCGTGCTGCCGATGGTGGCCGCGGCCGCCCAGGCCGGGATCACCCGGGTGATCGTCCCGCTGGCCAACGCCCGGGAGGCGACCGTGGTGCCCGGGGTGACGGTGCGCGCCGTCGACTCGCTGCGCCGCCTGGTCGACTTCGTCCGGGGCGCCGACCGGCTGCTCGACCCGCCACCCGAGGCGCCGCTCCCGGCGCGCGCCGGCCCCGACCTGGCCGACGTCGCCGGCCAGCAGTTCGGCCGTTACGCGCTGGAGATCGCCGCCGCCGGCGGCCACCACCTGGCGCTGCTCGGCCCGCCCGGGGCCGGCAAGACGATGCTCGCCGAGCGGCTCCCGTCGATCCTGCCCGAGCTCGGCGACGAGGCGGCGCTGGAGGTGACCGCGCTGCAGTCGATCGCCGGGGTGCTGCCGCCGGACAGCGGGCTGATCCGGCGGCCGCCGTTCCAGGCGCCGCACCACACCTCCAGCACGGCCGCGCTGATCGGTGGCGGCAGCGGCCTGGCCCGGCCGGGGGCGCTCAGCCTGGCGCATCGGGGCGTGCTGTTCCTGGACGAGGCGCCGGAGATCTCCCGGGTGACGCTGCAGGCGTTGCGGCAGCCGCTGGAGAGCGGGCGGGTGGTGCTGGCCCGGGCTCGGGGCACGACCGAGTATCCGGCGCAGGTCCAGCTGGTGCTGGCGGCGAACCCGTGCCCGTGCGCCTCCACCACCGGCGACCAGAACTGCACCTGCAGCCCGCTGACCCGGCGGCGCTATCTCGGACGGCTGTCCGGGCCGCTGCTGGATCGGATCGACATCCGGGTCGACCTGCTGCCGATGCGGGCCGCACAGTTGATCACCACCGCCGCGCCGGCCGAGTCGTCCGCGGTGGTGGCGGAACGCGTGATCCAGGCCCGGACCGCGTCGGCGGGGCGGTGGGCGGCACACGGCTGGCGGGTGAACGCCGAGGTTCCCGGCCCGCAGCTGCGGCGGCCGCCCTGGTTGCTGCCGGGCCGGGACACCGCGGTGCTGCGGGACGCCCTGGACCTGGGCACGGTGTCCGCCCGCGGCTTCGACCGGGTGCTCCGGCTGGCCTGGACGATCGCCGACCTGGACGGGCGGGACCGGCCCGGCGCCCCGGACGTGGCGGAGGCGCTGCAGCTCCGGACCGGCACCCTGGGCGCCGCGGCCGCGCCGGTGGGAGGCCAGCGGTGAACGGGCCGGGCAGCCGCGCCGGTGGGAGGCCGGCGGTGAACGGGCCGGGCAGCCGCGCCGACCGGGTGGCCCGGGTCGCGCTCTCCTGGCTGGCCGAGCCCGGGCACCGGGTGGTCTGGACGCTGGTCCAGCAGGCCGGGGCGCCGGCCGTGCTGGACCGGCTGCTGGCCGGCGACATCCCGGACCGTTCGCTGCGCACCACGGTCGCCGCCCGGGCCAAGGCCGGTGACGCCCGGCAGGTCGCGGAGGTCCAGCTCGACCAGGCCGAGCGGCTCGGCGCCCGCCTGGTGGTGCCCGCCGACCCGGAGTGGCCGGCCCGGGTGGACAGCCTGGCCGCCCTGGAACTGGACACCGGCGGACGGATCAACACGGACACCAGGCCGCCGCTCTGCTTCTGGGTCCGCGGCGGCCTGCCGCTCGGCGCGACGCTGGACCGCTCGGTGGCGGTGGTCGGCGCCCGGGCGTCCACCGAGTACGGCGAGCACGTGACCCTGGGCATCGCGGCCGGACTGGCCGAGCGCGGCTGGACGGTGGTGTCCGGCGGCGCCTTCGGGATCGACGCGGCGGCTCATCGCGGGGCGCTCGCCGTCGCCGGCGCCACGGTGGCGGTGCTGGCCTGCGGGGTGGAGCGGCCGTACCCGGCGAGCAACGCCCTCCTGTTCGACCGGATCGTCGAGCAGGGACTGCTGATCAGCGAGTGGCCGCTGGGCTCGGAGCCGCTGCGGCACCGCTTCCTGATCCGGAACCGGGTGATCGCCGCGGCAACCGCCGGCACGGTCGTGGTGGAGGCGGCCGCGCGCAGCGGGGCGACCCAGACGATGAGCCGGGTGCTGGCCCTGGACCGGCCCGCCATGGTGGTGCCCGGTCCGGTGACCTCAGCGATGTCGGTCGGCTGCCACGGGCTGCTGCGCAGTCACCCGGCCACCCGGCTGGTCACCTCGGCCGCCGACGTGCTGGAGGAGGTGGGGCGGATCGGCGAGTACCTGGAGCCGCCGCCGCGCGGGCCGGAGCGGACCCGGGACCGGCTGGACGAGGAGTCGGCGCTGATCCTGGAGGCCTTCCCGCGGCGCGGGACGGTGACTCCGGAGGTGCTGGCCGCGGAGGCACGGCTTGACCTGCGTACGGTCCTCCGCCGGCTGTCGCTGCTGGAAACGGCCGGGCTGGTGGTCCGCACCGAGGCCGGGATCACGCTGGCGCGGCGCGGTGGCTAGGTTCCGGCCACCCGAACGGGTGAATCCCAGCAGTGTCGGCGGTCACAACGCTTCACCGTCCTCAGTGGAGCGCCACGGCGGCGGCACCGCGCCGCACCACGGCTTGAGCCACGCGATTGCGGAGACTCGCCGCGCCGCCCGATCGCCCGACGCCGGCCGAGCCTCGCCCCCTCCGGGACGGGCACCCGCCGGCGATCACCCGGGGACCGGGCAGAGGCGATCAGTCCTCGGATTCGTCCAGGTCACGGCGGTGAACCTTCATCCACGCCTCGACGTCCTCGGTGAGCCACACCTTGCCCTGGGCAAGGTCGGCGATCGGCTTCGGAAAGTCGGCGCGACTGGTGATCTGGTACGCCCGCTGGCGGCTCACGCCACCCAGGCGGATGCGGATCTCGTGTGCGCCCATGAGGCGGATCGGCTTCACTCCCACGTGATCGACCGTAGGCGCGGGACTATTAGGCGTTCAGCAAGTTGGCGCGGGACAGCTGGTCGTCGATGCAGTACCATCGTCGCCATGACTAGATGTCGTACGACAAGTAACCAGGTTCCCTATTTCCCTGGTCATCGCCGTGACTGGCGGACCCTGTGGCGTCGGTGCCGGTGCGGATTACCGGCTCCGTGCATCGACCGGCGAGTGCCGGCGGCACCGATGCCCTACCCGGCACCCGCCCCTGTCGCACTCCCGGACAGCACAGCCGGGCCACATGGCGTCACCCCGCCGGGCGGACGAGAGCCGCGACTGGCGGTTCCGCCCGAGATTCCTCGGCAGCGCCGGCCCGCTGACGACGCCGGCGGCGGGTCGGCCACATCGCGAGCGAGTCGCCCGGCGGCGCCGCCCGACTCCACCGCCTACGGAGGAGCCACCCATTCACGGGAGAGCCGACACGATGACACCGATACGAGCCGGCCCTGGTTCGCCACCAACGCCGGATCCCGGGCCGACCCGCGAGAAGCCGGCGGGGAACGACCCACCAACGACGGATCGGAGGGAGTTCGAGGTGGCGAGAGAGACGGGGACGGTGGGACGAACACCCACCACCGGCCGGATCCGCCCGAGCAGACCGGCCAAGCGATCGGGCGGGCCACGGTGCCCCGTCCGCAACCGAGACACCAGGAGGACAACGTGGGCCGGGCCGGCAACCTCACACCGGGGCAGCGCCATCGCACCCGATGCAACGAGCCACTCAAACACCACTTACGTCGCCGCCGCGATCATCATCCTTGATCGCTGGACCACGGACCGGCACGACCGTCACCACTCGGCCGGCCGAAGACCGCGACAACCGTGGCTCACTGGGATGACCAGCGTCGCGAAGGGCCAAGGAAACGGCCCCAACCCGGTGTCCGTCTGAACGCACGACCGTCCGCACGCCGACAGGCTGCGTGACCGGCGACGCGAAGGGCGCTCGGTGCAAGCTCGGCAGCTCATCCAAGCCGACGTCACCGACGAAATCTCCGGTTCAGCCCGGCCGGATGCTCCACTGAATCACCGCTGACCACAGAGTCGACGCTTCGTCGCGAAGGCACCACTCACCGCCCGCCGTCCTCGAAGGATCGCGCTGACCAGCGGTGACACATTTCGCGAGACTGCCGCCACCATGGAATGCGAATTCAGCCCGCGGAGGCACCACGCCCCGCCCCCAAACTTCGCTCGTCCGCACCTGCGCGTCAGTCGCAGGCAGACCAGCGCGCCGCACGTCGCGGGCAGGCCAGCGCGCCGCACGTCGCAGGCAGGCCAGCGCGCCGCACGTCGCAGGCAGGCCAGCGCGCCGCATATCGCGGATCAACACCGCTTGCCGCGGAAACACTGGGCTCTTCGCTCGCAAGCCCTCGCCCTCGGCGGAAGCAGCACCGCTGCGGTGTCACCACACACCAGCAGCGGCCATGCCACTGGCAAGTGCGCTGCCCGTCTACAGGAGAGAACGCCAGCGCTCTTTCACGTGGCAGTCGCTGGCTTGCGACACCACTCGCCGCCAGGGCGACCAGCCACGACACCACTGACCCGCCATGGCACCACACCGTCAGCACGCCACAACCCCACGACACCCGCTGACTTGAAGTGACCGCCACACCGCCAGCGCGCCATTCCACGAAAGGCGCGGCCGACGGTGGCACCACACGCCGTCTGCAAGAAGTCGCACGGCCCGTTTCCGGCAGCGGCGACACCACACCGCCGCACAACAGGCCGCACGGCACACCCCAGGAAACGGCGGCCGCGCACACCGCTTACCAACTACCTATGACGGCACGCTGGCCAGCAGCCGACGGAAGTGGAGTCATCCAGCGAAGACACCACCAGCCGGCTGGAGCGGGCCTACTGGCGGCGAGGCACAAGTCCTGGGGCGGCTGATGGGGCCGGGCTCGGCGTGACGGCTCTGGACAATCCGGAGGAACGTCGTTGACCACCACGCCAGAAGTCGAACACCTGCACGGGCGGCCGGACTGGGGCTGCCGTGCCTGCGGCCTGCCATGGCCTTGCGTCACTGCGCGCGTGCGGCTGCTGCATGAATACCGCGCTTTTCCGTCGCTGCTGCGCATCTACCTGTCCGCGCAGATGTACGAGGCCATCGAGGACATGCTCGTCACCGGCAAGGCGTCGCCATCTCATCTGTACGAACGCTTCATCGGCTGGGCACCGAGCCAATCGCGCCCTCGATGACGACAGGTCAGGCCCGGCCACGACAGCGCCGGCTGGACCTATCGCGCGAACGCGTAGTGCCGGGGCGAACGACAGGAACGGGCGACGGTCGCGCCCAGCAGTCTTTCGACCGGCCTGGCAAAACCGCCGCCCGCCCTGTCGCCCGGACCGGCTGGGCCTCTCCGGAGCGACACTCTCATCATAGTTACATCGGTCTGTAGGTACAACGTGACGGCACATCGTGGTCACGTAAAATAATCGCCATGATCGATCACTCGGCGGACCGCGCCGTCTTTCGGCAGCTCGCTGACCTGCTGCGTGATCGGATCAAGTCGGGGGAGCTCGGTCCCGGGGAGCCGCTGCCCAGTGAGCTGCGGCTGGCTCAGGACTATGGGATCAGCCGGACCACGGTGCGCCAGGCGATCGGGCAGCTGCGGACCGAGGGGCTGGTGACGGTCGACCGGCCCCGGGGCACCTTCGTCCGGGTGCCGGAGCCGGTGCAGGTCATCCCGCTCGCGCGGGGCGAGCGCGTCGGCGCCCGCATGCCCACCGACGCCGAGCGCCGCAAACACCGCCTCGGCGAGGGCATCCCGGTCCTGGTCGTCACCACACCGGACGGCACCGAGACGGTCCACCCCGCCGACCGGGTCCACCTCACCCGCCCCTGACCCACAGGTCGCCCCCACCCGGCCTGCCACCGGCCCGCGGACCAGCTTCAGCTGTAGCGCTGCAGGTGCAGGTGGGTGGAGCGGAATCCAGCGGCGCGCCATGGTGGGAATCTATGGGTGGGGTGTGACAAGAATGGCGGCATGGACGCCTATCGACGACGGCCGGCCCGGAAGAGCGCGCGGGGGCTGCACGAGTCGCTTCCGCTGGAGCTGCGGGAGGTGGTGGACCGGTTCGGGCATCACCTGGCGGTCGTGGAGGGGCGGTCGGCGCATACCGTGCGGGCCTACCTCGGTGACGTCGTCTCCCTGCTGACGCACGCGGCGGACCAGGGCTGCTCGACGGTCGAGGACCTGGACATCGCGGTGCTCCGCGGGTGGCTGGCCGCGAGGCTGACCGAGGGCGCCGCCCGGCCGTCGCAGGCGCGGCGGGCCGCGGCCGCCCGGACCTTCACCGGGTGGGCGCACCGGATCGGCCTCTCCCCCACCGACCCGGGCGCCGGGCTGGCCAGTCCGCGCGCGCATCGCGACCTACCGCACGTGCTCCGCGCCGACCAGGCCGCAGCCCTGGTGACCGCCCCGGGAAGCCAACCGGCCCCGCGCGGCGCCGGCCCCTTGCCGCACACCGGCGAGACCATGCCCGGCTCGCCCACCGGGATGACAACTCCGGGCCGCGGAGACAGCGGACTGGCCGGGGATGGCGCGGTCGCCGGCCAAGGCGAGGCCGGCGACAACGGGACCGCGGCGAGCAGCGGGGCGACCCGGGGCGAGGACGTCGTGGCGGTGCGGGATCGGGCGGTTCTGGAGTTGCTCTATGCCACCGGGATCCGGGTGAGCGAACTCTGCGACCTCGATCAGGCCGACGTCGACCACGGGCGGCAGGTGGTCCGGGTCTTCGGCAAGGGAGGCAAGGAGCGCGCCGTCCCCTACGGCCACCCGGCCCGCGACGCCCTGGCCGCCTGGCTCCGCCACGGCCGCCCCACCATCGCGGCGAACACCGGAAGCAACGGGACTGGGAGCGGCACCGGAGGGGTCGGCACGGGGAGAAACAACGCGGTGGCCGGCGCGGGAGCGGGGAGGAAGTCCGGATCTGGCAAGGGCGGTACGCACCGAGGCAGGCAGAAGCAGGGCGATCCGCTCTTCCTGGGCCTCAAGGGCGGCCGCCTCCAACCCACCGTCGTCCGCCGGATCGTCGCCGCCGCCGCCCGCGCCGCCAACCTGCCGCACACCAAACCGCACGACCTGCGCCACTCCGCCGCCACGCACCTGCTGGACGGCGGCGCCGACCTGCGCGCCGTCCAGGAGCTGCTCGGCCACAGCTCGCTGTCCAGCACCCAGATCTACACCCATGTCTCCACCGAGCGACTGCGCGCCGCTTTCAAGCAGGCCCATCCACGAGCCTGACAACCCCACGGCACGTACGATCCTGAACATGAGCGCCGAAGATCCGCCCCGTCCCATCCCCGGCGCCCGGCTCCTGTTCTCGCTGGATCCCGCGGTGTCCTATCTCAACCACGGCTCCTTCGGCGCGTTGCCGTTCAGCGTGCAGCGCGCGCAGCAGCGCCTGCGCGACGAGATGGAGCTGAACCCGATGCGGTTCTTCGGGCCCGGCCTGGTGGACCGGGTCGTCCACACCCGACGGCATCTGGCCGCCTTCCTGGGCGCCGACCCGGACGGCAGCGCGCTCATCACGAACACCACTGCCGCGGTCAGCCTGGTGCTGCAGTCGGCCGGCCTGGGCCCGTCGGACGAGGTGCTGCTCACCGACCACGCCTACGGCGCGGTCGCGATGGCGGTGCGCCGGGAGTGCCGGCGCACCGGCGCGACCGCCCGGACGGTCGCGGTGCCGCTCGGCGCGTCCGGGCCGGAGATCATTTCCCGGGTACGCTCCGCGCTCCGCCCCGGCCGCACCCGTCTGCTCATCGTCGACCAGCTGACCTCGGCCACCGCCACCCTGCTGCCGGTCACGCAGATCGTCGCCGCGGCCCGCGCCCAAGGCATCCCGGTGCTGGTCGACGCCGCCCACGTGCCGGGCATGCTGCCGGTGGACGTCTCCGCGATCGGCGCCGACTTCTGGGTGGGCAACCTGCACAAGTGGGCCTGGGCGCCGCGCGGCACCTCGCTGCTGACGGTGGCCCCGGAGTGGCGCCGGCGGATCGAGCCGCTGGTCGTCTCGTGGGACCACGACCAGGGCTTCCCGCTGGCGGTGGAGTCGCAGGGCACGCTGGACTACACGCCGTGGCTGGCCGCGCCGGCCGGGATCTTCGCGATGCGCACGCTCGGACTGGACGCGATCCGGGAGCACAACGCGGCGCTGGCCGCGTACGGTCAACGGGTTGTCGGCGGTGCCCTCGGCCTGGCGCCGGCGGATTTGCCGGACCCGGGCGGACCCGGGGTGTCGATGCGGATCGTGCCGCTGCCCTCCGGGGTGGCCACCACCCACCCGGAGGCGCACGCGCTGCGCCAGCACCTCGCCGACAAGCTGAGCGTGGAGGTCGCGGTGCACGCGTGGGGCGGTCGTGGGCTGCTCCGGCTGAGCGCGCAGATCTACAACCAGCCGGACGATTACCACCTGCTGGCCGAGCGCCTACCCACCCTGCTCGCCGAGTGGCAGTGGTGAGGCCGGTCGCAGCGGCGAAGCCGACGGCAGCGGCGAAGCCGACGGCAGCGGCGAAGCCGGTCCCAGCAGCGAAGCCGACGGCAACGGCCAAGCCGACGGCAGCAGCGAAGCCGACGGCAGCGGCGAACCGAGTGGCAGTGGTGAGGTGACTGGCACCGGTGAGAGCGGCAACAACCGGACCCGCCCCAGCCCGAGCAGCGCCAGCGGGTCGAGGTAGCCCCCGCCCTGCCGGACACCCCAGTGCAGACAGGCGGCGACCGGGCAGCCCGGATGCCCGGCGTCCAGGGTGCCCAGCGGATCACCGGCGGCCACCCGGTCGCCGGCCCTGACCGCGGCGGTCACCGGCTCATAGGTGCTGCGCAGCCCGCCGGCGTGCGCCACGCTGACCACCCCGCGCCCGGCCAGCACCCGGGCGTGGACGACGAGGCCCGGACCGGTGGAGCGGACCGTCGCCCCGACCGGCGCGGCCAGGTCGACGCCGCGGTGCCCGGCCAGCCAGGGCTGCGGTGGCGCCTCGAAGCGCCGGGTGATCCGCGGCGGCGTGACCGGCCAGCCGTAGGGCCCGGGGACCGGGAGCGCGGCCAGGACGAAGGCGAGGAACAGGAACATGGGGGCGAGTCTGGCCAGCCGTCAGCCGACCGGCGACCCGCCCTGTGGACAACCGCCCGCTGTGGAAGAGCTCAGCCGCCGAAGCCGGCGTCGTCCGGCAGCGAGATGTCCGGTTTCTCCAGCTCTTCGACGTTCACGTCCTTGAACGTCATCACCCGGACATTCTTGACGAACCGGGCAGGACGGTACATGTCCCAGACCCAGGCGTCATGCATCTCGACCTCGAAGTACACCTCGCCGTCGGAGTTGCGCACGTGCAGGTCCACCTGGTTGGCCAGGTAGAACCGGCGCTCGGTCTCCACGACGTAGGAGAACTGGCGGACGATGTCGCGGTACTCCCGGTAGAGCTGCAGCTCCATCTCGGTCTCGTACTTCTCGAGATCCTCTGCGCTCATCGTGTTTCGCCCTCCATGGCCTCATCTTCCCCCACCGACGGCGACGGCTGAGGCTGCTCGCCCGACGCCACGCCGACGGTACCCTCAGCCGCCCCCGGAAGCAGCAGCGGCTCGGTAACGGATACGTCGAACAACGATGGCACCGGCTCCGCCGGCCGGGTCACCGGACGGCGCGCCCGCGGCGGCACGTTGCCGCGCCCGGAGGCGGCAGCCACGTTCACGTAGGAGAACCGGTGCTCGGCGCAGGGCCCGTGCTTCGTCAGCGCGGCGCTGTGCTCGTCCGTTATATAACCTTTGTGCACGGCGAAGCCGTAATCCGGGAACTTCCCGTCGAGTTCCACCATCAGCCGGTCCCGGGTCACCTTGGCCAGCACGCTGGCCGCTGCGACACAGGCCGCCACCCGGTCACCTTTCCACACCGCGAGGCCGGGCACGCCGAGCCCGTCCACCGGGAAACCGTCGGTCAGCACGTAGTCCGGGCGGACGGTGAGCGAGGCGAGTGCGCGACGCATCGCCGCCAGGTTGCACACGTGCAGGCCGCGGGCATCCACCTCGGCCGGCGGGATGATCATCACGGACCAGGCCAGGGCTCGGGCGACCACCTCGTCGTAGACCCGCTCGCGGGCCGCGGCGGTGAGCAGTTTGGAATCGGCCAGGCCGGGCACCTCGCCGCGCTTGCCGGCCGGCAGGATCGCCGCGGCCGCCACCAGCGGACCGGCGCAGGCGCCCCGGCCGGCCTCGTCGGCCCCGGCCACGTGCCCGAAGCCGCGCCGCTGCAGCGCCTGCTCCAACGCGTACAGCCCGGCCTCCCGGCGCACCACGGTGCGCGGCGGCGCCAACATCAAAGACCCATTTCCGGTACGCCGTCGAGCTGATCGCGCAGCAGCACCGCCAGGTCAGCCGGGAAGATCATCTCGTCGCTCGCCTCGATCTCGGCGGCCGACCACCAGCGGTGCCCGGTGATGCTGAGCTGCTCCTCGGCGTCCATCCCGGCGGTGTCGACCTGCCAGCCGTCCACCCGGAGCAGGAAGAAGTCCTGGTCCTGCGCGTAGTCCCGGCTGTTGTAGGAGAACTCGGTCCGCTCGTGCCGGATCGGCCCGGTCAGCTCGTCGGCACCGACCCGCAGCCCGATCTCCTCGAACAGCTCGCGCGCGGCCGCATCGGCGGTGCTCTCCCCCGGCTCCAGGCCGCCGCCCGGGGTGAACCACCAGCGCAGGCCGGGCCGGGCCGGGTCACCCCCGTGCAGCAGCAGCGCGCGGCCCGCCGGGTCGACCAGGAGGACCCGGCCGGCGCGGCGGGTGATCACATGCTGGTTCGAGTCGGTCACCGGTCAAGCCTAAGCGCCCGGGATCGATCTTCCGAACCGCCCTCTCACCGGGCGGCGGCGTCCGGGATGTCGCGGTAGGTGTCCGGGACGGTCAGCCAGGTCGCGCGCCCGGCCGGCCAGAAGATGGTGAACGCCCGGCCGACCACCGAGTCGATGGTGATCGTCGAGTCGGCCAGCTTGCCGGCCTCGTCGGCCGCGGTGCTCTGCTCGTAGTGCTCCAGCGAGTCGCCGGACGCCTCGCGGTGGTCGCCCATCACCCAGAGCCGCCCGGCCGGGACGGTGATGTCGAACTTCTCGTCGGCCACCTGGTTCCGGGTGCCGTCGGCGTCGGTGTAGATGTACGGCTCGTCGAGCGAGTGTCCGTTGATGACCAGCCGGTTCTGCGGGTCGCAGCAGACCACGTGGTCGCCCGGGGTGCCGATCACGCGCTTGATGAAGTCCTCGCCCTCGGCGCCGGACTGCCAGTCGGTGGGCGCCTTGAAGACGATGATCTCCCCGCGGCGCGGGTCCCGGAAGTCGTAGACGAGCTTGTTGACCAGCACCCGGTCCCAGACGTTGAGCGTGTGCTCCATCGACGGGGACGGGATGTAGAACGTCTGCAGCACGAACGCCCGGACCAGCACGGCGACCAGGATCGCCACGCCCAGCAGGATGGGAAGCTCGCGCCAGAAGGACCCGCGACGTTTTTCGGTCTGCTCGTCAATCACGCTCGGAGCCTACGTCGTCGAGTCACGAACGACATGCCGGAACGCGCGGATAACGCCGCACTCAGCAGCAGCGGGAAAAGACTGCCGGCCGTCTCGGGATCCTGTCGCGGCTGCGGCACGGGCGGGCCGGCGGCCGCCGTCGGATGCTCCTGGGCGAACTGTTTCCAGACGTCCGGAACATCGAGACTCTTGAATCGATCGGTGGGCCAGACGATCACGAAGGCGCGACCGATCACGTTCTCGATCGGCACCGGACCCTGGCACCGCGCGTCCTGGGACACCGCGCGATGGTCACCCATCACGAACATCTGCCCGGCCGGGATGGTGATCTCGGCGAATTTCCGGCTGGTGCACTGACCGGCGATCGGCGGCTGGCTCAGGTCGGAGTTGAAGCCGTCGGCGATGTACGCCTCATCGATGCTCACCCCGTTCACCGTGATCCGGCCCTGGTCGTCGCAGCAGGCGACCTTGTCACCCGGAAGGCCGATCACCCGTTTGATGAAGTCCCGCTCCCCGGGGCGGCTGACGCCGACCAGGTCACCGATGGTCCGGCCGAGTTTCGCCCCGAACGTGTTGCTGACCGGCTCGGTGGTCTCCGGCGCCCAGTTGTCGGTGCCGCGGAACACCACGATCTCGCCGCGCAGCGGGTCGCGCATGTCGTAGACGACCTTGTTGACCAGCACCCGGTCCTTGAGCTCCAGGGTCTTCTGCATCGACCCGGAGGGGATGTAGAACGCCTGGACCAGGAAGGTACGGATGAGCACGGCCAGGCAGAACGCAACCACCAGCAGCAGCGGGAGCTCCTGCCAGAGGGGCATCTCCTTGCGCCGCAGCACCGACCGTCGCCGGGCCGGACGATAGCCTTCCATCGGATCCACGCTTCGCATCTCCTGACGCTTCCGGCCGAACCGCCCCCGGATACAGCACTACCGCCCGAGTTTCCCGGCTAGGGAAAGTTACGAGCGGTAGGACTGGAATGGTTCATCATCCGGCACAGCCGTCAGCCTAGGCCCTCAAGGCTGTGCCGGATCTGAGAGGCTCAGACGGACTGCTTCTCCCGCAGCTCCTTGATCTTGGCCTTCTTGCCACGGAGCTCACGCAGGTAGTAGAGCTTCGCGCGGCGGACGTCACCACGGGTGACGACCTCGATCTTGTCGATCGCCGGGCTGTTGAACGGGTAGGTCCGCTCCACGCCGACGCCGAAGCTGATCTTCCGGACCTTGAAGGTCTCGCGCAGGCCGGAGCCCTGACGGCCGATCACGACGCCCTGGAAGACCTGGACACGGGAACGGTTACCTTCGACGACCCGGGCGTACACCTTGAGCGTGTCACCGGCCCGGAAGTCCGGGATGTCGGTGCGCCGCGACTGGGCGTCGAGCTCGTCCAGCGTGTTCATCGCTGCATCCTCGTATAACTAGTGCTCACCGTGAGTTCGGTGACGCAGACGGGTACTGCTGACCCTCCACCACTTCAGAGGGCCCTCGTCCCACCCCACGGCGTGGGGCGAAGACGGCAACCTCCCTACTTTGCCACACCGGGTGGCGGGAGCTCCAATCCGGCCTCGGCCAGGGCCTTGCGGTCCTTCTTGTCGAGGTTCTCCGGCGGGTAGGCGGCGAACAGGTCCGGCCTGCGGGCCGCGGTCCGCACCAAGCTCTCGGTACGCCGCCAGCGCGCGATCCGCCCGTGGTCACCGGACCGGAGCACGTCCGGCACCTCCCGGTCCCGCCAGGCCGCCGGCTTGGTGTAGACCGGGGCCTCGAGCAGGCCGGCCGCGTGCGACTCCTCGGTCAGCGAGTCGGCGTTGCCGAGCACCCCGGGCAGCAGCCGGGTGATCGCCTCCATGATCACGATGACCGCGACCTCGCCACCGAACAGCACGTAGTCGCCGAGGGAGACCTCGCGCACCGGCATCCGGGACGCCGCGTCGTCGATCACCCGCTGGTCGATGCCCTCGTAGCGCCCGCAGGCGAAGACCAGGTGCGGCAGCGCGGCCAGCTGGTACGCGTCGGCCTGGGTGAACGGCTTGCCGACCGGGGACGGGACGACCAGCGTCGCCTCCGGCGTGGCGACCGCGTCGAGCGCCTCACCCCACGGCTCGGGGCGCATCACCATGCCGGGACCGCCGCCGTACGGGCTGTCGTCCACCGTCCGGTGCACGTCGTAGGTCCAGGTGCGCAGGTCGTGCACGGTGAGATCGAGCGTCCCGGTGGTCCGCGCCTTGCCGATCAGGGAGAGGTCGAGCGGGGCGAAGTAGTCCGGGAAGATCGAGATGATGTCGACCTTCACAGATCGAGGAGGCCTTCCGGGAGGTCCACGATCACCCGGCCGCCGGGAAGGTCGACGGTCGGCACGATCGCGGTGACGAACGGGATCAGCGCGGTCCCGCCACCGGACTTGGCCAGCACGATCAGGTCGGAGGACGGGGCGTGGTCGATCCGCTGCACGGTGCCCAGCGCGGTCCCGTCGAGCGACTCCACCCGCAGCCCGATCAGCTGATGGTCGTGGAACTCGTCCGGGTCCTCCGGGGGCGCCAGGTCGGCGCTGTCCACCTGGAGGAAGACGCCGCGCATCGCCTCGGCGACGTTGCGGTCGTGGATGCCCTCGAAGAGCGCGATGCCGCGGCCCTGATGCCAGCGGATCTGCTCGAGCTTGAGCTGCTGGGGAACTTCGAAACGGGTGCCGGGGGCGGGAGCGCCCGCCGGGCCGGCGGTCACCCGGCGGTCCCGGGGGACCTCCGTGGTGAACACCGACCCGACGGTGAAGCGTTCCTCGGGCTCATCGGTCCGCACGACGACCGAGACCTCGCCCCGGATGCCGTGCGGTTTGCCGATCTGGCCGACGACGAGCAGCATCGATCAGTACGCGTCGACGATGTCGACGCGGATGCCGCGCCCACCGATCGACCCGATCACCTGACGCAGCGCCTTGGCCGTGCGCCCGCCGCGCCCGATGACCGTTCCCAGGTCCTCGGGGTGCACGCGGACCTCGAGCCGCTTGCCGCGGCGCGAGTCGACCAGACGGACCCGGACGTCGTCCGGGTTGTCGACGATGCCCTTGACGAGGTGCTCCAGCGCGGGCCGGAGCGCCCCGTCAGCTCGCGTCGGCGCCGGCACCGGCCGGGTCCTCTGCCGTCTCGGCGACAGCCTCGCGGTTCGGCTCGGCCGGGTCCGCGGCCTTGGTCTGCGCCGGCTTGGCCTCGGCGGCCTCCGGAGCAGCGGCGACCTTCTCGGTCTTCGCCTTCTTCGGGGTGGCGGCCGGCTTGGTGTCGGCGAGCCCGGCGGCAGCCTTCGCCTCGGCCTCGTAGACCTCGGTGCGGCTCTGCTTGCTCGGCGCGACCAGCAGCGGCGCCGGGGCCGGCAGGCCCTTGAACTTCTGCCAGTCGCCGGTCTTCTCCAGGATCCGCTGGACGGGCTCGCTCGGCTGCGCGCCGACGCCGAGCCAGTACTGCACGCGGTCGGACTTGACCTCGATCAGCGAGGGGTGTTCCTTCGGCTGGTAGATGCCGATGTACTCGATGGCGCGGCCGTCGCGCTTGGTGCGCGAGTCGGCGACGACGATGCGGTACTGCGGGTTGCGGATCTTGCCCATCCGCAGGAGCCGGATCTTAACGGCCACGGTGTATTCGCTCCTGGTGACTGCGTGGGTGAGCCGACCGGAACCCGCGTGGGGATGCGGGGCCGATGCCTCGTGGATTGGCGGTGCGTGCGGGGTTAGAGGGCGCCACACGACATGCCGGATACCAACAAGCCATTCTGCCAGACCGGAAGCCCGGAAGCCCAACCGGCCCCGCTATGTCCTTGCCAGCACCGGGCGGTCCCAGCCGGCCGGCAGCTCGGCCGGCGCCGTCCAGGCCGGATCCGGGCGGAAATCGGTCCAGGTGCCGTCGAACGGGAACTCCCCCGCCTCGACCTTCTTGATCACCCGGCGGCCCTCCGCCCAGACCTCGGCCTCGTCCCGCACCCAGTAGTGCTCGGGCGCGGCCAGCCGCTCGGCGAACTCGTCCTCGTCCTTCCACCGCCAGCTCCGGTCCGGCGCCACCACGATGTCCAGGTCCTGGTCGGTCACGTCGATCCCGGCGACGTCGCCGTCGTCCCAGCGGACCGCCGACTCCTCCAGGTTCACGTACCAGTTGGTGAAGTCGCCCCGATCGTCGCGGAACCACCAGACGGAGTGGTTCGCCCCGGGCGGGAACAGGCGCAGCACGCCCGGCCCCCGCCACGTCGCCGACCGGGGCGCCTTCTCGACGGTCGCCCAGTCGAGGAACGACGGCATGTCCCGGGAGAACCGCCCGTCCAGCGCGGTCTCCACCGCGATGGTGGAGCCGCGGGCCACCCAGATGAGCAGCCCGCGCTCGTCGTCCGAGACCACCCGGCCGGGGTGCACGAAGGCGATCCGGTCGCGGTGGGTGTCGCGGTGCAGGATCAAGCGGCCCGGCTCGAAGTTCACGCTCAAAAAACGATCGTCCTTCTGTTTCCGCCGCGGATCAGCTCAGTAGGAACGCCCCAGGTAGGCGACCAGGCCCGGCTCCTCGTCCGACTCCGGCATCGAACCGTCCTCGCGGGTGAGGCAGCGGACCGTGACGGCCTTGCCGTTGGCCTCCTTCTCACCGGCCTCGCCGACCGCCGACCACGGCACCCGGGCCCAGCCGGTCTGCGACGCCTCGATCGCCTCGCCCAGCGTCTTCACCTCGACGGTCCGCTCCACCCGGAACGCCAGCGCGTCGTCGTAGAGCCGCTGCTGGTCGGCCTTGAGCGCGGCGACCACCGCGGTGGCCACCTCGGCGAGCGCGACCGGCGACTTCGAGCCGTCCACCCGGCGGGCCACCACGGCGTTGCCGTTGGCCAGGTCGCGCGGACCGACCTCGACGCGGATCGGGATGCCCTGCAGCTCGGCGTCGACCGCCCGGCGGCCGAAGGGGATGTCACTGCGGTCGTCGAGCTTCACCCGTACGCCGGCTGTCTTGAGATCTGCCTGGAGCTGGGCCGCCGCCTCCGCGACCCCCTCGCCTGCCTTGACCACCATGATCTGCACCTGGATCGGCGCCAGCCGCGGCGGCAGCCGCAGGCCGTTGTCGTCGCCGTGCACCATGATCAGGCCGCCCAGCATCCGGGTCGAGGTGCCCCACGACGTGGTCCAGGCGTGCTCGACGGTGCGCTCGGCCGACGAGTAGGTGATGTCGAACGCCTTCGCGAAGTTCTGCCCCAGCTCGTGCGAGGTGCCCATCTGCAGCGCCTTGCCGTCGCGCATCATGGCCTCGACGGTCATCGTGTTGGTCGCGCCGGCGAACCGCTCACCCTTGGTCTTGCGGCCGGGCACCACCGGGATGGCCAGCATCTCGGTCATGAACGCCTCGTAGACGTTCTTGTGGATGTCCCGCGCGTGGTCCCGGGCGTCCTGCTCGGTGGCGTGCGCGGTGTGCCCCTCCTGCCAGAGGAACTCGGTGGTCCGCAGGAAGGTCCGCGGCCGCAGCTCCCAGCGCACCACGTTCGCCCACTGGTTCAACAGCAGGGGCAGGTCACGGTACGAGTCGACCCACTTGGCCATGAACTCGCCGATCACCGTCTCGCTGGTCGGGCGGACCACCAGCGGCTCGGCGAGCTCCTTGCCGCCGGCATGGGTGACCACGGCCAGCTCCGGCGAGAAGCCCTCCACGTGGTCGGCCTCGCGGCGCAGGTAGTTCTCCGGGATGAAGAGCGGGAAGTACGCGTTCTGAACGCCCTGCTCCTTGATCCGGGCGTCCATGTCGGCCTGCATGCGCTCCCAGATCGCGTAGCCGACCGGCCGGATCACCATCGTGCCGCGCACCGGGCCGTTGTCGGCGAGCTGCGCCTTGGCGATGAGGTCCTGATACCAGCGGGGGAAGTCCTCCGCACGGGGAGTGAGCACGCGAGCCATGAGGACGCATCCTAGTCGCGACCGGGCCGCAACCCGCCGGGTGGGCATCCCGTGTCCCTCAACGGAGACGAACGGGGTGATGGATGGACTTCGACGGGTTCTACCGGGACACCTCCCGGCGTCTGATGCGGTACGCCTACGGCCTGACCGGCGACCCCGGTGAGGCGCAGGACCTGGTGCAGGAGGCCTACGCCCGGGCCTGGCAGCGCTGGCGGCACGTCTCGGGTTACCAGGATCCGGAGGCCTGGCTGCGGCTCGTGGTGAACCGGCTGGCCACCGACCGGTGGCGCCGGTTGTTCGTCCGGCGGGACCGGGCCGCGGCCGAGCCGCCCCGGCCGCCGGTCGCGCCGCCCTCGGAGAACACCGTGCTGCTGGTCCGGGCCCTGCGCACGCTGCCGGCGGCGCACCGCAACGCGCTCGCCCTGCACTACCTGCTGGACCGGTCGGTCGCCGAGATCGCCGCGGAGACCGGCGCGTCGATCGGCACCGTCAAGTCCTGGCTGTCCCGCGGCCGGACCGGCCTCGCCACGGCGCTCGGCTCGCTGGAACCCACGCTGCTCCCGGAGGGGACGACCGATGCCCACTGACCTCGACGAGCTGTTCACAGCACTCGGCCGGCAGGCCGACGCGATCCCGATCGCCCCCGCCGAACTGGCCCGCCGCCGCGGGCGGCGGCGCAGCCGGAACCAGGCGGCGATCGCCGCCGCGGTCGCGGTGTGCCTGGTCGCCGGCGGAATCGCCGGCCTGCTGCACCGGCCCGGCCGGCACGCGACGCCGGCCGTGTCCCCGTCGGCCCGGGCGCTGACCCCGGTCGGCGCGCCGATCTGGCTCGGCGGCACGCTGGCGGCGGACACCTCGGCGGTGGCCGGCGGCCGGGCCTTCACCGAGTGGCAGACCGCCGACGGCACGATCCACCTGCTCGCGGCCGACCTGACGACCGGCGCCGGGGTGTGGACCGCGCAGCGCCCGGGCAAGCCCGGCGAGCTGTCCAGCCTGTGGGCGGTGAGCCAGACGGTGATGCTCTCCAGCGAGTCGACGGTGAGCGTCTACGACGCGGCCGACGGCCGGGTGCGCTGGGAGCTGCCGGTGGCCGGGAACGACCGGGTGCTGCCGCACGAGCGAGGGCTGATCCGGCTGTCCGGGACCGGGCAGACCGCCCTGTACGACTGGCGCAGCGGCAAACGGCAGTGGTCGCTGGACGGCCTCGGCGACGGGCCGGTGGCGGCGATCGTCACGCGCACCGAGGGCCAGCGGATGATGGATGTCCGCACCGACGACCGGCTGGTCCAGGTCAGCCGCGCCGGTCAGGTCCGGGTGGTGAGCGTCGGCACCGGCACGGTGACCCGGAGCCTGACCGTCCCGCCGCCGGCCGAGCGCGGGATGACGATCGCCTACCAGGGGTGGCTGATCACCCAGGAGGCCGCCGGCCGGGCGTACCGGGTGCGGGCCACCGATCTCGGCTCCGGCGCCTCGGCCGTGGTGTTCACCGCGCCGGCCGGCAACGAGCTGCACTCGGTCGACATGTTCCGGGAGCGGTTGTTCCTGCTGGACGGGAGCCCCACCGGGACCCGGGTGGTCACGGTCGACCCGCGGCAGGGCCGGCAGCTCGGGGAGTTCCCCACCGCGGACCGGGTGAACGGGCTCGCCGCGTCCGACCGGCGCGTGCTGGCCGGCGGGCAGGGGATCACCGAGCTCTACGACGAGAACGGGCGGTCGCTCTACCGGGCGCCGGACGCCGACATCCACTGGCTCACCCCGGAGACCCTGCTACGGGTCACGGCGAGCGGCACGGTGGAACGGATCCGGGTCGCGGACGGCCGCGTCGAGCCGCTCGGCGAGATCCCGTTGCAGCTCGGCGAGTGCGCCTTCACCACGGACCGGCTGGCCTGCCCGGTCGCCGACGGGCTGCGGATCTGGAGCCTCACCGGATAGCGGCCCGCGGCTCGGTCCCAGCGGACCGCGGCTCGGCTTCAGCGGACCGCGGCTCGGTCTCAGCGGATGACGGCGCCTCGCAGCACGATCCGGCGGGGCGCCTTCACCACGCGCAGGTCGGCGCGCGGGTCGGCGTCGTAGACCACCAGGTCGGCCAGCCCGCCCTCGACCAGCCCCGGGAAGCCCAGCCACTCCCGGGCCCGCCAGGACGCGGCGGCCAGCACGTCGGCTGCCGGGATACCGGCCTCGTGCAGGTAGAGCATCTCCTCGGCGGCCAGCCCGTGCCGGATCCCCCCGCCCGCGTCGGTGCCCACGTAGATCGGCACGCCGGCCTCGTGCGCGGCCAGCACCACCTCGGGGAAGTTGTCGCGCAGGGCGATCATGTGGTCGGCGTACCCGGCGAACTTCTCCCGGGCCTGGTCGGCGATCTTCCCGAACGTCCTAATGTTGATCATCGTGGGCACCAGGGCGGTCCCCCGCCGGGCCATCTCGTCGATCAGCTCCAGGGACAGGCCGGTGCCGTGCTCCACCGAGTCCACCCCGGCCCGCACCATGATCTCCACGCCCTCCTCGGAGAACGTGTGCACCGCGGCCCGGGCGCCGGCCGCGTGCGCCGCCTCGACCGCCGCCGCCATGGTCGCCGCGTCCCAGCTCGGGGCCAGGTCGCCGACCTCCCGGTCGATCCAGTCGCCGACCAGCTTCACCCAGCCGGTCCCGGCCTTGGCCTGCGCGGTCACCGCGGCCGCGACCTCCTCGGCGGCCACCTCCACGCCGATGTCCCGCAGATAGCGGCGCGGGGCCGCGACGTGCCGCCCGGCGCGGGCGAGGCGGGGCACTCCCGGTTCGTCATCCAATTCGGGGTACGGGTACGGCGAGCCGGCGTCGCGCAACGCCAGCACCCCGGCGTCCCGGTCGATCGCCGCCAGCTCGCGAGCCTGGTCGAGCCCGCTGATCGGCTTCGCCCCGTAGGCGATCCCGAGGTGACAGTGCGCGTCCACCAGCCCGGGCACGATCCACCCGCCGTCACTGATCGTCTCGGCCTCGGCCACCGGCTCGAACGTGACCCGATCCCCGACCAGCCAGAGGTCCCGCACTTCGCCGTCCGGCAGAACCGCCCCACGCACATGCAACGCCATGGGAACAGTCCTACCGGATCAGCACCTCAGACGTCCGGCCGGGCCACCGCACGGATGCGATCACGCCGTCGCGTCCACGCGGGCAGGTCGAGCGTGACTTGCCAGGGCTCGTCGACGGTCACCAGGTCGCTGGTCTCCAGCAACTGCCGATAGGCGCCGTCCGCGCCGAGCGCGAACTGGGTAAAAGTAATGCGATCAGCCAAGGGGTCGACGATCCAGTAATTCACGATTCCGACATAGGCGTATTTTTTCAGCTTGCCGGTTCGGTCAAACCTCTTCGAGGACTCCGAGATGACCTCGACCACCAAGGGCACGTCCCTCGGCTTGACCGGCGACCTCAGAGCGCCTTCCTCCCGGACCAGAACCATGTCCGGACGCAACTCGTTGCGACGGTCCAGCAGAACCGCCTGCTCCACGGTGATGAGGACGCTCTCCGGGCAAAACTCCTGGACTGCGGAAGCGACCCGGAAGCTCAGGTACTGATGGAACGGCAGGGCGAGGGGGGACAAGACGAGCCTTCCGTCGATCAACTCGTATCGGAGATCCTCAGGAAGGTCTGCGATGTCGTCGACGGTCAGGTCGTCTCGTCCGAGCAGGTGATCAATCATCTCGAGCTCGCTCAAGTGCGGCGCAGCGGTCATCGGCTCCTCCTTGATGGAATCGCCTCCCACCATACTAGCGCCGCGACAAGATGCGCCATGCCTAGTTACCGCTTGTCGTCCTTCGGCTTGTTCAGCTTGTTGAAGTCGAGTTTCGGCAGCTTGAAGCCCGGCGGCATGCCACCACCGGCGAGCGCGTTCGGGTCCAGGCCCGGCGGCAGCTGGGGCATCCCGCCCGGGAACCCGGCCGGCATCCCACCCGGCATCCCGCCACCCGTCCGCGGGCGGTTGTTCTTGCCCTTGCGCTTGTTCTTCGAGCTCTTCGTGGCGCTGCGACGGCCGCCCGGCAGGCCCATCATGCCGCTCATCTGCTTCATCATCTTCTGCGCGTCGGCGAAGCGGTTGAGCAGCTGGTTCACCTCCATCACGGTGACCCCGGAGCCGTTGGCGATGCGCAGCCGGCGGGACGCGTTGATGATTTTCGGCTCGGTGCGCTCCTTCGGCGTCATCGAGCGGATGATCGCGGTGACCCGGTCGAAGTGGCTGTCGTCCAGCTCGGCCAGCTGGTCCTTCATCTGGCCCATGCCGGGCATCATGCCGAGGATGTTGGCGATCGGGCCCATCCGGCGGACCGCGATCAGCTGGTCCAGGAAGTCCTCCAGCGTGAACTGCTCGCCACCGAGCAGCTTGCTGGTCATCTTCTCCTTCTGATCCTCGTCGAAGGCCTGCTCGGCCTGCTCGATGAGGGTCAGCACGTCACCCATGCCGAGGATCCGGCTGGCCATCCGGTCCGGGTGGAAGACGTCGAAGTCCTCGAGTTTCTCACCGGTGGAGGCGAACAGGATGGGCTGGCCGGTGACGTGCCGGACGGAGAGGGCGGCGCCACCGCGGGCGTCACCGTCGAGCTTGGAGAGCACCACGCCGGTGACGCCGACGCCGTCGCGGAACGCCTCGGCGGTCTGCACCGCGTCCTGGCCGACCATGGCGTCGATGACGAAGATGACCTCGTCCGGCTGGACCGCGTCCCGGATGTCACGGGCCTGCTGCATCATCTCCTCGTCGATGCCGAGACGTCCGGCGGTGTCGACGATCACGATGTCTTTCGCGGTGCGCTTGGCGACCTCGATCGAGTCCTTGGCGACCTTGACCGGGTCGCCGACGCCGCTGCCCGGCTCCGGCGCGTAGACGTCCACGCCGGCCCGGCCACCGACCACCTGCAGCTGGTTGACCGCGTTCGGCCGCTGCAGGTCGGCGGCGACCAGCAGCGGCTGGTGGCCCTGACCCTTGAGCCAGCGGGACAGCTTGCCGGCCAGCGTGGTCTTGCCGGCGCCCTGGAGGCCGGCCAGCATGATCACGGTGGGCGGCTGCTTGGCGAAGACCAGCCGCCGCCCCTCGCCACCGAGCGTGTTGATCAGCTCTTCGTGAACAATCTTGATGATCTGCTGCGCGGGGTTCAGCGCCTGGGACACCTCGGCGCCCCGCGCGCGTTCCTTCAGGCTGGCGATGAATGCCTTGACCACCGGCAACGCGACGTCCGCCTCGAGCAGCGCGAGGCGGATCTCGCGCGCGGTGGCGTCGATGTCGGCATCGGTGAGCCGGCCTTTGCCGCGGAGCTTGGTGAAGATCCCGGACAGGCGGTCACTCAGGGTGTCAAACACGGTGCGACTTCCCGTTGGTCGGTGGTTGAGGCGTAGACCGCAAGCCTAGCTGTAGCGGGGGAGGCTCACCGGTTCCGCATCCGGTACGTCTTCGTCGCCGCCTCGATCCGCCGCTGGGTACGGGTCCCCGGGGCGATCTCCTTCTTCACCTTCCCGTAGAGCCAGAGCCCGCCGCCGACCACCAGCGCGGCCGCGATCAGGTAGAAGAACGCGCCGAACAGCGCGTGGGCCACCCAGCTGACCACGACCACGCCGCCGATCAGCGCCAGCACGTACATCACTGCCTTGCCCATCCGAGCCTCCCGGTCCTCGACTGCCTTCCACCATGCCGCGCCCGCGCAACGACCCGCATCGGCCGACCCCCTGAGACGTTCCCCTAGGGGTGGGACTTCCGGGATTACCCACGAGAGCCGGATAACCGGTGTATATCGGCGCTTAACCGCATAGACCGCAACTTCCCTCTCGACCGTGGCGTTAAGGCTCGGGTGGACGTGCGGCGAAAGGACGACGGCGTGACCCTGCGGCGGCTTCTCCGTCAGACGCCCTGGCCGATCCGGCGACGGATCTTCCAGGCGGCCGAGAACCGGGTCCTGCCCCGCATCGCGCCGGAACGCCGCCTGCGGCTGACCCGCGCGCTGATGCCGCTCGGCCCGGCCCGGCGGGACAACCCGGCGGCGGCCGGCCGGGTGATCCGGGTCCGCACCCCGCACGGCCGGCTCGGTGCCCGGGTGGTCACCACGACCAGCCCGGCCGAGGTCCGCCGGGCCAACCTGGACCGGGTCACCGCGGCGCTGGACCAGGCCGGGGTCGACTGGTTCCGGGTGCCGGCCACCGAGCCCGGGCGGACCGCGGTGGCCGTACCGGAAACCGATCGCGACCTGGTGATGCGCATCCTGGCCGGAGCGGCGGACCGGGACCGGGGAATGCTCCGGCGGAGCGGCCCGAAGGGGCGCGAGGACCGGGTGGTGGCGGCCTGCTGGCCGGTCGCCGACCCGGGCGGCAGCCTGGTGCTCGGCCCGGACCACGCCTGCGACGTGGAGTTCTGGCGGCCGGAGAGCCGCGGCCTGGTGGCCCCGCGCCGCAACCCGGTGGCCGACGTCGTGCCGCCCGGCGAGCCGGTGGTGACCGCCCCGGAGCCGGCCTTCGGCGCGTTCTGCGCGCCGGACGACACCACCGCCTGGCGCACCCGGCGGATCTTCACGGCGGTCAGCCCGGAACGGATCGGCTTCCCGATCGACGTGGTCTACACCTGGGTGGACGGCAGCGACCCGGCCTGGCAGCGGCGCAAGGCCCGGGCACTGGCCGAGAACCCGTGGGTCGGCGAGATCAACGGGCAGGCGGCCAACGACTCCCGCTGGATCAGCCGGGACGAGCTGCGCTACTCGATGCGCGCGCTGCACTGCTTCGCGCCCTGGGTCCGGCACGTCTACCTGGTCACCGACGACCAGACGCCGTCCTGGCTGGACCGCAACCACCCGCGGCTGACCGTGGTCAGCCACCGGGAGATCTTCGGCGACTCGGGCCGGCTGCCGACCTTCAACTCGCAGGCGATCGAGTCGAAGCTGCACCGGATCCCCGGGCTGGCCGAACACTTCCTCTACCTCAACGACGACGTGATCCTGGGCCGGCCGGTCACCCCCGACCTGTTCTTCACGGCCGGCGGGCTGACCAAGTTCTTCCCGTCCGCGGCCCAGGTCGACCTGGCCCCGCGCGGGCCCGCCGACCGGCCGGCCGACTCGGCGGCGAAGAACAACCGGCGGCTGATCGAGAAGACCTTCGGCCGGGTGCTGACCCGCAAGATGATGCACGCGCCGCACCCGTCCCGGCGCAGCGTGCTGGAGGAGATCGAGGAACGGTTCGCCGAGCCGCTGCGCAGCACCGCCGAGCACCAGTTCCGGCACCCGGACGACGTGTCGCTGCTCTCCTCGCTGCAGCAGTACTACGCCTACCTGACCGGGCTGGCCACCCCCGGCGTGCTCCGCTACAAGTACACCGACCTGGCCGACCCGGTCACCCCGTTCCGGCTGGCCCGGCTGCTGCGCTCGCGCAACGTCGACGCGTTCTGCCTGAACGACGTGGACACCGGCGACGCCGCGGTGGCCGAGCAGGCGGCGCTGCTGGCCGACTTCCTGCCCGCGTACCTCCCGTTCGCCTCGCCGTTCGAGCTGCGGGTCCCGCACCTGATCGCGCCCCGGCAACCGGCCGGCGCGCTGGCCCTCCCGCCGGCCGCCTGAGCACACCCACCATCACAAGGAGAGTCCCTTGAGCTACGACGTGGTCATCCTCGGCCTGGGGTATGTCGGGCTGCCGCTGGCCCAGCAGGCGATCCGGGCCGGGCTGTCGGTGCTCGGCTTCGACGTCGACGAGCACGTGGTCAAGGCGCTCGGCGCCGGCTTCTCGCACGTCGACGACCTGAGCGACGCGGACATCGGCGAGATGCTGGCCGGCGGGTTCCGGCCGACCACCGACGAGACCGAGATCGCGCAGGCCCGGACCGCGGTGATCTGCGTGCCCACCCCGCTCTCCGAGGGCGACGGCCCGGACCTGCGGGCGGTCACCGGCGCGACCGGCTCGATCGGCCGCAACCTGCGCCCCGGGATGCTGGTGGTGCTGGAGTCGACCACCTACCCGGGCACCACCGACGACGTGGTCCGGCCGCTGCTCGAACAGCTCTCCGGGCTGACCGCCGGGATCGACTTCCACCTGGCGTTCTCGCCGGAGCGGATCGACCCGGGCAATGCCTCCTACGGCGCGCACAACACCCCGAAGGTGGTCGGCGGCTACACCCCCGCCTGCACCGAGGCGGCCGCCGGGTTCTACGGGCGGTTCATCGAGCAGGTGGTCCGGGCGCGCGGCACCCGGGAGGCGGAGACCGCGAAACTGCTCGAGAACACCTACCGGCACGTCAACATCGCGCTGGTCAACGAGATGGCCCGGTTCTGCCACGAGCTGGACATCGACCTCTGGGACGTGATCAACGCGGCGTCCACCAAGCCGTTCGGCTTCCAGGCGTTCTACCCCGGGCCGGGCGTCGGCGGGCACTGCATCCCGATCGACCCGAACTACCTCTCGCACAACGTCCGCAGCAAGCTCGGCTACCCGTTCCGCTTCGTCGAGCTGGCCCAGGAGATCAACGCGACCATGCCGGCCTACGTCGCCCGGCGCGCGCAGAACCTGCTCAACGCGGACGGTGAGGCGGTCCGCGGGTCCACCGTGCTGCTGCTCGGCATCACCTACAAGGCCAACATCGCCGACCAGCGCGAGTCGCCGGCCACCCCGCTGGCCCGCCAGCTGGCCGCCCTGGGCGCGACCGTCGCCTACCACGACCCGCACGTGCGGACCTGGGACGTGGCCGGGGTGCCGGTCTCCCGCGTCGACGACCTGGAGTCCGCGGTCGCCTCCGCCGACCTGGTCATCCTGGTGCAGAACCACCGCGAATACGACGCCGACCACCTGGCCCGCCTGGCGAAGCGCTTCTTCGACACCCGAGGCGTGACGACGATCCGCGAGGCCCATCGCCTGTAGCCGCTTCCCGATAGTTCCCGCTCCGGCCCGGTCGCCTCCGCTCCTGGCTGCTTGCGGCCACCCTCCAAATCATCATTTACGCAGGTCCGGCGGGGTTCGGATCGCATGCTCCCGGCACCCCTCTGTCAAGGGGTTGGTGTGAGGGGTGTTTTAGGGTGGTGGTTGGCGGGTCCGGGTTGTGACTTTTCCGAAGTGTCGATCTTGGGGTTTGGGTCGGCCGCGCTGGAGTTCAGAGTCGCCCCCGTGTGTCCTCCCGGACCCGTCGCTGTCTGTTGTGCCGTGTGGTCGTCTTTGATCATTTGGCGGTAGACGGTGTCGGACAGGCGTCGTTTCAACGCTCGCATGGCTTCCATCGCGGTTTTGCCTTCGGCGCGTTTGCGCTGGTAGTAGGCGCGGCCGGGGGTGTCGAAGCGGAGCTGGGTGATGGCCATGATGTGCAGGACCCGGTTGATGCGCCGGTTCCCGGCCCGGTTGAGCCGGTGATGATGGTTGTCGCCGGAGGACACGTCGATGGGGGCGGTGCCGTTCCAGGTGGCGAAGTGCCCGCGGGTCGGGAAGCGGCTGATGTCGCCGATGTCGCCGAGCAGGCGGGCGGCGCCGGAGGGGCCGATGCCGTTGAGGCTGGTCAGCTGGGTGCCGGTGGCGGCCAGCACGGTCTTCAGCTGCCGGTTGGCTGCTTTGATCTTGGTGTCCAGGGTGGTGAGCTCGTCGGCCAGGTCGCCGGCCAGCTGATAGCGGGTGGCGGTGACGATGTCGCCGGCCGGGACGCTGACGCGTTCGAGCAGGGTGCGGGCCTGGTCGGTGGTCAGGTTCTTCTTCGCGCCGCCGGGGATCAGTTCGAGCAGTAGCTGGTGCAGCCGGTTGATGGTCTCGGTGCGGGTGGCGCCGAGCTGGTCGCGGCGGTCGGCCAGCAGCCGCAGCGCGACGGTGGCGCCGTCGGCGTGAACGCGGCGCAGGCCCGGGGTGCGCAGGGCGGTCACCGCGATGTGGTGCGCGTCGTGACCGTCGGTTTTACGGCCGTGCCCGGTGTCAAAGTTGCGGGCTTTCGCGGCGAGTTTCGCCGGGACGTCCAGCACGGTTTCGCCGTCGGCGACCAGCCGCTGGGCCAGGTGCCGGCCGATGCCGTTACAGCCCTCGACCGCCCACACCCGGCCGGCGTGACGGCGGCCGGCGGCGAGCATCTGCTGGTAGCCACCGGTGTCGGTGCCGTACCTGCCACGGGCCAGCACCTGTTCACGCTCGTTGATGATCTCGATCGTCGCGGACCGCTTGTGCGGATCGACTCCAATGATCAGCTGACCCATGTACCCGTTGACCTTCCCGTCGTCGCGGCAGAACCACACCAGCGGGAGGGCAACGCTACTTACAGCTGGGCAAACCCCTCTTCAGCCACTCCGCGCCACGGTGACCGGCAGGGTCCAAGCCGGGAGAGAGCCACACCCCGCCATATGAGTGGGCAGCGCGGGCCTGAGCACCCTACCGATCACCTCGACCAAGCCTGGCCGGGCCGCGGTCGTACACCAAATTCTCTTTAAGTAGCGCGGGCCGGACCCGGCGATCTGGCCGCTGGCGCGTCCATGACGATCGCCGGGCCCTGCACGGTCCGCGGGTGGTCACCGCAACCCCGTTGTCCACACCACCGTGTCGTCCACAGCCCGCCCGCCGAGGCCCTCGGAAATCCCTCACACTGTCCGAGGATGGTCCCCCTGGGGAGGGCGGGCTGCGCGCGTCCCGAGCGGGCCACGAGCCGGACCGGCCGTGACCTGCCAGCCACTGTGTTGCCGCCGTTCGCAGACCGGACCACGAGCCCCGACCCGCGCGGCCTGCCAACACCGGCGTGGCTCCCGTTCGCGACCGGACCACGAGCCCGACCCGCGCGGCCTGCCAACACCGGCGTTGCTGCCGTTCGCAGACCGGACCACGAGCCCCGACCCGCCGCGACCTGCCAACAACCGTGTTGCCGGCGGCCGTGGCCTGCGGCCGGGACAGCGACCAGGGAGCCCCGCGGCCTGCGACAACCGTGCCGGCCGCCGGCCGTGACCGGCGGCCCTGACCGGCGGCCCTGACCGGCGGCCGGAACCGCGACCAGGGAACCCCATGGCCTGGCGCCCAGAGCCGCAACCAGGTGCGGATCCGTGACCCGGCGGCCGAGGCTTCAGGTGGTGGCGAAGGTCCAGCGGGAGTTGAGGAAGTAGTTGATCAGGGGGATCACGGTCAGCGCGATCGGCTGGACGATCGGGTAGGGGACGGCGAAGACTTCGGTGCCCAGCCACAGGACCAGCGTGTTGACGGTGAAGGCGACCGCGGTGACGATCAGGAACTTGGAGCCGGCGATCGCGTGGCCCGCCGTGGAGCGGAAGACCCACCAGCGCTGCAGCACGTAGGAGACGACGATGCTGGCGACGAAGCCGGCCGTCGAGGCGAGCACCGGTCGCAGGTGCAGCAGGTGGACCCCGAGCAGGCCGATGCCGAAATGGGTGAGTGCGCTCGCTCCGCCACTCAGCCCATAGCGGACCAGACGGGCCAGCCGCGGGCTCCGCAGGATCGGCGGGACGTTGCTCGGCACGCGCCACCCCTCGTTCCGGGACATCGGGCGACCGTAGCCGGTCCGCGCCAGCCGTCCGCTCCGCCCCGCCGACAGACGCCCCGACAGGCAGCCCGGCGAGTTGGGACGGGGGCCGGGCCGGATGGGATCAGAAGGCCCGGGTACAGAGCGGGCCAGGGGCCGGACCGGCTGAAATCAGAAGGCCCGGGTACAGAGCGGGCCAGGGGCCGGACCGGCTGAAATCAGAAGGCCCGGGTACAGAGCGGGCCAGGGGCCGGACCGGCTGAGATCAGAAGGCCCGGGTGCGGAACGGACGGCGGGCCGGACCGGTTGGGATCAGGGCGCCTTCGTGCAGAACGGGCGGCCGGCGAGTTCGCGGGTCGCGGTGTCGACAGCCTGGTCGAAGCGGCGCATCTCGGGCGGGTAGCCGGTGCGGCGGTCGCGGGGCAGGCCGGCGCGGAACTGGTCGCGCAGCGTGCAGCGGCGGACGTCGCCGGCCGCGGACCGGTCGAAGTCGACGATCTCCTGGGCCACCCGGTCGTGCACGAACGCCGGCTTCTCCGCCGCGGCGGCCGCCCGGTGGTCCCGGTTCGCGCTGGCCGAGACCGCGGCGACGAGGGCCAGCAGCAGGACGCCGCCGAGGGTGCCGAGCCGGTGTGTCCGGGCGGTCCGGTGGCCGCGGGCGAACAGGCCGGTCAGCAGCGCCACGGTGAGCAACGCCCCGGCCGCCCCGGCGAGCGCGCTGTCCCGCCAGCCCAGGCCCCACCAGCCGGCCGCGGCGAGCCGCTGCAGCTGCGGGTTGAGCGCGCCCATCGCGGCGGCCGGCAGCAGCACCGCCAGCCCGGTCCCGGCCAGCGCCCAGGCCTGCCGCCGGTCCGGGGTGTCGTAGCGCGGCAGGTCCGTCCAGAACCGGCGGACCAGCAGGAGCAGCACCACCAGCGCGAGCGGCAGCGCGGCGGTCAGCGTGTGCCCGTACGGCCCCTCGGTGGCGCGCTGCCAGGTGAACGGCGGCACCCAGGAGGTGAGCCGGTTGGGCAGCGCGGCGAGCGCGCCGGCCGGCGCCACGTCCGAGCCGGAGTAGCAGTCGCCGGCCGCGCACTTCGCCGCGATGATCACCCGGACCGGTACGGCCACCGGCAGGAACCCGGCCCAGAGCAGCGCCACGAACCGGGCTCCGGTGCCGCCGGCGGTCTCCCGCCAGGACAGGCCGAGCAGCCGGGCGCGGATCAGCATCACCAGGGTGGCCAGCGGCACGGCCAGGCAGGCCATCTCGTTGAACGCGGCCAGCGCCGCGCCGAGCAGCACGGCGCCGGTGCCGAGCCGGGCGCCCAGCCGGATCCGGCCGACGATCCGGGCGGCCGCCGCACCGACCAGCAGGGCCAGCGCGGCGGTGACGAAGTAGAGGCCGCCGAAGAGCACCGTGGTGCTGGTCCGGCCGGCCGCCACGAAACTCCCGCCGACCGCGAACGGCAGCACCGCGGTGGCCAGCGACGGCGGCCCGGCGAACGGGCGGCCCCGGCTCACCACGCACTCGGCCAGCATCACGGTGGCCAGGGTCAGCACGATGGCGGCGGCGAACGAGACCAGCCGCAGCGAGATGTTGGCGGGCAGTCCGAACAGGTCGGTGAGCCCGAAGGTGACCGCGTCGAGCAGCCACTCCACCATCCGGCCGAGCGGCCGGAAGTTGCCCAGCGCCAGATACTGCGGGACGGAACGGAACGCCTCGCCGGCCAGCTCCCACGGGCGGGACAGGTAGCGGGCGCCGTTGGCGTAGACGTTGAACCGGTGGTCGGCGCTGGGCTGCAGGGCGACCAGCGGGGCGAGCACCACCAGCGGGACCAGCGCGCAGTGCAGCAGGATGCCGCGCCAGACCGGCCGCCAGGGCCGTGGGGGCGCCGGGTCGGCCGCGGGCCGCCGCCCGGCGCCGGGGTCCGGCCGTACGGTGGCGCTCGGGGCCTCGGCTGTCACACCAGAGGCAACGACCTCGCCGGTGTCGGGTTGCGACGCACCCGACAGGCCGACACCCGATCGCGGGGCGGCGCGTTAGAGGGCGATGAGCCTGTCGCCGAACTTCCGTTCCGATCTCGAGGGCCTGCGCGCGATCGCGGTGCTCCTGGTCGTGCTGGGCCATGCCGGGGTGCCGTTCGCCGCGGGCGGCTACGTGGGCGTGGACGTCTTCTTCGTGATCTCCGGGTTCCTGATCACCTCGCTGCTGCTGCGCGAGCGGGCGGCGACCGGCCGGGTGTCGATCCGCCGGTTCTACGCCCGGCGCGCCCTGCGGCTGCTGCCGGCCGCCGCGCTGGTGCTGGTCTGCACGCTGGTCGCGGCCCGGCTGTGGCTGCCCGCGATCCGGCTGGGCGAGCTGGCCGAGGACGCGCTGTCGGCCGCCGGGTACGTGGCGAATCTGCGGTTCGCGTCCACCGGCACGGACTACCTGAACGCGGACGCCCCGCCGTCGCCGTTCCAGCACTTCTGGTCGCTCGCGGTGGAGGAGCAGTTCTACCTGTTCTGGCCGCTGCTGCTGATGCTGCCGAAACGCAAGCCGCTGCTGGTCACGCTGGTGGCCGCCTCGTTCGCGGCCGCGGTGTGGGAGACCGCGCGGTCGGCGCCGTGGGCGTACTTCGGCCCGCACACCCGGGCGTGGGAGCTGGGCGCCGGCGCGCTGATCGCGGTCTTCGCGCCCCGGCTGGAGAACCGGTGGCTGGGCCTGGCCGGGTTGGCCGGGATCCTGGGCGCCGCGCTGTGGCTGGACGACGGCACGTCGTACCCTGGCTTCTTCGCCCTGCTCCCGGTCGCCGGCGCGGCGGCCGTGCTGATCGGCGGGTGCCGGCCGCTGGCGGCCCGGCCGCTGCAGGCGGTCGGGCGGCTGTCCTACGGCTGGTACCTGTGGCACTGGCCGGTCCTGCTGATCGCCCCGGCCGCGCTCGGCGTCGAGCCGTCGGTGCCGCTCGGGCTGCTGCTCTCGGCCGCCGCGCTGGGCCTGGCCTGGGTGACCTACCACTTGGTGGAGAACCCGGTGCGGCACCACCCGCGGCTGCGGCTGCGCCCGGTCCGGGCGCTCGGCCTGGGCGCCGGGCTGTCCGCGGCGGTGGCCGCCACCGCGGTCACCATCGCGCTGCTGCCGCACCCGGTGCCGGCCGGCGCGACGATCCGGGACCTGCGGGCGGCGGCCGCGCACGCCGCCGACCCGTACGCGGTGATCACCCGCGCGGTCCGGGCCGGCCGCCAGGTCCGGGAGCTGCCCGGCAACCTGGCCCCGGCGCTGGCCCGGGTGAACGCGGACAAGGCCCGGGTGTGGGCGGACCACTGCCACGTCGAGGCGCCGGTGACGGTGGCGCCGGCCGGCTGCGTCTACGGCGATCCGCGCGCGGCGACGACCGTGGTGCTCTACGGCGACTCGCACGCGGCCCAGTGGTTCCCGGCGCTGGACCGGATCGCGAAGCGGCGCCACTGGCGGCTGGTGTCGCTGAGCAAGTCCTCCTGCTCGGCGGCCGACCTGCGGCTCTGGCACGACGGGCTGAAGCGGGAGTACACCGAGTGCGCCGCGTTCCACGCGTCGGCGGTGGCCCGGATCAGGGCGCTGCGGCCCGCGCTGGTGGTGATCGGGTCGAGCTTCAACTACCGGCCGGTGGACACCCGTACCGAAGAAGCCGCCCAGTGGCGGGCGGCCTGGCAGCGGACCGCGGCCTCGCTCGGGGGACGGGTCGCCTTGATTCTCGACACGCCCTATTTCGCGGAGCGGGTCCCGGTCTGCGTGGCCCGGCAGGCTCGCCTGAAGCGCGTCAACCGGTGCGGGAAGAGCGCCTCAGTCGCCCTGCGCGGGCCACAGCAGCGGGCCGCCGTCGCGGGGCTGACCGGCGTCACCCTGATCAACCCGGTCCCCTGGCTGTGCACGGACTTCTGCCCGCCGATCGTCGGCAACGTGCTGGCCTACCGGGACTCCAACCACCTGACCACGACATACGCCCAGACGGTCGCCCCGCTGCTGGAGGCCGCGCTACCGAAGATCGAGTAGGTCGGAGAGGACCGGCGGGTGCTGCCGGTCCACCACCACGGTCCGCTCGGTGGCGTGGTCCCGGCACAGCTGGGCCAGCCGCTCGGCGAGCAAATCGTCCCAGGCGCGGTCCGGCCGGTGCCGCTCCCAGGTGGCCCGGTCCGGCAGGTACTCCAGCAGCACCCCGAGCTTGCGCAGCAGCGAGAACGCCGGATCGTCGGTGAGCACCACCGGCCGGTGGTCCGGCGTGACCAGCAGCCGCTGGTTGACCGTCACCAGGAAGTCGCGCAGCGCGTCGTGGTCCAGCCCGATCGCGACGTACAGGTGGGCCGGGCGCCGCTGGGCGGCCGGCTGCCGGGTCACCTGCTCGGGCACCACCGGCCCGCCGCCGGTCCGCGGCCGCAGCCGCCGGAGCAGCCCGCGGACCAGCCGGGGCGAGGTGTGCCAGGGGTCCTTGACGAACGACACCAGCGCCCGGCCGAGCCGGTACGACCCGCTGCTGCGCAACCGCCGGCTCTTCTCCCGTTCCCGGTCGCGCTGCTCGGTGAGCCGCTCGCACCGGGCCCGCCAGGAGTCGCGCTCCAGCTCCACCGAGCGCATCCGCCCGGTCAGCGCCGCGACCTCCCACTGCAGTTTCTCGAACTCCGGCTTAACTGATAAGTCGGACATGTTTTACGCTCCGCTTCGTCCGTTCTCCGCGGCCAGCCCCGCCAGCCAGCGCGCCGCTGCTTCCGCCCCGTTGCCGAACCCGACCTCCGCGCAGCGCCGGGCGAGCTGGGCCCGCACCTCCGGCCGGACCGCCTCGGCCAGCACCCGGTCCAGCTCGTCGCTCTCCGGGTCCTCGACGCACAGGGCCGCGCCGGTCGACGCCGCGAACCGGGCCCGGGCCACCTGGTCGTCCAGCGAGGTCGCCCGGTTCGGCACGAACACCGTCGGCACCTGGAACGCGAGCAGCTCGTGGAACGAGTTGTAACCGGACGCGGCGACCACCAGGTCCACTCCGCGCAGATATCGGCTGATCGGGTACACCTTGACCACCCGGGCGCCGGGCACCGTGGGCATCGGGTCGGTGGCGATCATCGACTCGGCGAGCAGCACCTGGAAGCCGGCCTCACGCAGGTGCCGGGCGATCCGGCCGACCGGGGAGGCGATGTCGTTGATGTTGCCGGCGCCGAGCTGCAACAGCGCGGCCGGGCGGCCCTCCTCGATGCCCAGCACGGCCCGTGCCTCATCCGGCCCGACCAGGTCGGACCGGTCCAGCAGCATGATCGGGTCGACCGGGTGCACGCCGGCCCGGTCGGCCACGGTCGGCCCCTCGTCGGCGGGCGCGGCGAACTCGCCGGGCTCCAGGACCCCGTCGAACGCGCCGCGCTTCGCGATCCACTCGGCGCCGGTCTCCCGGCGCCACATCGGCCGGCGCACCCAGACCCAGGTGACGTCCGGGCGGGCGGCGGCGGCCGCGACGATGCCGTCGTGCGGGACGCTGTCCACCGCGACGACGGCCGGGCGGTGCAGGTCGACCAGGTGCTCCAGGCGGGACTGCAGGAAGCCGGCCCAGCGCTGCTTGGGCAGGCCGAGCACGGCGCGGGACGGCAGGTACTCGGTGAGGAAGCCCTCCCGGTGGGCGACCGAGGCGCCGTACGACTGGGTGGCGATCACCGCGGGGCAGCTCTCCGGCAGCCGCCGCCCGATCGCCATCAGCCGGGACAGGTGGCCCAGGCCGGCGCCGTTGTCGCTGAGCATCAGCACCGGCCGGGGGCGGGGCGCGGGGTCGCGGCGGACGAGCGCCGGGGCGCGGTGCGCGGCCGGCCGGGCGCCCGCCCCGCGCGCCGCGAGCCGGGCCAGGTGGGAGGCGACGCCGTACCGGGTCTCGACGAACTCGCGAGCCTGCGCGGCCACCGCCCGGTACCGCTCCTGGTCCGCCCACAGGGCACGGACCAGCGGTTCCACGCCGGCCGGGGTGGTGTAGAGCGCGGCGTCGCCGAAGATCGGGCGGAAGTGCTCGCCGATGATCACCGGCACCCCGGCGGCCATCGCCTCCAGGATGGTCCGGCCGAACGCCTCGACCAGGTCGGGGTCGTGGAAGTAGACGAAGAAGTCGATGGTGCGGAGGAAGTCGGCCGGTTGTTCACCGCCGAACGGGATGATCTCCCAGTTCGCCGGGCGCCGGCCGAGCAGCCGTGTGGCGATCTCACCGCCACCGAGGATTCGTACCCTTAAGTCCGGTTTATCGGGATAAGCTTGGAGCAGCTCGTCGGCCGCGCGGGGCCACTTCACCGCATCCGCGCGCCCATGCCGCCCGATGACCGGCAAATCGCCGTTTTTCGGGGCACGGGACGGCCAGTCCGCCACGTCGATGATCTCGTGCCAGTCCTCGGCCGACAGCCCGGGCAGCATCCCGCGGATCTGCGGACTGATCGGCGTCCACTCCACCGACGGGCCGAAGTACAGCTCGACCCGGTCCCGCACCTGCGCGAAGTCGTAGTAACGGGTCGGGTCGGCCGAGTCCCCGGGCGCCTGGTTGAGCACCATCACGGTGTGCTCGGCGTGCACCCGGGGCACCACGGCCAGGTCGGCCGTGAAGATCCGCGGCTGCCGGATCACCAGCAGCCGGGCGTTGACCGCGGCGTCCGGGGTGGCCAGCTCGGCCAGCCCGTCCCGGAGCAGCTCGGCGATCCGCGGGCTGAACGGCAGCCCGTCCCGGTTGTGCGGGGAGGGCACGTGCACCAGGATCGTGCGCAATCCGGCCTCGGCCTGGGCCCGCACCTCGGCCGCGATGGCCGCCGAATTGCCGCCCGGGTACCGGAAGTCCGAGAGGATCGCCACGTCATGGACGGTCGCGGTCATGATCGTGTACTCCGTTGCTCGACGACCGGGTTCTCCGCCGGGCACAACGACCCGCGAGGCGATCACGTCACGCGGGCGCCGGGCCGGGCGTTGGGTACACCATGCGGACGCACATCACCCCGGCCTCCTACGGATCCGCCCTGCTCGAACGGCATCTGCGCGCGCTGCGCCGGACCGGCCCGGACGGACCGGCGACGGCCGCGATCCAGGCCCGGTCGGCCGACGCCCGGGTGCTGCTCGCCCACGCGGCCGGCGTCCCCGACCTGGACGCCCTGCTCACCGCGGTCCGGGCGGGCCGGGCGCCGGACGGCGATCCGTGGGCGCTCGGCGAGCTGGCCCGGGCGATCGCGCTGCAGGATCTGGAGGCGCACGACCGGGCGGACGGGCTGGCGCTGTTCGACGCGCTGCTGCGGGCGCACGGTCCGGCCGCGATCGCCCCGGCGCACCAGGGTCTGCACGCCCAGCTGGCCTTCCCGGTCGGCCGGGCCGCCGACCTGCTCGCCCGCTACCCGAGGATTCCCCGGCCGATCCGCGAGGCGCTCGCCGTGGACCTGGCCGAGCCGGGCGAGTGGCTGGCCCGGTTCACCAGGCTCCTCCCGGCGCCGGGCATCACGCTCGCCGACGGGCCGGGGCCGCGCTTCGACCGGATCGTGCCGGGCGTGGTCCCGCGGGTCGACGACCCGCACCGGATCACCACGATCGTCACCACCTACCGGCCCGGCCCGGCGCTGCTGGTCACGGTCCGGTCGCTGGTCGCGCAGAGCTGGGCCAACCAGGAGATCCTGATCGTCGACGACGGCTCCGGACCGGCGCCGGTGCTGGACGAGGCCGCCGGCCTGGACCCGCGGATCCGGGTGCTCCGGCTCGCCGTGAACGGCGGCACCTACCTGGCCCGCAACGCCGGCCTGGACGCCGCCACCGGCGACTTCGTCACCTTCCAGGACTCCGACGACTGGTCCCACCCGCTGCGGCTGGAACGCCAGGTGGCGCCGCTGCTCGCCGACCCGGCGCTGGTCGCGACCACCTCGGCCGGGATGCGGGTGACCGGCGACCTGGTGGTGACCCGGCCCGGCCATCCGCAGCACCGCTCCTACAACCTGTCGTCGCTGATGCTGCGCCGCCCGCTCGCCCTGGCACGGCTCGGCTACCTGGACACCGTCCGCAAGGGCGCCGACGCGGAGTACGTGGAACGGGCCCGCGCGGTGTTCGGCCGGCCCGCGGTGCCGCACCTGGGTGGCGAGACGCTGGCCCTGATCCGGCTCTCCGGCACCTCACTGTCCAGCGCGGACATGGCCCCGGGCTGGATGCACCCGGCGCGGCAGGCGTACCTCTCCGCCTTCCAGGCCTGGCACCGCCGGGTCGCCGGCGGCCGCGAGCCGGCCGTGCGCCCGCGGGAGCCGCAGCGGCGGGTGTTCGCCGCGCCGCGCCGGCTGACCGAGACCACGCCGGCCACGGTGACCGTCGACCTGGTCCTGGCCGCCGACTTCAGCGCACCCGAGCACGCCGCGCCGCTCCGGGCGCTGCTCGCCCAGCCGTCGGTCTCGGTCGCCGCGCTGCACCTGCCGGTCCTCGGCGGGGCCACCCGCAACCTCGACCCGGACGTGCAACGCCTGATCAACACCGGCGCGGCCGAGCAGATCCAGCTGACCGACCGGGTCCACACCGGACTGCTGCTGGTCCGCGGCCCGGCCGGGCTGGCCTTCGCGACCAGTCTGCCCAGCGGGATCCGGGCCGACCGGGTGGTGATCGAGGAGGATCCGGCGTGGCCGGCCGCGGCGGCGGCCGGCGCGGCGGCGGCCCGGCGGATGTTCGGCGGCGAGGTGACCTTCGCGGCGCTGCCGTGCACGGTGGACGCCCGCCGGTGGCAGACGTCGCGCCGGGAGCCGGCCGCCGACCGGCCGGTCCTCGGCCGGTTCCTCGCCGACGACCACGATCCGTTGCGGTCGCTGCGCCGGTCACTGCGCGATTCCCCGGATCTCGACGTACGCCTTCTGCACCGTGCCGCCGATCCCACCACCCGCCCGCCCCTGCACTGGCTGGTCTACCAGCCCACCGACGTCACGCCCCGGTCCTTCCTGCACCAGCTCGACTTCTACCTGGGCGACGCCGACCCTCCGGCGGACCTGCTCGCTCCGCTGGCGGCCGGCTGCGTCCTGCTGCTGCCCCCGGACCGGGAGCCGGAGTACGGCCCGGCCGCTGTCTACTGCACCCCGGCCGACCTGTCCCGGACGCTGCGCCGGCTGCACCGCAGCCCGCAGCGCTACGCGGCCCAGTCGGCCCGGTCCCTGGCATTCGCCCGCCGCCACGAGCCGGGCCGCTGGGCGGACGCGGTCCTCGCGCTGCGCACCCGGCCGGCCCTTCCCCACCCGCGGACCGGGCCGGAACCCGGCTGACCCGCCCGGATCCCGGCAACCGAACAGCGACGCGTCGACACCCTTACGGCAGTCATGTCGGCCGGAGCGCGGGCCGAAGAGAACGGTGAGCCTGGCGACGAGCCAGGCGCCGTACTCCGAAAGGGTTCGCCTTGCGCTCGCTGTTCCGTCGCTTCGCCGTCATCGCCGCTCTCGCCCCGGCCGCCGCCTTCGGTGTGGCGCTCGCCGCGACCCCGGCCGACGCCGCGCCGGTGTCCGAGGCGTCGCTGCAGGCCGACATCGTCCGGCTGACCAACGTGCAGCGTGCCGCGCACGGCTGCGGCGCGCTGACGGTGGACTCGCGGCTGACCACCGCGGCCCGCGGGCACAGCGCCTACATGGCGCAGTCCGGGGCGTTCAGCCACACCGGCAAGGGCGGGTCCACCTTCGTCGCCCGGGAGAAGGCGGCCGGTTACCCGAAGCCGTCCGCGGAGAACATCGCCTGGGGTTACCGCACCGGCAAGGACGTGGTGAACGCCTGGATGAAGAGCCCGGGGCACCGCGCGAACATCCTGAACTGCAAGTCCAAGACGGTCGGTGTGGGCGCCGTTTACAGCAAGGGCGGCGCGCCCTACTACACCCAGGACTTCGGCTACTGAGCCGATGGCCGCGCTCGGCTCGGGGGCATGTCGCCCGGTGAGCCGGACCGCGGCCGAAGACAGCCCGCTTCGCGGGTGCTAGACGAGCGCCCCCGCCGATCCCCCTGCGGCGGGGGCGTTCGCTGTGCTCAAGGTCTTTCTGGTGTACGCCAGGACCGCGTGCCGGCCGAGCATCTCGCCCTCCCGGCTGAGGCCCTCGTCGGCGGCCAGCCAGCGCTCGATGGCGGCCTGCTCGTCGCGCCGGTTCGCGTCGTCGAAGACGATCGTGGCGCGGTCGGCGAGGCGCGGGCCGGCCACCGGCAGCGCCGGGTAGCGGCTGTCCGGCCCGACCGCCGCCGGCGGGCCGTCGACCAGCAGGAAGTCGATCCCGGTCAGGTCCTCCAGGGCGGCCGGGTCGTACCAGTCGAAGCTGCGGTCGTCGACCGGCACCGGGGCCAGCGGGGCGTCGCGCACCTCGGCGACCCCGGTCAGCCCGTGCGCGGCCAGGGCGGCGCGGGTGCGGTTCGCGTACTCCGGCTCGTGGTCCAGCGAGACCAGCCGGCCGCCGGTCTGCTCCAGCACGTAGGCGAGCCAGATCGTCGAGGTGCCGCTGCCCAGCTCCACCACCAGCTTCGGGCGCCGGGACCGGACCAGGAAGAGCAGCTCCAGCAGGTCGGTCGGGTTGAGCGCGTAGTCGCCGGAGGACGGCATCGGGGCGCGCGGCGTGAACCCCTGGAAGAGCTGGATCGACGCCTCCAACTCACGCGGCACGGCGAGCTGCACGGCGCGCACGCCGCGGTCGGCGATCCGCTGCACCCGGGCGATCGCGTCGGTCAGCTCCCGGTGCCGGTCGTCGGCGGCGAGCCGCTGGCGTTCCACGGCGGACACCACCCGGCGCTGGGTGGCGTCCAGCACCACCCGCAGCTCGCGGATCTCCCGGCGGTCGCCGCGGAGCGCCAGCAGCCGCCGGTTCAGCTGCAGGACCCCGGCCAGCGCCAGGGCGAGCAGCAGGGCGAGCAGGCAGAGCGCGACCCGCTCCGCGTCCAGCGCGGCGGCGGTCGCGACGCCGGCCACCAGCAGCGCGGTGAGCCCGGCGGCGGCGACCGTCCGCGGGCCGAGCGCGCGTGCCCGGCCGGCCAGTGTGCGAAGCCTCATGAACTGCCACCTCCGGTGCCTGCGGTGGCCGCGGGGGCGACCACACCAAGCCCTAACGGCGCAAGCTACGTGGCGTTACGCGCGAGCGCCGCCACCCGGCCGGCGAACAGATCCGGGTGGTGCCCGTCCCGCAGCGCGAGCCGGTCCCGCCGACGCCGCTCCGCCGCCAGCTCCGGCTCGGCCTGGTAACGCCGCAGCGCCGCCGCCGCTCCGGGCGGCAGCACGATGCAGCCGGTGGCGGTCGCGTCCAGCGCGGCCCGCTCCGACGGCCCGGTCCGCAGCGCGAAGTCCAGCTGGGCGTAGAACTCCAGCGGCGCCACGTCGGCGGCCCGGTAGACCAGCCGGCCGGCCGGCTGCCGGGGCAGGCGGAGCCCGTCGGCCGCCCGGATCCGCACGTCGAACCCGGTCAGCCCGTCGAACACGGCCAGCTCCCGGGGATGGTTCACCTCGGCGCCGAGCACCGGGTGGCGCGGGATCGGGGTCCGGCGAGGGGCCGCCGGGACGGCCACGGTGGGTAGATCGAAATCGGTCAGCGGCAGGTCCGGGCACGCGGCGCGGACGGCCCCCGACTGCGGGCACCAGAGCGCCGGCACCCGGAACAGCCGCTCGGCCGCCGCGCCGCACGGCCCCAGCGCGGCGCGCGGTTGCTCGTCGATCAGGATCAGCACGGTACGCGGGGCGAGCCCGGTCTCCCCGGCCGGCGGATGACGCAGCACCTCGGCCTGCCGGACCAGCAGCACCCCGCAGTCCACCCGGTCGGTGAGGGTGACCGCGCCGAGCCGGCCGGCGTTGACCAGGTCCTGCACGGCCGGGTGCACCGGGAGCCGCCGCACCGTCGGGCGCCGCCAGTCCTCCAGGTGCAGGATCGCCACCCGCAGACCACGTCCGAGCAGCGCCTCGATCTCGGCCAGCGCGGACCGCTGGGACTCGCGCATCACCCGCCAGTCGGCCGCGACGATCACGTCGTACCGGGGAACGGGCTCCTGGCCGGCGGCGGACCGGAGCAGATGGGCGGGCGCCGGGAAGGGGCGGTCCGAGCCGTCCGGCGGCCGGAAGGCCGGCGTGGCGCCGGCCGCGATCCGGGCGTGCCAGGCGAGGTAGGCGGAGCGGTAGGCGGCCCGGGCCGGGTGCAGCCAGTAGGGCAGGATCTCGGCCCGGGACAGCGAGCCGGTGGAGAGCCGGATCAGCGCCAGGTGGACCGGCAGGTGGCGGAGCGCCCGGTCGCCGAAGGCCGCGGCGATCCGCTCGATGTACTCCGAGTCGCCGCCCTTGCGGACCACGTCGAAGTAGCCGGCCCGGGCGAGCACCGTGGCCTTGCGCAGGAGCAGGGCGGACGGGTTGAGCTTGCCGCCGCGCCGGCCCAGCCGGGTCAGCGTCAGGTCCTCGGTGACCCGGCGGCCGTCCGAGGTGGAGGCGACCAGCGACGGGTCGTCGAGCAGCGGCTGGACCTGGAGTTCCAGGCGGCGCGGGTGCGACCAGTCGTCGGAGTCCTGAAAGGTCACGAACTCGCCGGCGGCGGCGTCCAGGCCGGCGTTGCGGGCCACGTAGGTGCCGGCGTTCCGCGGCTGCCGCAGCAGGCGGACCCGCGGGTCGAGGGCCACCGCCCGGGCCAGGACCTCGTCGTGCTCCGGCGGCGACGCGTCGTCCACCACCAGCACCTCGAGGTGGCGCCAGGACTGCCGCAGGATCGAGCGGACCGCGGTGAGCAGCCCCTCCCCCGGCCGGTAGGCGGTCACCACCACGGTGATCAGTTCCGGTCGGTGCACCGGTGCCGGATCCGCGGTGCAGAGCCGGTCGAAGGGCGGCAGGTGGTCCCGGTCGTCGAGCCGGGGCGCGGGCGCCGGCAGCCCGGCGGCGAACCGCCGCAGCCAGGGCCGCAGCGGGCGGCCCGGCTCGCGGAACGGGTTGGCCAGGTCGGTGGCGATCTCGTGGCGCACCTGCCGGTCCACCGCGATCCGCGGCGAGCGGGCCAGCTGGGCGTAGACGGTGCGCTGCCGGGCCGGCACCCGCCGCACGCCGACCATCTCGAACAGCGCCAGCGCGTCGGCCCGGTCGCCGGGCAGCACGTCCTGCAACGCGATCACCTGGGCCAGGACCGCCACCCGGTCCGGCCGGGCCAGCGCGGGCCGCCGACCGGCCCGGGCCGCCCGCAGCAGGCCGGTCAGGTCGCCGGACGCCAATTCCTCCCGCAAACCGACCGCACGGTTGCGCACCGCCGCGGCGACCAGCGCCGCCGGATTCTCCTCGCCGATCATCGGTGGTTCAACGCGGCGGCCCGCCGGGGGTTACACCGCGGCCAGCACAGCCTGCTGCACCCGATCCCGCTCGGCCGCGTCGGCCCACGCCCCGACCAGGTAGAACGCGTCGACCACGTCGCCGCCCAGGGTGGAGATGCGGGCCGCCCGGATCTCCGCGCCGGCCTCGTCGAGCGCGTGCGTCACCCGGTAGAGCAGGCCCGCCGAGTCGGCCGCGCGCAGCTCCAGGACCACCGCGTCGGTCGCCGCGGCCCGCTGCCAGATCACTTTCGGCGAGGCGGTGCCGCCGCGCGCGCTCATCGCCCGGGCCCGGACCCGCTGGGTCACCGAGACGTCGCCGGCCGCGACCCGGCGCAGGTCGGCGGTGAGGGCGACCGGATCGTACGGCGTCCCGTACCGCGGCTGGGTGTAGAACTCGACGATCGCCCGCCCGTCCACCGTCGAGGTGTTCGCGGCGACCACGTCCAGCCGGTGCATGGCCAAGCAGGCGGCCACCCCGGCGAGCAGCCCCCGGCGGTCGGCGGCGGCCACCGACACCTGGTCGCCGTCCAGGTGCACCACCGGCAGGTCGCCGCTGACCAGCTCCGGGTCCGGCTCCGGCGGCTCCGGCAGCGCGCCGGTGTCGAGCAGCGTGTGCACCCGGCGGACCAGCTCGGCCATCAGCCGGCCCTTCCAGTCCGACCAGGCGGCCGGGCCGGTGGCGTGCGAGTCGGCCCGGGCCAGGGCGTGCAGCAGGTCCAGCGTGGCCGGGTCGCCGACCTGCTCGGCCACCGTGGAGATGGTCACCGGGTCACCCAGGTCGCGGCGGGTGGCCACGTCCGGCAGCAGCAGGTGCAGCCGGACCATCTTCTCGACGGTGGCCACGTCGGCCGGCGGCAGACCGATCCGGGTGGCGATGTCGGCGGCGATCGGGGCGCCCACGACGCTGTGGTCGCCGGGCAGGCCCTTGCCCACGTCGTGCAGGAAGGCGCCGATCAGCAGCAGGTCGGGGCGGTCCACCTCGCGGGCGAACCGGGTGGCCTCGTAGGCGGCCTGGACCAGGTGCCGGTCCAGGGTGAACCGGTGGATCGGGTGGTGCTGCGGGAGGCTGCGCATCCGGGCCCACTCCGGCAGCCAGGCGTCGATCAGGCCGTACCGGTCGGCGGTCTCCCAGGCCGGCAGCAGGCCGGGGCCGGCGCCGAGCAGCGAGACCAGCGCGGCCCGGGCGGCGGCCGGCCACGGGTGCGGCAGCGGCGGGCAGAACGCGGCCAGCCACTCGCAGGTGGCGCGGGCGATCGGCAGCTGCACGGTGGCGGCCGCGGCGGCCACCCGCAGCGACAGGCTGGGGTCCGGGACCGGGCCGATCGCGGTCCGGGCCAGCACCAGCTCGCCGTCCTGCTCGACCACGTCCCGGGCGACCGGGCGGCGGGGCGGCACGGCCGGGGCGCCGGGCCGGCGGCGGGTGCCGCGCAGCCGGTCGACCGCCCGCCAGGCGTCGTCGACGGCGTGCGCCACGGTCCGCGCGTCGCCGGAGACCCGGCGCAGCAGGGTGTCCGGGTCCTCCAGGTCCAGCAGACCGGCGACCGCGGCGCGCTCCTGGGCGACCAGCCGGTCGACCCGGCGGCCGACCGCGAGGTGCAGGGCGTCCCGGGCGTCCAGCAGCCGCAGGGTGGCGGCGCGCACCGCGGGACGCATGGTGTCGGCGATCCCGGCGCGGCCGATGCCGCGCAGCAGGGTGACGTCGCGCAGCCCGCCGGCCGCCTCCTTGAGGTCGCCCTCGAGCAAGAAGGCCAGCTCGCCGTGGCTGGCCCAGCGGCTCTCGGTCAGCTCGCGCAGCTGCGGCATCAGCCGGACCGCGGTCCGCCGCCACAGGTCCCCGGCGGCCGCCACCAGCTCGGCGGAGAGCGCCGCGTCGCCGGCCACGTGCCGGGCGTCGAGCAGGCCGAGCGCCACCTTCACGTCGTCGTGGGCGACCGAGAGCGCCTCGGGCAGGGTGCGCACCGAGTGGTCCAGGCCGAGCCGGGCGTCCCAGATCGGGTACCAGAGCGCCGCGGCGATCCGGTCGATCCCGGCCGTCCCGTTGTGCAGCAGGACCAGGTCCAGGTCGCTGTACGGCGCGCAGTCGCGCCGGCCCAGCCCGCCGACCGCGAGCAGGCTGACGCCGGGCAGGTGGCTCGGGAACAGCTCACGCAGCCAGACGTCGAGTGCCGCGGCTCGCTTGTCGCGCGCCGCGGCACCGATGTGTTCCTTCAGCTTGTCGAGCGAGTCGCCGGCAGCCGGACGTGCGGGCGGGGCCGGCGGCTCGCTCAACGGGTTCGTCATGGTCGTTTACAGGGCGTCGAGGCCGCGCTCGCCGGTCCGGACCCGGATGACGTCGTCGACCGTCGTCACCCAGACCTTCCCGTCACCGATCTTGCCGGTCCGCGAGGCGGTCACCACGGCGTCGACGATCTTCTCGACGTCGATCTCGTCCGTGATCACCTCGACCTTGATCTTCGGGAGGAACTCGACGGTGTACTCGGCGCCCCGGTACACCTCGGTGTGCCCCTTCTGCCGGCCGTAACCCTGCACCTCGCTCACGGTCAGCCCGGCGACGCCCAGGGCGTGCAGAGCCTCCTTCACCGCGTCGAGCTGGTACGGCTTGATGACCGCGGTCACCAGCTTCATGCTCAGTCCTTCCACATCAGCAGCCATGAGAGAGATTAACCGGCGACCTTCTGGCTGGTGTCAGCCTTGCCGTCGGCGTCGACCGACTTGCCCGGGGCGAGCCCGGCCATCGCGAAGGCGCCACCGCCCGAGCCGGCGGCCGGGGTGAAGTCGTACGCGGTCTCGCCGTGGTCCGAGATGTCGATGCCGCCGATCTCGGCCTCCTGGCTGACCCGGAACAGCTTGATCGCCTTGAGCGCGAGGGCGATGACCGCCGCGATGATCAGCGAGTAGGCGGTGACCGCCGCGCTGCCGACGAACTGCCGGCCGAGCTGGGTGAAGCCGCCGCCGTAGAACAGGCCGGCGCTGGCGCCGAGCACGTCGGTGATCGCGCTGTTCGCGGTGTTGGTGGCGAACAGGCCGATGAACAGCGAGCCGATCCAGCCGCCGACGAAGTGGACGCCGACCACGTCGAGCGAGTCGTCGTAGCCGAACCGGTACTTCAGGCCGACCGCCAGGGCGCAGACCGCACCGGCGATCACGCCGAGCAGCACGGCCGGCATCGGGGCGATGAAGCCACAGGCCGGGGTGATCGCGACCAGGCCGGCGACGGCGCCGGAGGACGCGCCGACCAGGGTCGGCTTGCGGTCCCGGATCCACTCGACGGCGCACCAGCCGACCAGCGCGGCGGCGGTGGCGAGCTGGGTGTTGACGAACGCGATGCCGGTGACGCTGTCCACGGTCAGCTCGGAGCCGGCGTTGAAGCCGAACCAGCCGAACCAGAGCAGGCCGGCGCCGAGGGCGACGAACGGGACGTTGTGCGGGCGCATGTTCTCCCGCGGCCAGCCGGCCCGCTTGCCGAGCACCAGGGCGACACCGAGAGCGGCCGCACCGGCGTTGATGTGCACCGCGGTGCCGCCCGCGAAGTCCAGCGCGTGGAGCTTGGCGCCGATCCAGCCGCCGCCCCAGACCCAGTGCGCGACCGGGACGTAGACGAGGGTGAACCAGCCGATGGCGAAGAGCACCCAGCCGCCGAACTTGAGGCGGTCGGAGAGCGCGCCGCTGATCAGCGCGACGGTGATGATGGCGAACATCATCTGGAAGGCCATGAAGACGTAGACCGGGATACCGGTGGTGCCCCACAGGTCGCCGGCCCAGTCGATGCTGGTGCCGCCGTACTGGGTGAGGTTGCCGATGAAGTTGTTCAGCCCCGCGCTGCCGCTGGCGCCGAACGCCAGGCTGAAGCCGTAGAGCGCCCACAGCACCGAGATGATCCCGATGGAGGAGAAGCTCATCATCATCATGTTCAGGGTGCCCTTGGACCGGTTGAGGCCACCGTAGAAGAGCGCCAGGCCGGGGGTCATGAGCAAAACGAGCGCAGACGACAGGAGCAACCAGGCGGTATTGCCGATGTTGATCTCCACGCTGCCTCCTCTCGGATTAGGTGTCCTCTCACACCCGACCGAGGGGGCTGCGATGCCAGTCGGCCGGTACGACGCAGAGCGTTCCGGCTGGCTGTTTCGGCCACGGTCTACGCGCGATTTCCGGCGCGTCACGGGTTGTTTCCGACGTGTGAAGAAACTCTCACAGTCGGTACGTCACCGGAGGGCGTACTCCAAGGTGTGCCGCTCGTAGTCGAGCAGCCGCAGGTCACGCATCGGCCGGCGTAGATGGCCCTTGTGCACGATCCGGACGAAGGCCGGGTCGCCGGCCGCCGCCATCCGCCGGATCCCCTCCACGTGGTCGACGATCCGCTTGCGGATGGTGCGCACCAGGCGGTGCCGGTCCCGCGGGATCAGCCCGTAGGCGTCGGCGAACAGCCGCAGCCGCCGCGGCCGATTCGGCCGTTTCCAGCCCAGGGTGTAGGAGTCGCGGTCGCTGAACAGCGGCACCCAGGTCCACGCGGCGTAGGCCACGTCGTAGATCCGCGAGCCGGGCGAGGCCAGGTCGAAGTCGATCAGGGCGAGGGTGCCGTCCGGCCGCCAGACCACGTTGTGCGGGGCGGCGTCGTGGTGGCAGATCACCTCGGTGTCCGGCGGCGGCGGGCCGAACGAGCGCCAGACCGCGCCGGGCGGCGGCACGAAGCCGTATTGCGCGTCGTGGAACATCCGCAGCATGGTGGCCACGGTGACCAGCGCCTCCTCGGTCACCCAGTGCGGGGCCAGCGGGTACTCACCACACTCGCCGTCGAGGTAGGTGAGCACCTCGCGGCCTTTCTCGTCCATGCCCAGCGCGCTGGGCGAGCCGGTGAACCCGACCCGCTCCAGATGGTTGAGCAGCGCGTGGACGGCCGGCGTCCACGGGCCGGCATTACGCCGGACCGTGTCGCCGATCCGGGACACCGTGCTGACGTTGCCACCGTGCAGCGGTATCTCGCGCAGCGGCTCCTGCGTCACCCACAGCCTCCCTGACATATCCGCGAACCTGTGCCAGCCCCGCAGTAAACCCGTGAAATTCGTTGGAAACGAGCCTACGCGGTCTCCCCCAGGAGGGCTTCGACGAAGGCGGCCGGCTCGAACGGCGCCAGGTCGTCCGGGCCCTCGCCGAGGCCCACCAGCTTGACCGGAATCCCCAGCTTGCGCTGCACCGCGATGACGATCCCGCCCTTCGCGGTGCCGTCCAGCTTGGTGAGCACCACACCCGTGACATCCACCACCTCGGTGAACACCCGGGCCTGCTCGAGTCCGTTCTGTCCGGTGGTGGCGTCCAGCACCAGCAGCGTCTCGTCGACCGGGCCGTGCTTCTCCACCACCCGCTTGACCTTGCCCAGCTCGTCCATCAGGCCGACCTTGTTCTGCAGCCGGCCGGCGGTGTCCACCACGACGGTGTCCACGCCGATGTCGATGCCGCGCTTGACCGCGTCGAAGGCCACGCTCGCCGGGTCGCCGCCCTCCGGCCCGCGGACCGTCTCGGCGCCGACCCGCTCACCCCAGGTGGCCAGCTGCTCGGCGGCCGCCGCCCGGAACGTGTCGGCCGCGCCGAACAGCACGGTCCGGCCGTCCGCGATCAGCACCCGCCCGATCTTGCCGCAGGTGGTGGTCTTGCCGGCGCCGTTGACGCCGACCACCATCAGGACCGCCGGGCGCCCGTCGTGCGCGGCGGTCCTCAGCGTCCGGTCCAGGTCCGGCTCGAGCGCCGCGACCAGCTCCTCGGCGAGCTGCTCGCGCACCTCGGCCACGGTCCGGGTGCCGAGGATCCGGACCCGCTCCTTGAGCCGCTCGACGATCACCTGGGTGGCCTCGACGCCGACGTCCGCGGTGATCAGGCTGTCCTCGATCTCCTCCCAGTCGTCGTCCTCCAGGTGGTCCCGGGAGAGGACGCTGAGCAGGCCCCGGCCCAGCGCGGTCTGCGAGCGGGCCAGCCGGGCCCGGAGCCGGACCAGCCGGCCGGCGGTCGGCTCGGGCTTCTCGATCGCCGGGGCCGCCGGCTCCTCGACGACGACCGGCGCCGGCGGCTCCTCGACAGCGACCGGGGCCTGCGGCGCCTCCGGCCTCTCGATCAGCGGCGGCAGCTCCTCGTCCGCGGGCAGCGTGGGGGCCGGCGGCGGGAGCTGCTTGCGGCGCACCTTCGGCACCACCAGCCCGACCGCGCCCACGACCAGGACGACGAGCAGGATCACTGCGGCGACCACGTATTCCATGCCGAAATCCTGACAGATGAGTCGTGCGGCCGTGGCGTGGGCCACGTACTGGCGATTCCGGGCACTGATTGGGAAGGATGTGGGCACCCTCGTGAACCAGCTTGGAAGGCCGGTGGCCGTGCAGTGACCGCGCAACTTCTCATCGGACCGGTGCTCCGCCGGGTTGTCGGTGACCGCGCCACCATCTGGGTGGAGACCAGCGAGCCCGCGCACGTCCGGGTCGAGGCGGGCAGCGGGGCCGCCGGGTCCGCTCCGACCTTCTCCGCGTACGGCCACCACTACGCCCTCGTGGTGGTCAGCGGCCTGGCGCCGGGCGCCGCCCACTCGTACCGGGTGCTGCTGGACGAGCAGCAGGTGTGGCCGGCGGCCGGTTCGCCCTACCCGCCGTCGGTGATCCGCACCCGGGCCGCCGACGACGCGGCGCAGCCGGTCTCGCTGCTGTTCGGCTCCTGCCGGCAGGCCACCCCGCAGGCCACCGGCCGGCAGCTGCCGCCGGACGCGCTGGACGCGTACGCCCGGCGGCTGATGGCCGACCCGGAGCACCGCCCGGACCTGCTGGTCCTGCTCGGCGACCAGGTCTACGCGGACGAGACGTCGCACAAGGTGCGCCGGTTCCTGCGCCGGCGCCGGGCGGCCGGGCACGACGGGCCGGCCGACCAGGTGGTGACCTTCGAGGAGTACACCAAGCTCTACCTGGAGTCGTGGCGGGACCCGGAGGTGCGCTGGCTGTTCGCCACCGTGCCGAGCGTGATGATCTTCGACGACCACGAGCTGATCGACGACTGGAACACCTCGGCGTCCTGGCGCGCCGACATGGCCCGGCAGCCCTGGTGGCGGGACCGGATCTCCGGCGGGCTCGGGTCGTACTGGGTCTACCAGCACCTGGGCAACCTCAGCCCGGACGAGCTGGACGCCGACCCGCTCTTCCAGAAGGTGTCGGCCGCCGGGGACGCCACCGACCTGCTCCGCGAGTTCGGCCTGCGGGTCGACGACCCGGGCTCGGCGGAGAACACCGACGTGCCGTACCAGTGGAGTTTCGCCCTGGACCTGGGCCGGACCCGCCTGGTGGTGCTGGACAACCGGTGCAACCGGGTGCTCACCCCGGGGGCCCGGGCGATGCTGCCGGCCGCCGAGTGGGACTGGTTCCTCGACCAGGCCCACGGGGAGTACGACCACCTGGTCGTCGGCTCGTCGCTGCCGTGGCTGATGCCGCCGGCCATCCACCACCTGGAGGCGTGGAACGAGGCGGCCACCGAGTCCCGCCGGACCCGGTGGGCGGGCTTCGCGGAGAAGGTGCGGCGCGCCTTCGACCTGGAGCACTGGGCCGCGTTCGGCAAGTCGTTCACCGCGCTGGGCGAGCTGTTCCGGCGGCTCGGCGAGGGCGGGGTGGGCGCGCCCGGCCACCGGGTCGGGGCGGGCGGGGCCTACGCCGCGCCGCACTCGATCAGCGTGCTCTCCGGGGACGTGCACCACTCGTACGTCGCCCGCGCCGACTTCGGGCACCCGGTGGCCACCCCGGTGATGCAACTGACCTGCTCGCCGATCCACAACGAGGTGCCGCTGCCGCTGCGGCCGCTGATGCGGGTCTCCTGGTTGCCGCCGGTCGCCCGGCTGGCCCGGGGCCTGGCCAAGTCGGCCGGCGTGGGGAAACCGCTGATCCGCTGGAAGCGGCTGTCCGGGCCGTACTTCGGCAACGCGATCGGCACGCTGACCCTGGACGGGTCGACCGCGTACGCCCGGATCGAGGGCACCACCAAGGACGGGCGGCTGCACGAGGTGGTGGCGACGACCTACGCCCCGTGAAATGCGTGGCGACCGGTGCGCGGCTGCGCCAGGATGGCCCCGATGACTATCTGGACCGCGCCCGAGGCGCATCGCGTACCCGAACCGCAGACCGGCGCCGAGCGCCCCATGCTGCAGGGCTGGCTCGACTATCACCGGCAGACCCTGCTGCTCAAGTGTGCCGGCCTGACCGCCGAGCAGCTCAAGACGGCCAGCGCCGAGCCGTCCACGCTGACCCTGCTCGGCCTGGTCCGGCACATGGCCGAGGTGGAGCGGTGGTGGTTCCGCATCAAGGCGACGCAGGACACCACGGTGGGCGACCTCTACTGCCCGGAGGGCAACGACAACGGCGACTTCGACGACGTGGCCACCGCCGACGCCGCGGCCGACTTCGCCACCTTCGCCGAGGAGGTCCGGCTGGCCGACGAGGCGGTGGCCGGGCTGCCGCTGGAGCACGAGTTCCCCGGCCGGCGCGGCCCGATCAGCCTGCGCTGGGTCTACACCCACATGATCGAGGAGTACGCCCGGCACAACGGCCACGCCGACCTGCTCCGCGAGCGGATCGACGGCGTCACCGGCGACTAGTCGCCCAGGTGGGGCAGGGTGGACTTGCCCTCGTCCCGGACGGTGAAGGGGGTGATCGCGTCCCCCTCACCACTCTCCTGGACGATCACCTTGTCGTCGTCGCCCTCGGCGTAGACGTAGAGGCCGTTCACCTCGATCATCCGGCCCTTGCCGTCCGGCGCCTTGGCGTAGGTGAAGATCTGGTCCGGCTTGCTCGCGTCACATGCCGCGATCTTGAGCTCCAGCGACTTGCTGCCGCCCGGCGAATGCACCGCCAGGCACCAGGGCTCGCCGCCCTCGGTCAGCTTGGCGGTCTGCATCAGATACCGCGAGCTGCCCGGCTTGATCGGGGTCAGCACGAACAGCGCCCGGTCGTCGCGGTGATCGGTCAGCTTGACGACGCCGTCCGCGCCGACGGTCAGCATCCGGCGGCCGCCGGACGGGACGGTGGCGAAGACCAGCTGCCGGTCCGGCTTGATCGCGGCGCCCGGGCCGACCGGGGCGATCCCGGCCGGCGCGCTGCTCTTCACCGGAGCACTGCTGGTCTTTTCCGCGGGGCTGCTGACCGGTGCGCTGCTGACCGGTGCGCTGCTGACCGGTGCGCTGCTCGTCGTCTTCTGAGCTGACGGATCCGGCGATCCGGACGAACAGGCCGCGAGGCTCAGAGTGAGGGCGAGCAGGCCGATCCTGGCCACAGCAGACATGACGGTTCCTTCCGGCTGACGTGCTCCCATCGTGGACCGGAGCACCGGCCCACCGGCTCCAGGACCGTCGATGCGGCATCAATCCGGGAGATCGAGAACCTTCCGCAGGTACGGCACGTGGTCCGGCCCGGTCCAGCGGTAACCGGAGAGACCCGCCGCGCGCGCTCCGCGGATCACCCGGTCGTCGTCGTCCACGAACAGGACGTGCTTGGGCAGCTCGCCGACCGCCTCGCAGGCCTGCTGGAAGTACTCCGGGGCGGGCTTGTGCACCTTCATCTCCCAGGAGCTGAGGATGAAGTCCACCTCGCCGGTCAGGCCGAGCGCGTCCAGGTCGGCGCGGAGCCGGTCGGTGGCGTTGGTGGCCAGCCCGACCTTGCGGCCGGCCGCGCGCACACCCCGGACGAACTCCAGCGCCTCCGGGTCCACCTCGCCGAGCCGGCCCGGCTGCCACTCGGCCACCGCCGCGGCCGCCTCCGCCTCGTCCAGCGGCAGCCGGTCGGCGACCAGCTTCATCCACTCGTCGTCGGTGATCTCGCCGGCCATCGCGGGCCGGTAGAGGTCCCACGACATCGCGGTCTCCAGCAGGGCGGCCGGCTTCAGCCCGTACTTCACCTCGACGGCGATCATCGGGGCCGGGTCGAAGCGGCGCAGCACGCCGTCCAGGTCGATCAACAGGGCCCGGGCGCGGTCGCGCATCTGTGTCTAGTCCTCCGTGTCGCGGTTGAGTCGCTGGGAGATCACCTGCGTGACGCCGGCCCGCATGGTCACGCCGTAGAGGGCGTCCGCGACCTCCATGGTCCGCTTCTGGTGCGTGATGATCAGCAGCTGGCTCTTCTCCCGAAGTTGCTGGAAGAGCGTAATCAACCGGCCCAGGTTGACGTCGTCGAGGGCCGCCTCGACCTCGTCCATGATGTAGAAGGGCGAGGGGCGGGCCCGGAAGATGGCACACAGCATGGCCACCGCGGTCAGCGAGCGCTCACCACCGGAGAGCAGCGACAGCCGCTTGATCTTCTTGCCCGGCGGGCGGGCCTCCACCTCGACGCCGGTGGTCAGCATGTCCTCCGGGTCGGTCAGCACCAGCCGGCCCTCACCGCCCGGGAAGAGCACCTGGAAGACCTGCTGGAACTCGCGGGCGGTGTCCTCGAACGCCGAGGTGAACACCTCGAGGATCCGGTCGTCCACGTCCTTGACCACGGTGAGCAGGTCCTTGCGGGTGGCCTTGAGGTCCTCCAGCTGGTCGGAGAGGAACTTGTAGCGCTCCTCCAGCGCGGCGAACTCCTCCAGCGCCAGCGGGTTGACCTTGCCGAGCATGGTCAGGTCGCGCTCCGCCTTGTTGGCCCGTTTCTCCTGGGTGGCCCGGTGGAAGGGGACCGGGTCGGGGACCGGCTTGCCGTCCTTCTCGGCGGCCGCCACCTCGGCCTGGGTCGGCGGGACGAGCTGCTCCGGGCCGTACTCGGTGATCAGGGTCTCCACGTCGAGGGAGAAGTCCTCGGCGGCCTTGGCCTCCAGCTGCTCGATGCGCATCCGCTGCTCGGCCCGGGCCATCTCGTCCCGGTGCACCTCGCTGGTCAGCCGCTCCAGCTCGGTGACCAGGCGCTTCGCGGTGGCCCGCACCTCCTGGAGCTCGGCCTCCCGGCTGGTCCGCTCCTGCGCGATCCGGTCCCGCTCCTCGGCGGCCGCGGCCACCGAGACCTGCACCCGGGCCAGCGCGGTGCTCGCGCCGGCCGCGACCGCGCGGGCGATCTCGGCGCCCCGGGCCCGGGCCGCCCGGCGGGCCGCGGCCCGTTCCCGGGCCTGCCGCTCCTGGTTGGCCTGGCGCAGCAGTGAGTCGGCCCGGCCGGCGATGGAGGAGACCCGCTCCTCCGCGGTGCGCACCGCCAGCCGCACCTCCATCTCGTTCTGCCGGGCCTGCGGGACCAGCGCGGCCAGCCGGTCGCGCTCCTCGGTCGACGGCTCCTCGTCGATCGGGGTGTCCTCGGCCAGCCGCAGCCGCTCCTCCAGCTCGGCCACCCGGATCAGGTCGGCCTCGCGGGCCGCCTCGGCCTTCTGCCGGGAGGCGCCGAGCCGCTCGCTCTCCGCTTTCGCCGAGCGGGCCGCCGCGCCCAGCTCGGCCAGCCGCCGGGCGGCCGCGTTGCGCTCCCCCTCGGCGGCCCGTTTCGCCTGGGCCGCGACCTGCACCGCCTGCTTGAGCTCGGCGACCCGGGCGCGGGCCTCGCCGAGCTGCTCCTTGAGCTCGGCGATCCGCTCCTCGGCGGCGGCCCGGCCGGCCTTCGCCTCGTCGACCGCCGCCTGCACCTCGATGTAGCTGGTCGCCTTCGCCGAGCCACCGGCCGCCGCGAACGTCCCGAGGACGTCGCCCTCCGGCGTCACCGCGCGCAGCTCGGCGTTCGTGGCGACCAGGGCGGCGGCCGCGGCCAGGTCGGCGACCAGCGCCACGTCGCGCAGCGCCCGGTTGAGCGCCGGGCGGATCTGCTCCGGGCAGTCGATCACGTCGGGCGCCCAGACCGCGCCCTCCGGCAGGCTCGGCCGCAACGCGTCCAGCGACCCCCGCATGCCCGGCCCGGCCGGGGCCGCGATCACCAGCGAGGCCCGGCCCGCGTCGGCGATCTTGAGGGTACGGACCGCCTCCACCGCCTCGTCCAGGCCGGTCAGCGCCACCGAGTCGGCGAGCGTGCCCAGCGCCGCGGAGAGCGCCGCCTCGTGACCGGGGCGGACCGTCAGCATCGACGCCAGGCTGCCCAGCAGGCCGGGCACCTGGCCGGTCTTGGCCAGCAGCGCGCCCGCCCCGTCCTTGCGCTGCAGGCCGAGCGCGAGCGCCTCCTCGCGGGCCTTGAGGCTGGCCGCGTCCTTCTCGGCGGCCCGCTCCGCGTCGGACAGCTCGCGCACCACGGCGGCGGCCCGGTCGTGCGCGGCGACCGCCTCGTCGTGCCGGGCGTCCAGCTCGGCGTTGTCCCGGTCGGCGTCCGAGGACTCGGCGGAGACCAGGTCCACCTCGGCCTGCGCCGCCTCGGCCCGCATCAGCGCGTCCTCGTGCGCGGCGGCCAGGCGCTCGATCTCCTCGGCGGCGCTGCTGGTCCGGGCGCGGGCCGCGTTCACGTTGCCGACCAGCTTGGCCAGCCCCTCGCGACGGTCGGCGATCGCCTTCGCGGCCGCGCGCAGCTCGCCCTCCGCGGCGGCCAGCTGGCGCTCCTGGTCCTGGCGGTGCTCGACCGCCTCGGCCAGCCGCATCTGGTCCTCGGTGAGCGCCTCGCGCAGCTCCTCCTCCTGCTCCCGGACCCGCTCGGCCTCGGCCTCGAGCATCTCCGGGTCGCGGCCCGGGCGCTCGTCGTCCGGGGTGGCGGCCAGGTGCCGCAGCCGCTCGGTGGCCAGCTGCTCGGTGGACCGGAACCGCTCCTGCAGGGCGGACAGCTTGTACCAGGTGTCCTGGGCGGCCTGCAGCAGCGGCGCGTCCTCGGCGTGCGCGAACTCCAGGTCGGCGAGCATCCGCTGGACCTCGCGGTTCTCCTCCTCGACCTCGCCGCGCCGCTGCCGCATCGCCGACTCGTCGGCGATCTCCTTGTCCAGCGTGGTGCGCAGCGTGAACAGGTCGTCGGCGAGCAGCCGGAGCCGGGCGTCGCGCAGGTCGGCCTGGATGCCGGCGGCCCGCCGGGCCACCTCGGCCTGCCGGCCCAGCGGCTTGAGCTGGCGGCGCAGCTCGGCGGTCAGGTCGTTCAACCGGTTCAGGTTGACCTGCATCGCGTCGAGCTTGCGGATCGCCTTCTCTTTGCGCTTGCGGTGCTTGAGGACCCCGGCCGCCTCCTCGATGAAGGAGCGGCGGTCCTCCGGCTTGGCGTGCAGCATCGCGTCCAGCCGGCCCTGGCCGACGATGATGTGCATCTCCCGGCCGATGCCGGAGTCGCTGAGCAGCTCCTGGATGTCCAGCAGGCGGCAGGAGTTGCCGTTGATCTCGTACTCGCTGGCGCCGTCCCGGAACATCCGGCGGGTGATCGAGACCTCGGTGTAGTCGATCGGCAGGGCGCCGTCGTTGTTGTCGATGGTCAGCGTGACCTCGGCCCGGCCCAGCGGCGCCCGCCCGGCCGTGCCGGCGAAGATGACGTCCTCCATCTTGCCGCCGCGCAGCGCCTTCGCGCCCTGCTCACCGAGCACCCAGGCGATGGCGTCGACGACGTTCGACTTGCCGGACCCGTTCGGCCCCACCACACAGGTGATGCCCGGTTCCAGCCGCAACGTGGTGGCGGAGGCGAAGGACTTGAAGCCCTTGACCGTCAGGCTCTTGAGGTGCACGGATCTCCGCAAGGTCGGGTCGGCGGGTGCTCTGCTGGGTGGCAGGCTACCCGCAAGGGTCAGGTGCGGCGGCGTTACGCCGCGCCCAGGCCGTCCCCTCACCCGGAATATCCGTCTTGTCCCCCGCGCCGGTCGCGGTGGCCGGGGATCCGTCGCCAGAGGGATCCGCACTCTGCCACTGTCGCCCGCCGTTCGGGCCACGTCCGTCGCGCCCGGCGCATTCCCGCTGTTCCGGGCGGTAAACCCGGCAGGTGTGCCGGAGCTGGACAAAAAACTGCGCGCCGCCACGGATGTGGAGGCGCGCTTTTCTTTGGTGCGTTTTGTGGTGCGAGGGGGGATGAACGCCGGTCAGCCACCCCGCAGCGACGTCCCGGCGGTCGGTGGAGCTCAGGTCAGAGCGGGCTCGCTCAGACGCAGAATGTCGTCTGCCTCCGCGGCTGCCGCCGCCAGACGATCATTCTCCGCCCGGAGGCGGGTGACCTCGAACTCCAAGCTCTGCACCCGGGAACGCAGTCGGGTGACCTCGTCGAGCAGGCGCCGATCGGGCGCCGCACCTACGTGGCCGTAGAGGGCCTTCGCCATCGTGACTCCTTGTGACGCGGTGCGTCTCGTATGTGGTTGCTTCGCCGGAAACGGCCGGCCAAAACCTGCGCTCAGCGCGCGAACTGACACACCACAGCACTCACGGGCACGCGAGAGCACAGAGATCCGCCCTGCAGCAACGGAACTCTCTTAGGTGCAGATGCTCAAGCCACGAAGGGAGCCGGGGCATGAGTGGGCGCGACTGGCGACATCTCCATAGTCCGCCGATACCCATGCTCCGTCAAGCCGAGCGCACGCAGCGGCACGGCCGACGTCAGTGAATCACGCCACCAGGGGTTCGTGAACAGCGATTATGCGCGTTCCCGGCGGAATCTCGATCTCGCGGGAGACCGGTGGATCATTTCACTCGACGAAGTTCGATCAACACCCTACGCACGGACACCTCCCGAAGGCCACTGATTTGATCAACAAGATCGTGGACCCGCGCGGTGAAGGACAGTTGGCAATGCCCGCGACCGCGTTCCGGCAAACCCGCCGAGGGCGGTCCGAACACCGTGGCCTTTCGGGCAAATTCGGGCAAACACGGGCGACAAATAGGGGCAAAGTACGCGTATTTCTGTCGCCTAGCTGACATGCCCCGCTGGGCCGGGGTGCTTCCGTCGTTGCCTCCAGCGTGAATCCGACCCCGTCGCGTGAGCGCATCTGTCTGCTCACCGGCGGCGGGTACCCGTACCGCCGGGACGCCCTCGGAGGTTGGTGCCGGACGCTCGTCGAGGGCTTGCACCGGTTCCGCTTCGAGCTGCTCACCGTCACGGACCGGGAACTGCCGTCCGCGCCCGCTTACCCGCTCCCGTTCAATGTCGGCTCGGCGCGCGCCGTCGCGCTCGGCCGGGAACCGGCCCGCTCCGAACGTCGCCGGGCCCAGCTGCCCGAGGACGCCGCCGAGGCGGTCGCCCGGTTCTGCCGCGGCATGCTCGACGAGACCGCCACCGACGAGTTCGCCGGCGGGCTGCGGCGGATCGCCGAGCTGGCCGGGAACCGGCCCAGCCCGCTGACCCGGCTGCCGCTCGCCGACAAGCTGCTCGACGCCTGGCGGGGGCGGGCCGACGGCGTACCGGAGAATCCGCCGCTCCCCAAGCTCAGCGTGCGCGACGCGCGGACCGCGGCCACCCTCCTGCGGCACGCCATGCGTGCCCTCGCCGTGCCGGTCCCGGAAGCCGACCTGGTGCACTGCGTGGGCGGCACCACGCCGCTGCTGGCCGCGCTCGCCGGACGGTGGCGCAGCGGCACCCCGCTGCTGCTCACCGAGGCGCGCACACCGGTCACCCGGCAGCGGCCGCACGAGGAACGGCTGTCGCCCGCGGTCCGCCTGATCCTGCGGCGGTTCCGGGGTGCGGTGGCCCGGACCGGGTACGCCGAGGCGGAGCTGATCGCGCCGCTGAGCGCCTACCACCACGGCTGGGCGCTCGACCACGGGGCGCAACCGACCCGCCTGGTGCAGGTGCCGGCCGGGGTGGACCCCAAGGAGTACCCGGGCGCCGCCGAACTGGACGCGCCGCCGACCGTGGTGTGGGCCGGCAGCGGCGGGCCGGACAGCGGGCTGACTTTGGTGCTGGACGCGTTCACCGAGGTCGCGGCGGCGCTGCCGGGGGCGGTGCTGCACCTGGTCGGGGTCACCGCCACGCACGAGGAACACTGCGCCGACCAGATCGAACAGACCGGGCTGGGCCGCGCGGTCCGGCTGCACCCGCTGCCCGCCGACCCGCGCGAGCGGTTCACCGTCGGGCAGGTGGTGGCGCACGTGCCGGGGCCGGCCGATCCGCCGTACCGGCTGGTCGAGGCGATGATGTCGGGCCGGCCGGTGGTCGCCGTGGACATCGGGCCGGCCGGTGAGACGCTCGGCGACACCGGCGTGGTGGTGCCCGCCGACGACCCGTCCGAGCTGGCCATCGCGATCGTCGGCCTGCTCCGGGACACCCAGCGCCGGCGGGCCCTGGGCGACGCGGCCCGGCAGCGCGCGCTCAACCACTTCACCGTCGACCGGGTGGTGCGGGTGTACGGCGCCCTCTACACCGATCTGGCCGCGCCGCCGCCGGCGCCGGCCTTCGAACTGGCGCTCGCCGTGCCGGCGCCGCGGACTCCGACACCGGCCACGCTGCGCTGGCTGACCAGGGAGGACTGAAATGACGATCACTCCCCCACGGGGTAACTCCGGGAGCTCCCGGACGGCGTCCCGCAACCGGCGCCGCCGGCCTCAGGCGCCCGGCGAGCCGCGGCACGCGGCGAACGGCGGGCCCGGGTTCGAGGAGGGTCCGCGGCGACGGCCGTCGCCGGGCGGTGAAGGGCTGGGGGCTCGGCTCTACGAGGTGATGTCGGAGTCCGAGCGGGAGACGGCGGTGGCGGAGACGCTGCTGTTCGTGAAGCCGGACTTCGACGGGGATCCGCCCGGGGCGGCATCGGCGGACGGTGGGGCGGCGCACGCGGCTCCTTCGGACAGTGGGGCGGCGCACGCGGCTCCATCGCTCAGCGGGCCGGCACACGCGGCTCCATCGCTCAGCGGGCCGGCACACGCGGCTCCATCCGTGACGCCGCCCTCGGCTGCTGAGACGCACCTCTTCCCGCGGATCTCGTTGACTGAGGCTGAGCTGGCCGGCGCCGATCTTCCGGGGGGTGGTCCGCTCGCCGAGCCGGGTGGTGCGGCGGAGACGGGGCTGTCCCTGGGGCTGAGCGGTCCGGCTTCGGTCACCGAGACGGTGGTCTTCGAGCGGCCGGCCGATCTGGTGCCCGCCGCGGAGACGATCCTCTTCACGCGACCGGTGGAGTGGGAGGCGGCGGCGGGGCGCTACCTCGACGCCGCGGAGCAGGCGACCGAGGTGGCGCCGCGACCGCCGGCGCCGGTTCGGCGGGAAGTCACCCCGTTGACCGAGAACTTCCTGTTCGGTACGCCGGCGCAGCACGCTCAGGAGCCGCGCTCGCCGATCGACGGTGCGGCGGAGACGCTGCTCTTCGCCGGGCTGGCCCGGACCCTGGCGACCGAACTCGACGAAGGAACCGGCACGCCGGAGCCGGACGCAGGGCCGGCCGAAGCCTTGCGGCATCACTCCGCGGACCTGCTCCGGGACGTCGCGGCGGGGTTCGACTCCGGAAGTCCGGACCTCGACACGGCGACGGCCGTGGGGCACCGCTCCGGGGACTCGATCCGGGACGCGGCGGTCATCGGACTCGACTCCGGCGATCCCCTCCGGGACACGGCGGTCATCGGACTGGACTCCGGCGATCCGCTCCGGGACACGGCGGTCATCGGACTGGACTCCGGCGATCCGCTCCGGGACACGGCGGTCATCGGACTCGGCTCGGAGGATCCGCTCCGGGACACGGCGGCCGCGGGGATGCTGCGGCTCGACGCTCGGGATGACGACGGTGACGAGCCGCTTCCGGAGACGGCGGGGGCGCTCCGGGGGTCGGAGCACGACTTCGCGGAGCCGGTCTGGGACAGGGCGGTGGAGGGGGCTTCGGCGTACCGGAAACTGGCGGAGCCGGAGCTGAGCGAACCGGAACCTCGGCGGCGGGCCTGGGCCGAACTGGATCGGAAGGCGGCGCAGCCGCGGGCGGACAACGGTCTCGCACGGTCCTTCCCCGGTGCGCCGGGACGGGCCGGCCGGGTGGTGAACCGGAGACGGTCCCGGCAGGCCGACGCTGATCTGAACTCCGCGGGGATGACCGGCACGCCGTCGCGGCCGGCCGCGGAGGGCCCGCGCGGCCGCAACCGCGAGCGGATCGCCCCGCAGGACATGCCTGGTCTGAACCGCGAGCAGAACGCCGCGGAAGACCTGCGCGGGCTCGAGCGAGAGCGGGTCGCCGCGGAGGATGTGCGTGATCTGGACCGTCAGTGGCTCGTCGCGGACCTGGCTCGGCCGGAGACCGCAGAGCCGGCCGCAGCCGGCCCGGAATGGATCACGGACCCGCACGGGGCGGACGCGGACTGGGAGCTGGCCGACGCACCGGCAGCCGACGCGAGTTGGGAATCGGTCGACGCCCCGGCAGCGGACGCGGATTGGGATCTGGCCGACGCACCGGGAGCGGACACGGACTGGGACCTCGCCAGCGGTCCGAGGGAGGACCCGGACTGGGCGCCGGAAGCGAGCTGGGGACCGGGCGCGACCGCGGAATCGGGCGCGAGCTGGGACGCGGATGCGAGCTGGGACGCGGACGCGGGCTGGGACGCGGACGCGGGCTGGGACGCGGACGCGGGCTGGGACGCGGACGCGGGCTGGGACGCGGATGCGGGCTGGGACACGGAGGGCTCTCCGGACGCGGATCCGGGGTTCGGGGCGGAGGACTCGGCGGAGCTGAGCCCGGAGCGGCTGGCCAAGGCCGCGGCTGCCGACGCCGCCTGGCGGGCGTTCGCCGAAGGTGAGCGGGAGACCGAGATCCGCACCGGGCGGCGGGCCCGGAGCCGCTGGCGGGGCACCCTCAGCGGCACCCTGACCACGGCCGGGGACCAGGACGTGCCGAAGCGGCCGTTCTTCCTCTGGCCGGTGCTGCTGCGCTGCCTGCTCTACCTGGGGCCGCTCAGCGTGGCGGTCGCCGGAGTCGGCGCGCTGGGCCGGGTCGCCTGGCCGGTGCCGGCCGCCACGCTGCTGCTCGGCTGGGCCGCGGCGCAGGCGCTGACCAGCGTCGGCGTCACGGTGGCCCGGCGGGCCGGGGCGGAGGCGGCGGTCCGGCTGGTCGGCGCCGGGTTCGCGGCGGTGACCGGGGTGTGGTGCGCGCTGGTCTGGATCGCGCCGGGCGGGCTGCTCGGACCGGACCGGCTGCTCGCCGCGTCGGTCGGGGCGGGCGGACTGGCCACCCTGGCCACCGTGACCGCGGCGCTGGTGACCCGGTCGGAGACCGCGGTGATCCGCTGGTACCTGCCCTGCTGGCTGCTGGCCGGCCTGGCGCTGGCCGCGGCCGGCGGGGTCGGCTGGGCCGGCTACGTCCCGGTGGAGACGCTGCTGCCGGCCGCGATCGTGGCGGTGCTGGTCCGGGCGTTCCGGCCGGCGGTGCTGCTCGGCCGGGAATGCCGGATCCCCCGGCTCACCTCGGTGGAACGCCGGCGCGGGCTGGCCTACCTGGTCGTTGGCGCCTCCCAGGCGAGCTGCGTGGCGCTGCTCTGGCAGGCCGGGCCGGCGGTCACCCCGGCGCCGGCCGCGCTGCCGCTGCTGCTCGCGGTGCCGATGCTGGAAGCGCTGATCGGCTGGCACACCGACCGGATCGACGCCGGGCTGGACTCCGCGGAGAGCGCCGCCGACCTGGACCGGCACATCCGGAACGTCACGGTGATCACGCTGGCCGGGCTGGTGCCGCCGCTGGCCGCCGGTGGGGCGCTGGCGCTGGCCGCGTACCGGCTGCCCGGTGGGGCGGCCGGCCTGCACGGCGCGGTGCTCGCGCTGGCCGCCGGGACCCTGCTCGGCGGGGTGTTCGCGATCACCTTCCTGCTGGCCGCGCGGGCCCGGATCGGGTTCGCCACCACCCTGGCCGCGGCTCCCCCGCTGGCCACCCTGGCCCTGCCGCTGCTTCCCCCGTCCGCGGGCGGGCCGCTGCCGGTCGCCGTGGCCGTGCTCGCCGCGACGCACGTGGCCGGCCTGCTCATCGTCGCCCTGACCGCCGCCGATCTTCGGAGGACCTCGTGAAGACCCTGTTTCCCGCGTACGCCCACCCCGGCCCGGAGCTGGAGCTGGACGCCGACACCTGGATCGTCCGCGAGCACCCCGGCGACCGCCGTACCCTGCACCAGTCGCTCGGCCGGATCGACCTGGACTGGGGCAGCCGGTCGCTGGCCGACGTGCTGACCGACGTGGACGCCTGGCGCGCCGACGGGGTGGAAGGGTTGTTCCTGGACCGGGCGCCGGCCGGGTCCGGCGGGGTCGGCCCGGTCGCGTTGACCGTCCGGCTCGCCGCCCGCCGCGGCCTGCACCGGGTGGTGCTGAACCCGGGGGTGCCGACCCATCCGCTCTACCGCGATCTCGGGGTGCGGATCTGCACGTTCGAGGGACCGTGGTCGGCCTACCAGACGTGGGACGGCGACGGCACCCGGCCGGGTGACGGGCACATCGTGCACGGCGTACCGGCCGCGCTGCTCACCGCCGCCCGCCGCCTGATGGGCCGCCGCGGCGCCGGCTTCGGCCTGGCCACCGACGCCGGCCCGGACCTGGCTCCGGCCGGCGCCCCCGGCGGCGGCGCCCACAGCGCCGATTAACCCTTCCCGGTACGCCCCGGTCCCCACCGCCCGCCCCAGCCCCACCCCGCGTGTGCCAAGTGCTGGCGGCACTCCTGCCCAGCGGTAGCCGGCTGGCGCCCACGGGTGTCTCGCCCTGCCCGAGACACCCGTCACGCCCAGCCGGAACCGCAACTCGTCCCGGGACCGCGCAACTCACGGCCGTCGGCTGGCTCCCACGGGTGTATCGGCCTGCCCGAGACACCCGTCACGCCCAGCCCGAACCGCAACCCGCACCGCGACCGCGAGCAGCGCAACTCACGGTCGTCGGCTGGCTCCCACGGGTGCCTCGGCCTGCCCGAGACACCCCTCACGCCCAGCCGGTCCGGGGGTGCGCTGCGGGCCGGAGCGGGCGGGCGTCGCGGGGGGCGGGGTTGGGGTTCGGGGTTGGGTTTGGTGACCAGCGGCGGACCTTGGAGGGGGCGGCGATTGGTTTGGACGCGCCAGCGGCCAGATCGCCGGCCCCGGCCCGCGCTACTTAAAGAGAATTTGGTGTACGACCGCGGCCCGGCCAGGCTTGGTCGAGGTGATCGGTAGGGTGCTCAGGCCCGCGCTGCCCACTCAGATGGCGGGGTGTGGCTCTCTCCCGGCTTGGACCCTGCCGGTCACCGTGGCGCGGAGTGGCTGAAGAGGGGTTTGCCCAGCTGTAAGTAGCGTTGCCCTCCCGCCGGTGTGGTTCTGCCGCGACGACGGGAAGGTCAACGGGTACATGGGTCAGCTGATCATTGGAGTCGATCCGCACAAGCGGTCCGCGACGATCGAGATCATCAACGAGCGTGAACAGGTGCTGGCCCGTGGCAGGTACGGCACCGACACCGGTGGCTACCAGCAGATGCTCGCCGCCGGCCGCCGTCACGCCGGCCGGGTGTGGGCGGTCGAGGGCTGTAACGGCATCGGCCGGCACCTGGCCCAGCGGCTGGTCGCCGACGGCGAAACCGTGCTGGACGTCCCGGCGAAACTCGCCGCGAAAGCCCGCAACTTTGACACCGGGCACGGCCGTAAAACCGACGGTCACGACGCGCACCACATCGCGGTGACCGCCCTGCGCACCCCGGGCCTGCGCCGCGTTCACGCCGACGGCGCCACCGTCGCGCTGCGGCTGCTGGCCGACCGCCGCGACCAGCTCGGTGTCGCCCGCACCGAGACCATCAACCGGCTGCACCAGCTACTGCTCGAACTGATCCCCGGCGGCGCGAAGAAGAACCTGACCACCGACCAGGCCCGCACCCTGCTCGAACGCGTCAGCGTCCCGGCCGGCGACATCGTCACCGCCACCCGCTATCAGCTGGCCGGCGACCTGGCCGACGAGCTCACCACCCTGGACACCAAGATCAAAGCAGCCAACCGGCAGCTGAAGACCGTGCTGGCCGCCACCGGCACCCAGCTGACCAGCCTCAACGGCATCGGCCCCTCCGGCGCCGCCCGCCTGCTCGGCGACATCGGCGACATCAGCCGCTTCCCGACCCGCGGGCACTTCGCCACCTGGAACGGCACCGCCCCCATCGACGTGTCCTCCGGCGACAACCATCATCACCGGCTCAACCGGGCCGGGAACCGGCGCATCAACCGGGTCCTGCACATCATGGCCATCACCCAGCTCCGCTTCGACACCCCCGGCCGCGCCTACTACCAGCGCAAACGCGCCGAAGGCAAAACCGCGATGGAAGCCATGCGAGCGTTGAAACGACGCCTGTCCGACACCGTCTACCGCCAAATGATCAAAGACGACCACACGGCACAACAGACAGCGACGGGTCCGGGAGGACACACGGGGGCGACTCTGAACTCCAGCGCGGCCGACCCAAACCCCAAGATCGACACTTCGGAAAAGTCACAACCCGGACCCGCCAACCACCACCCTAAAACACCCCTCACACCAACCCCTTGACAGAGGGGTGCCGGGAGCATGCGGTCCGCACCGCAGCGGACCTGCGCATATGACGAAGTTGATCTTGAGAGGTTTGGGCAAAGAGCGGCAAGGGCTCGGACGCAGAACGGTGGGATCGGGCGGAGGCGGATTCGGCCGGGTCAGCGGGGTTTTGGCTGGCAGCGGGGGCAGCTGAAGCTGGAGCGGTTCATGAAGCTTTCGCGGCGGATCGGGGTGCCGCAGCGGTGGCACGGCTCGCCCTCCCGGCCGTAGGCGTTCAGGGAGCGGTCGAAGTAGCCGCTCTCGCCGTTCACGTTGACGTAGAGCTCGTCGAAGCTGGTGCCGCCGGCGACGATCGCTTCGGAGAGGACGTCGCGGACGTGGCCCAGCAGGCGGGCGACGGCGGGGCGGGTGAGTTTGTCGGTGGGGCGGGCGCCGTGCAGCTTGGCGCGCCAGAGGGCCTCGTCGGCGTAGATGTTGCCGACGCCGGAGATCAGGCTCTGGTCGAGCAGCGCCCGTTTGATCTCGGTGTGCCGGCCGCGCAGCCGGGCCGAGAAGGCGTCGTCGTCGAAGAGCGGGTCCATCGGGTCGCGGGCGATGTGCGAGATCTCGTCGGGCAGCTCGGCACCGCCCTCCGAGACGGACAGGCCGCCGAAGGTCCGCTGGTCGACGAAGCGCAGCTCCGGGCCGCCGTCGGTGAAGCCGAACCGGACCCGCAGGTGTTTCTCGTCCGCGGCGCCGACCGGCTGCATCAGCAGCTGGCCGCTCATCCCCAGGTGGGCGATGATCGCGTCGCCGGAGTCGAGCGGCAGCCAGAGATACTTGCCGCGGCGGGCGACGTCCAGGATGGTGCGTCCGGTGAGGATGGCGCTGAAGTGCGCGTCGCCGGGCAGGTGCCGGCGGATCGCGCGCGGGTGGTGCACCTCGGCGACGGCGATCGTGCGGCCGGTCACCCACTTGGCCAGACCCATCCGGACGGTCTCGACCTCGGGAAGTTCAGGCAACGGGGGTCCTCACATCGTGTAGGGCCAGACGGTGATCAGGTAGGCGCCGTACCAGAGACCGAAGAGCGCCCAGGCGCCGATCGCCAGGGCCGCGACCCGGGGGCGGGCGCGGGCGGCGGCGAGCACGCCGGGCAGGAGCGTCACCAGTACGGGCAGCAGCAGCCGTGGCTTGGAATGGTAGAAGCCGGCCTGGCCGTAGACCAGGATCATGGCGATCACCCCGTAGACGGCGAGCGGCAGCCACGGTTTCCCGGCCAGTGCCACCCCGGCGGCGGCCAGCCCGGCGAGCAGGAGCAGCGCGACGCTGACCTGCACCCAGTTGTCGCCGGAGGTGAGCGCGTCGTCGAGGAAGGTGACGGTGCTGCGCCCGTAGTCGAACGAGGTGCCCCAGCCGGCGGTCTGGATCCTGAACCAGGCCGGCCAGTCGCCGACCCGCCAGCCGACCCAGCCGAGGAAGAGCGGGACGCCGGCCAGCGCGACGGCCGCCGCGGCCAGCGGGCTCCAGACGCTCTCTGCGCTCTTCGTGGCGCGGATCTCGCGGACCGCCAGCACCGCGGCGACGGCCAGCGCGATCGCGGCGGCCGCGCCGGTCGGGCGGGTCAGCGCGGCGCCGAGCCCGAGCAGACCGGCCGGCAGCCACGCCTTGCGGTGCGCCGCGGCCAGCATGCCCGCGACCATCGCGATGAAAAGGCTTTCCGAGTACGCCATGGAGAGCACCACGGAGACCGGGGCGGAGCAGCAGATCGCCACCAGCGCCCAGCCGGCCCGCTTGCCGTACAGGCTGCTCCCGAGCAGGTGCAGGGCGACCGCGGCGCCGATCGAGGAGAGCCAGGCCACCCCGAGCGCGGCGTTGCCGGAGCCGACGCCGAGCAGCGTGACGCCGCGGATCAGCATCGGGTAGAGCGGGAAGAAGGCCAGCTCGTTGGCCTGCAGGACGTGGTTGGCGTCGTAGGTGTAGCCGTGCGGGTAGCCGTTCATCGCGACCCGCTGGAACCAGCCACCGTCCCAGACCAGCAGCCGCTGGAAGACGCCGTCGTCGCTCAGCCACCAGATGAACAGCAACTGGGTGACCCTGGTCAGCGCCAGCAGACTGATCGCGACGGCCACCCCGGTGCCGCCGCCGGCCTTCTCCCAGAGGGTCGGCGGGCGCTCGGTGTCGTCGTCCGGCGCCTCCGGGGCCGCCTCACTCGGGCTTGTCGTCGCCATCGGCCTCGTTCCGCTCGCTCAGGGTCCGCCAGGCAGCCGCGGCGGCACGCTGTTCGGCCTGCTTCTTGCTGCGGCCGTCGGAGCCGCCGTAGCGGACGCCGGCCACCACCACCCAGGCGGTGAACGTCTTAGCGTGGTCCGGGCCGGAGTCCTCGATCACATAGTCCGGCACGCCGAGCCCGAGCGCAGCGGTCAGCTCCTGCAGGCTGGTCTTCCAGTCCAGCGCGGCGCCCCGGCCGGCCGACTCGGCCATCAGCGGGTCGAACAGCCGGTGGATCACCTCGCCGGCCGTCTCCAGGCCGTGCTCCAGGTAGATCGCGCCGAGCAGCGCCTCCAGCGTGTCGGCCAGGATGCTGGCCTTGTCCCGGCCGCCGGTGGTCTCCTCCCCCTTGCCCAGCAGCAGGTGCGGGCCGAGGCCGCCGTCGCCCAGGCCGCGGGCCACGTCGGCGAGCGCGTGCATGTTGACCACGCTGGCCCGGAGCTTGGCGAGCTGGCCCTCGGGCAGGTCCGGGTGGTTGTGGAAGAGGGCGGAGGTGATCACCACGCCGAGAACCGAGTCGCCGAGGAACTCCAGGCGCTCGTTGGTGGGCAGGCCGCCGTTCTCGTACGCGTACGAGCGGTGGGTCAGCGCGCGTTCCAGCAGGTCTGCCTCGAACGGGACACCGAAGGCCTCTTCCAGGGGGAGGGTGGGGGGACGGCGGCGCTTGTCATTCATGCGATACCTCGTTGTACGACATCAATTCGGTGACGGCGGTGCAGATCGGCGGCGAAGGCGATGCCGCTGGCGAGGTCGCCGCTGGTGGCCGCGCCGTGGCAGACGACCACGATGCCGGGCACGCCGAGGAGCACCGCAGCAGGCGTTTCGTCCGCTTTTTTCGGGTTGTTCGCGGCTTCCAGGGCTTTCAGCAGGACGTTGCCGGTGAAGCCGTCGGTGACCACAACGTCAGCGGCCCGGCCCAGCACCACGTCGCCGCCCTCGACCAGGCCGGCGTAGTTCAACGGGAGGTCTTCCAGGAGCCGCGCGGCCGCCTTGCGCAAGCGGTCGCCCTTGCCGCGCTCGGTGCCGATGGTGAGCAGGCCGACCCGGGGCTGGTCGAGACCGAGGACCGCGGCGGCGTAGGCGGCGCCGAGCCGGGCGTGGGTGGCGAGCGTCTCCGCGTCCGGGTCGACGGTCGAACCCACGTCGAGCAGGACGAGACGGCCGGCGGCGGTGGGCAGCACGGCGGCGAGCGGCGGGCGGCGGATGCCGGGCCAGCGGCCCAGGGCGCGTGCGGCGGAGAGCACCGTCACGGCGGTGTCACCGGCGGAGACCAGGGCGTCGGCCCGGCCGGCGGCGACGGCGTCGGCGGCGGTCCCGCCGAGCACGGAGGTGAGGCGATGGCGCTGCGCCGGATGAACGGCAGCGAGCACCGCGTCGGCGGCATCAGCCGGGCCGACGAGCGTGAGCTGAAGGGACGGATCGTCCGCGATGGCACGCAGAGCGCCGTCAACCACGACGGCGGGAGCCTGGTCCCCGCCGAGGAGGTCGACGGCGATCCGCGCGGTGCCCGGCTCCCTACGGGGAGCCGGGGCACCGGTGGAACGCCACTGCCCGGGAACGACCCGCCCGGTGATCGGGCGCGTCACTCGGCGACGTCAGACCTCGAGGACCTGACGGCCGTTGTAGGTGCCGCAGACCGAGCAGGCGGCGTGCGGCAGCTTCGGCGACTTGCACTGGGGGCAGGCCACGGTCGAGACCGCGGTCGCCTTCCAGTTCGCCCGGCGCGAGCGGGTGTTGCTGCGCGACATCTTGCGCTTGGGGACGGCCACGGTTCCTACTCCTCGTTTTTCGGTAGATTGCGCAAAGCGGCCCAGCGGGGGTCGACTTCCTCATGGCTGTGCTCAGCCGGGAGATCGTCGAAGTGCACCCCGCAGTCGGGGCACAGCCCTGGGCAGTCCGGCCGGCAGAGTGGGTTGGGTGGCAAGGTCAGCACCACCGCGTCCCGCACCGCCGGCTCCAGGTCGATCAGGTCGCCCTGCATCCGGCCCACCTCGTCCTCGTCGGTGGTCTCCTCCGTGGTGCTGTCCTCGTAGGCGAACATCTCCCCGAGGGACACCTCGAACGACTCGTTGATCTCGTTGAGGCACCGGCCGCACTCGCCCTGGAGCGAGCCACGCACGGTGCCGCTGACATAGACCCCCTCGGAGACCGACGTGAGCGTCAGATCGAGCTCGAGGTCGGAACCCTCAGGGACCGAGATCAACTCCAGGCCGAGGTCCGCCGGCGCCTCCGCCATCCGTTTCAGGGCACGCGTCGCACCAGGCTGCCGCGGGAGCTTCGTCGTGTCGACGACCAGCGGTTGCCTGGGATCCAGGTGACTCTGCGGTGACTTGGGCATCGTGATCCTCAGCCATGGGTAGGCCGACCGAAAACATTACCTGAGCTTGCGGGACGTCGTCGAATCGGGCTGTCAGAACGGAAGGGGTCGCTCCGCGTCCTCACCCTGGAAGGTGCCGATCTCGCGGAGCGCGTGCATCTTGTCACGGCCCCGCTCGATCGATGCCAGCGCCCGGGTCAGGAACTGCTCGAAGTTGGCCAGGGCGGTGTCGACGTAGTCGTCGACCTCCTCGCGGAGCCGCTGCGCCTCGCCGCGCGCCTCGGCGATGATCCGGGCGCCCTCGTGCTCGGCCGAGACGGTGATCTCGTTCACCGACACCAGCCGGGCGTGTTCGGCCTCACCCTCGCTGACGATCCGGTCGGCCTCCCGGCGACCGGCCTCGACGATCCGGTCCCGCTCGTCCAGGACCGCGGCTGCCTTGCGCAACTCGGAGGGCAGCTCGGCGCGGAGCTCCTCGAGCCGCTCGATCATCTCGCCGCGGTCGAACATGAAGTTCGTCCGCGACATCGGCACGGAGCGCGCGTCCTGGACGAGCTCGATGAGCTCGTCGATACGGTCGAGCGGATCCACCGGTGTCACTCCCGTCGTTGAACCGCCACCCAGCGTGGTGCGATCACGTTACTGTGCCGCCGTCCGGCCGGATCCCGGCGCGCCGGTAGCTCCTAATTCTGCTTCAGCCGGCTCACCAGCCGGGCCAGCACCGGGTCCGGAAGGTACGCCGAAGCGTCGCCACCCCACTTGACCACGTCTTTGACCAGACTGGAAGACAGGAACGAATACAGCGGGTTGGTCGGCATGAACAACGTCTCCACACCGGAGAGCCCGATGTTCATCTGCGCCATCTGCAACTCGTAGTCGAAGTCGCTCACCGCCCGGATGCCCTTGACCACGACGGCGGCGCCCTGGTCCCGGCAGAAGTCGACGAGCAGCCCGTGGAAGGCCATCACCCGGACGTTCTGGTACGGGGCGGTCACCTCGCTGAGCATCTCCAGCCGCTCCTCGACCGCGAACAGGCCGGACTTCGACTGGTTGATCAGGACCCCGACGATCACCTCGTCGAACAGCCGGCTGGCCCGCCCGACGATGTCGAGGTGACCGTTCGTGACCGGGTCGAAGGAGCCGGGACACACCGCTCGTCTCATGATCGGCGACCGTACCAAAGAGTAGTGTCCCCGTACCGCCGGGAGCGATCCTCGGCGAGCCCGTCCACCCAGGTCAGCGGTCCTGTTCGGCGGGATCTCTCGAAGACCACCACGGCGTCCGGCGCCAACCAGCCGCCGGCCAGCAGTCCCTGTTGCACAGCGTCGACCTCGTCGCTACCCAGGGCGTAGGGCGGATCGGCGAAGACCACGTCGTACGGTCCCCCGGCCGGCGGATCGGCGAGCACCTGCAGCACCTTCGAGGTGACCAGGCGTGCCGAGCCGGCCACTTTGAGCATCGCCATGTTCTCCCGGATCACCCGGGCCGCCTTGGCGTCCGATTCGACCAGAAGAGTGTGTTCTGCCCCGCGGGACAACGCCTCCAGGCCGACCGCGCCGGATCCGGCGTACAGGTCAGCGAACCGCGCACCGGACAGATCGGTCATCGAGTCCAGGGCGCTGAAGAACGCCTCCCGGACCCGGTCCGATGTGGGCCGGGTGTTCGCCCCGAACAGAGTCTGCAGCCGCCGGCCGCCGTGGGCCCCCGCGATGATCCTGGTCATCGGCGCCCGCCGTAGTTCCTCACAAGCACAGCAAGACGCTACGCCAGAGATCGGGCGCCCATCCCCGCCGCCCACTATGAACCGTCCCATGGGGTCCTCGGGCATTGCTCACCGCCGTGCGATTTAGCCGCAATTGCAGGCTTGTTCGTACACGCAGCGCATTCCCGAGATTCCATACCGTTCAACGAAGATCTCAGATGCGCATCAACACCCTTGGAGGGCGCTTAATTGTTTCGCTGACGCTGGGACGTGGCTAAGGTCAACGCCGCTGTGTCGTCGGTACGCCGCCGACACGACGACGCGGGGAGGTGTCGTCGCAGACCGACTGCCCATCCACAGCGGTCTCCGTTTCTCTTCCTGTGAGTCCCCCTGTTCCCCTCCGCAGGAGAAGGCGTGAAACTCAAGTCATCACTTCGCCGCACCGCGACGCTCCTCGCGGGTGCGGTGGTCGGTCTGACGGGTGTCGTGGCCATCGCCGCCCCCGCCAGCGCCCACAGCGCCGCCATCAAGGGCGTCGCCGCCTGTGCCTCTGGCAAGAACGTCGTCACCTGGACGATCACCAACGACTGGGAAACCGACGCCACCCTCGACGACCTTGTGATCCCGGCGGGCACCACGCCCGTCGACACGAACGGGCACGAACTCACCAAGGGCTACCTCCTGCCCAAGGCGCAGAAGCAGTACGGCAAGTGGAGCCAGACCATCCTGGGTAAGGCCGTCTTCACCCAGACGGTCGACGCCAAGGACAGCGCCACGCTGTCGTTCACGGCGAAGTGGCCGGGGTGGAAAGGCAGCAGCTCCGACAGCGAGACGGTTGAGCTGGTCAAGGGCTGCGGCGAGGACAACACCGGCGGCGAGTGCGACTTCAACAAGACGGCGTTCACGCACACCTTCGCGCTGGTGGACGGCAAGTGGAAGGCCACTGTGACGCTGGACTCCAAGTCGCGGCTCTGCCGCGAGGAGCCGGTCACCCTGGTCTCGTACTTCACGCCGCAGCCGAACGACCTCAAGGGCGACAACTGGCCGCAGTACGAGTACCAGAGCCAGACCAAGACCATCTCCGACAAGCAGGGCTCTGTCGACCTCGAGGTTGAGGCGCCGGACTGCAACACCCAGGTCGACCTGTTCTTCGGCGACAAGGTCATCACGCCGATGGAGAAGAACGGCGCTCGCTACGGCACCACCAAGCTGGGCGAGAGCTCCGGTCTCGGCGCGCGCTCCAAGGGTCCGCGTGCCTGGTACAACGGCGGCACCAAGGCCTGCACCACCCCGGCCGTCGCCCCCGTCTCCTCCTGCGTCGGTGACCTGACGCTGAACCTGTCCAACAACGGCAAGTTCGGCAAGTACGACGTCACCTTCACCGTCAAGTACGGCAACGAGACCAAGACCGTGACCGTCGCCGCCGGCAAGGCCGACACCCTCACCGTCCCGGCCGGCGCCGGTGACGTGAAGGTCAGCGCCCCGGGCCTGGAGGAGAAGACCTACAGCTGGAGCCGTCCCGAGAACTGCGCGCTGCCGGCCGTCACCGTCGAGAACGACTGCACCAACGTGACTGTCGTCATCGACAACCCGAAGGACGTCACCACGGCGACCGCCAAGGTGACCTACGGCGACGAGACCAAGACCGTCACGGTCAAGGCCGGCGCCGAGGAGAAGGCGACCTTCAAGCTGACTGAGGCGAAGTTCGCGACTGTCTCCTACGACGGCATCAAGATGGAGCCGCTCAAGCTCGCGGTCAAGGAGATCGACTGCAGCACCCCCAGCGCCACCCCGAGCGCGTCGGTCTCCACCACCCCGGTGGCCAGCGACGAGCCGTCCCTGCCGGTGACCGGTGCCGCCGCCGGCAGCATCGCGGGCATCGCGATCCTGCTGCTCGGTGGCGGTGTGGCGATGTTCTTCATCGCTCGCCGTCGCAAGACCAAGTTCACCGCCTGATAGCGACAGCTACCGCGCACTGAACTGAACGGGCGCGCCGACCGAAAGGTCGGCGCGCCTTTTCGTTGCCCTCACGAAGGCCGGGAGGATCAGGGCTGGAAGGGCGCGAAGGAGCCGTCCGGCAACGGCGGGAACTCGCGCACGGCCACCACCGCGGCGACCGGCAACGTCCCGTAGACATGCGGGAACTGGCGGCCCGAAGGGTCCGGCGGACTCCCGTCCTCCCAGACCACCGGAACGTCCAGCCTCGCCTCGTCGATCTCCAGCAGCACCAGGTCGGTCCGCCCGCGGAACCGCAGCGTCGCCGGCACGTGCACCCACTCCGGATCCGAGCAGTGGATGAACCCCTCGGTCGCCAGCGTGTCCCCGGCATAACGGTCCGCAACCGACTCCCACACCGACCGTGGGCAGAGGTGGACGATCATCCTTTCTCCAAGTACTCGGCGCGGTCCTCGTCGACCAGCGCGGCCACCGAGGCGGCCAGCGCCGGGTGCCCGGTCAGGTCGGGGTCGTCGCCGACCAGCTCGGCCGCCTCGACCCGGGCCTCCTTGATCAGTTTCTCGTCGCGCAGCAGCGACAGCAGCCGCAGGTGCGAGTGCTTGCCGGACTGCGACGCGCCCAGCACGTCACCCTCCCGGCGCTGCTCCAGGTCGATCTCGGAGAGCTTGAAGCCGTCGGTGGTGGAGGCCACCGCGTCCAGCCGCTCGCGGGCCGCCGAGCCCTCCACCGCCTCGGTGTGCAGCAGGCAGATGCCGGGCGCCGAGCCACGGCCCACCCGGCCGCGCAGCTGGTGCAGCTGGGAGACGCCGAACCGGTCGGCATCCATGATGATCATGACGGTGGAGTTCGGCACGTCGACGCCGACCTCGATCACCGTCGTGGCGACCAGCACGTCCACGTCGCCGGCGGCGAACCGGCGCATCACCGCGTCCTTCTCGTCCGGCGGCATCTTGCCGTGCAGCATCTCGATCCGCAGACCCTTCAGATATTCCTGCTGGAGAGCGGGGAGCACCTCGGTGACGGCCAGCGGAGGGCGCCGCGCGGGTTCGTCGTCCGTCGGCGGCTTCTCCTCGTCCTCCGGCCCCTCGCCGATCCGGGGGCAGACGACATAGGCCTGATGACCGGCCGCGACCTCCTCCTTCACCCGTTTCCAGGCGCGGTCGAGATAGGCGGGCCGCTCCAGCGCCGGGACCACGTGTGAGGCGATCGGCGACCGGCCCCGGGGCAGCTGGGAGAGCACCGACGTCTCCAGGTCCCCGTAGACGGTCATCGCCACCGTCCGCGGGATCGGCGTGGCGGTCATCACCAGCACATGCGGTGGACGGGCCGCCTTGGCCCGCAACGCGTCCCGCTGCTCCACCCCGAACCGGTGCTGCTCGTCCACGACCACCAGGCCGAGATCACGGAAGTCGACCCCTTCGTACAGAAGGGCGTGGGTCCCCACGACGATGCCGGCGGTCCCGTCGGCGACCTTGGCCAGCGCCGCACGCCGGGCCGCCGCGCCCAGCGAGCCGGTCACCAGGGTGAGCTGCGTCCCGGCCGGGTCGCCGTCCAGCTCGCCGGCCCGGCCCAGGGCGCCCAGCTGCGCGCTGATCCCGCGATAGTGCTGGGTGGCCAGCACCTCGGTGGGAGCGAGCAGCGCGGCCTGCCCACCGGCGTCCACCACCTGCAGCATCGCGCGCACCGAGACCAGCGTCTTGCCGGAGCCGACCTCGCCCTGCAGCAGCCGGTGCATCGGGTGCGCCCGGGCCAGGTCGGCGGCGATCTCCTCGCCCACCGACGCCTGGCCCTCGGTCAGCTCATAGGGCAGGCCGGCGTCGAACTTGTCCAGCAGGCCGCCCTCGACCCGCGGGCGGGCGGTGCCGGGCGCGGCCGCGGCCCGGGCCCGGCGCTGCGCCAGGGTCAGCTGCACGGCGAACGCCTCGTCCCACTTCAGCCGGTGTTTCGCCGAGTAGAGCGCGGCCTCCGAGCTGGGGCGGTGGATCTCGCGCAGCGCGGTGCCGATGCCGACCAGGTTCCGTTTCGCCCGGACCGCGGCGGGCATCGGGTCGGCCGGCGGCTCGAAGGTGTCCAGCAGGGTCCGCACGCACTTGGCGATCACCCAGGTCGGCACCTTCTCGGCGGCCGGGTAGACCGGGATCAGCGCGCCGGCGAACTCCTCGATCTCCTCGGCCGCCTCGTCCTGCGTGGCGTCCGCCTTGAGCAGCTGATAGGCCGGGCCGTTCAGCTGGCGCTTGCCGCGGAACTCGGTGACCTTGCCGGCGAACAGCCCCCACCGGCCGCGCAGCAGCTCCCGCTCGCGCCACGCCTGGTTGAAGAAGGTGCAGGTGAGGGTGGCCCCGGAGCCGTCCCCGATGGTCACCTCGAGCATGTTGCCCTTGCGCGCCCGCATCGGTTTGACACCGATCCCCTGCACCTGGGCCAGCACCGTGACCTGCTCGCCGACCTGCAGCTGGCGCAGGTCGGTGTGCTCGCCGCGCTCGTCGTAGCGCCGCGGGAAGTGGTAGATCAGGTCACCCGCGGTGTGCAGATCCAGGTGCTCGGCGAGAGCCTTGGCCGTCTTGGCGCCGAGCACCTTGTCCAGACGGGTGTCGGTCGTGGTCATTCGACTCCTGCCAACAGGTGGTAACGGGGCTGGCCGCCGGCGTAGCACTGCAGCTCGATGAACGGCCAGGTGCGGTGCACGTGACCGCGCAGGTCGCCCTCCAGCTCGGGGGACGCGTCGGCGCCGAGGACCAGGGTGACCAGCTCGCCGCCGCCGCCGAGCATCCGGTCGAGCAGGCGGTGGCTGACGTCGGTGAGATCGGTGCCGATCACGTGCACCTCGCCGTCGACCAGGCCGAGCAGGTCGCCGGCACGGCACGGGCCGGCCACGGTCAGGGCGTCGCGCTGGGCGGTGCAGACCTCGCCGTAGCGACAGGCGCCGGCCGCCTCGGCCATCGCGATCACGTCGTCGGCGAACGGGCGACTGTGGTCACGCACCGCGAGCGCGGCCAGCGCCTGCACCGGGGAGCGGGTCGGCACCACGCTGACGTGCACGCCGGCCGCCTCCGCCTCGCGGGCCGCGGAGACCGCGACGGCGTGTGTGTTGGCGTCATTGGGCAACAGGACGACCGACGCGGCCCCGCAGGCGTGCACGGCGGCCAGCATCTCGGCGGTGGACGGGTTGCGGCCGACCACCACGGCGCCCTCGGCCTCGAAGAGCGCGGTCAGCCCGTCGCCGGCGGCGACCACGACGGCGCCACGCGCCTCGGTGGCGGGCCGCTTCTCGGTGAGCGGGGTGACACTTATCTGATAAGGCCGGCCGGCCACCACGCCCGCCTCGACGGCCGGGCCGATCGCCGCGGCCGGGACGTGGACGTGCACCTTCCACGTGGGCGGGTCGCCGACCACGACGAGCGAGTCACCCAGGTCGGCCAGCGCGGCCCGGAGCTGCTCGACCGCCGCCGCCTCGGCGTCGAGCAGGAACTGCACCTCATAGCCGTGGCCCTCGCAGGGCTCCGCCTCCCGGGCCGGCTTGTCGACGGCGGGCAGCGGCGGCGGTGGCGCGAACTCGACCTCCTCCACGGTGTCGACCAGGGCGTCCAGCAGCAGGCAGAGCCCGCGCCCACCGGCGTCCACCACCCCGGCCCGGGCCAGCACCGGGAGCTGCTGCGGCGTCCGGTCGAGCGCCTCGGCGGCGGCCTTGGCCGCCGCCCGCGCCACCGTGATCAGGCTGTCGGACTTGATCCGGCCGGCGCCCTCGGCCGCGGCCGCGACCACCGAGAGCACGGTGCCCTCCACCGGCCGCGCGACGGCCGCGTAGGCCGCGTCGGTGGCCTCGCGCAGCGCCCGGGCCAGCTCGGCGCCGCGGACCGCGACCGCGCTGGCGAACGAGTCGGCCATGCCGCGGAGGATCTGCGAGACGATCACCCCCGAGTTGCCCCGGGCGCCGAGCAGGGCGCCGCGGGCCATCCGGGCCATCAGCCGGCCGAGCGGGGTGCGCGGCTCCTCGTGCAGCGCCGACGCCACCGCCTCCTGGGCGGCGGCCAGGGTGAGCACCAGGTTGGTCCCGGTGTCACCGTCGGGGACCGGGTAGACATTCAGGTCGTCGATCTCACGCTGGTGGGCACGGAGCGCCTCCAGCCCACCGTCGCACCAGCGGTGCACGGCGGCGGCATCGAGGGTCTCCAGCACGCGAAAATCGTACTAACCACCCCTGACAATCGCGGGGCACGCACCCTGACCGGGGGCGATTGGCTGTCCGCCCACCCGGTCGGGTAAGCTCGCCGGGTTGCCTAGGCGAGTCTTCCCTGGGCGCCATCAAGTTTTTTCTTCAAACCCAGGAGTATCCCGTGGCTAGCGTGTGCGACGTCTGTGGCAAGGGACCGGGCTTCGGCCACAACGTGTCCTTCTCGCACCGGCGGACCAACCGCCGCTGGAACCCGAACATCCAGTCGGTGCGCACCCCGGCCGGTGGCGGGACCACCAAGAAGCTCAAGGTCTGCACCTCGTGCATCAAGGCCGGCAAGGTCACCCGCGCCTGAGCTCAGCTTGTGGAGAGCCGCTTCGCCCCCCGGGGTGAAGCGGCTCTCTGTCGTTCCTAGATCTTCTTCGCGTACGACAGCACGCCCTCGTGGCCGGCGTAGTACCCGAAGTCCTCGATCCGCTGATATCCCGCGGACTCGTACAGGGCGATCGCCTCCGGCTGCCGGTCCCCGGTCTCCAGGATCACCCGGGAGCACCCGGCGGCCCGCGCCGACTCCTCGACCGCGGCCAGCATCCGCCGGGCCACGCCCCGCCCCCGCGCCTCGGCCAGCGTGAACATCCGCTTCAGCTCGGCGTCCGAGCCGTGCCGCCGCCAGCCCGCGCTGGCCACCAGGCGGCCGTCCCCGACCCGGACGGCCACCAGGAAGTCGCCGTCCGGCGGGAGGAAGTCGGCCGCCGCGATCGGGGTGTCGTCGCCGGTGCCGCCGTACCGCTCGGAGAGGTCCCGCATGTTCTGCGCGACCAGCTCCACCACCTCCGGCTCGTCGAACCGAGCCGATCTGATCTTGAACTCAACCACCGCGCCAGCGTAGTCAGCGGAAGTGATCCCAGCCCACGGCCCCGGTCCACGGCTTGCGGTCCACGGTGACGCCGGCGCCGTCGTGCACCGAGCCGATCTCGAGCCAGCCGTCCGGCAGCCGGGTCCCGGCCGGGAAGGTGGCGGCCAACGGGTGATCGTCGCCACCGGCCAGGATCCACTGGTACGGGTCGACCCCGAGCGCCGTGGCCGCGTCCCGCATCTGATCGGGCACCTCGAAGGCGTCCGTCCGGATGTCGATCCCGACCACGCTGGCCGCCGCCAGGTGCCCGACGTCCTGCAGCAGCCCGTCCGACACGTCGATCATCGAGGTGGCGCCGAGCTTGGCCGCCTCCGGTCCGGCGGCGTACCGGACCTCCGGCCGGCGATACGCCTCGACCAGCATCTTCGGCGTCCGGAAGCCGCGGGACAGCACGGTGTACCCGGCCGCCGCGTGACCGACCCGGCCGGCCAGCGCGAGCAGGTCGCCCGGCTGGGCGCCGCTGCGGCGGACCGGGTCCAGGCCGCCCAGGTCGCCCAGCGCGGTGACCGCGACGGTGAGCGTCGGGCTGGCCGACATGTCCCCGCCCACCACGCTCGCGCCGCAGCGCGCGGCCTCCGCGGTCAGCCCGTCGGCCAGCCCCTCGGCCCAGGAGGCGTCCAGGCTGGCCGGCACGCAGAGGGCGACCAGCAGCGCGGTCGGGGTGGCGCCCATCGCCGCGATGTCGGCCAGGTTCGCCGCGGCGGCCCGGTGCCCGACGTCAGCCGGCCCGCACCAGTCCCGGCGGAAGTGCCGCCCCTCGACGAGCACGTCGGTGGAGGCGACCACCCGGCCGTCGGCCGCGCGCACCACGGCGGCATCGTCGCCGGGCCCGAGCAAAGTGGCCGAACCCGCGTCGAGACGTGACACGATTCGACCTATCAGTCCGAATTCACCGGACTCTGCGATACTCACGTCCACGTCCTTCGATGATGGCGGCCCGCTGCCGGGCCGCTTCGTACGGTAGTTTCACGACCGGGGATCACCGACGCGGTGGCGGATAGGAGTCGGATCGTGGTCCAGGCATACATCCTCATTCAAACGGAGGTCGGGAAGGCCCGTGACGTGGCCGCCGCGATCGAGAAAATTCCCGGAGTGGTCCGGGTCGACGCGGTCACCGGGCCGTACGACGTCGTCGTGCTCACCGAGGCACACACCGTCGACGAGCTCGGCAGCCTGATTGTGAGCAAAGTCCAGTACGTGCCGGGTATCACCCGGACACTCACCTGCTCCGTGGTAAACCTCTGAACCATGGTCGACGTCGACACCCCGCAGGGCAGCCCCGAGACCGGGGAGAAGAAGCCGGACAACACCACTCGGATCGCCGCCATCTGGGCGACCGCGGTGGCCGTACCGGTGGTGCTGATCGTGGGGCTCGTCGCCTTCTTCATGGTCAAACCGGATCCGGAGGCCGACCCGGCACCGGTGGCGAGTGGCCCGATCGCCGTGCCCAGCACGGCGGTCGAGGTCGCCGCGCCCGCGCTCACCGGGCGCTCGGCGCAGGTCTGCCTGGCGGTCACCTCGCAGCTGCCCACCCAGATCCGCAACCTGCCGGCCCGCAAGGTCAGCGCCGGCCCGGAGCAGAACGCGGCGTACGGCGAGCCGCCGATCACCGTCTCCTGTGGCGTCCCGCCGCTCACCATGTGCACCACGGTGAACGACACGTCCGGGACGTGCGTGCCGCTGGTCGCCGACGTGCTCCTGATGAACAGGGTGTGCTGGCACTACGCGGAGACCGCCGAGCAGACCACGTTCACCACGCTGGACCGTGAGGTCCCGGTGCGGGTGGTGGTGCCGGCGGCCTACGACAAGCGGGCCCAGTGGGCGAACGAGTTCTCCGACATCGTGGTCGAGACCGACAAGTCGATCACCAAGGGCGTGCCGAGCGGCTGCAAGCCCTGACCCGCGGCGGTCAGTGCAGGCCGGTGCCGCGCCGCAGGGCGGTCCGGATCAGCCGGTCCACCACCTTCGGGTACTCCAGCCCGGTGGCCGCCCACATCTGCGGGAACATCGAGGTCGGCGTCATCCCCGGCATGGTGTTGATCTCGTTGAGGAAGATCTCGCCGTCAGCTGTGACGAAGAAGTCGACCCGGGCCAGGCCGGCGCAGTCCAGCGCGGTGAAGGTGCGCAGCGCGTACTCCCGGACCTGCTTGGTCAGCTCCGGGGAGAGCTCGGCCGGGATCGTGGAGCGGCTGCCGACCAGGTACTTCGTCTCGAAGTCGTACCAGTCGGCGTCGTCCATGTGGATCTCGGCGAGCAGCGACGCCTCGGGCGCCCCGCCGGCCTCCCCCTCGATCACCCCGCACTCGATCTCGCGACCCACGATCGCGGCCTCGACCAGCACCTTCGGGTCGATCTCCCGGGCCTTGGCGATCGCCGCGTCCAGGTCGGCCCAGTCGGTGACCTTGGTGATCCCGGTGGACGAGCCGGCCCGCGACGGCTTCACGAAGACCGGCAGGCCGAGCCGCTCCTTGTCCGCCTCGGCGAGCTCGACGCCGGCGCGCAGCACCGCGTACGGCCCGACCGGGATGCCCTCGGCGGCCGCCAGCTTCTTGGTGAACTCCTTGTCCATCGCCGCCGCCGACGCGAACACGTTCGCCCCCACGTACGGAATCCCGGCCATCTCCAGCATCCCCTGGATCGTGCCGTCCTCGCCGTAGGCGCCGTGCAGCACCGGGAAGACCACGTCCACCCCGGCCAGCTCGGAGACACCGTCGGCCGGGTCCCGGACGATCAGCTCGGTGGCGGTCGGGTCGGCGGCGAGCACCACCGCGTTGCCGGAGCCGGCGGTGATCTCGGGCAGTCGCGAACCGGCGATGGCGAGCTGGGACGGGTCGCCCGCGGCAAGCACCCAGCGACCCTCCCGGGTGATTCCGACCGGCACCGTCTCGTACTGATCGGGGTCCAGCGCACCCAGGATGGCCCCCGCGCTCACGCAGGAAATGGCGTGCTCAGTGCTGCGGCCGCCGAACACGATCGCGACACGGGTCTTCCGGGGGGTTGTCACTCTTCTCTGCGCCTCTCGCTAGCGGGCTTGCCGGGGGTGACCCTACTCTGCGTAAGCCAGATATGGGATCGCGGCGGCCGCTGCCAAGGCAGGGGGAGACGAACAGTTCATGGGTCCAGCACTCCACGTGATCGCGGGTCCGGGGCCGGGCCAATTGGCCACGATGGCCCACCCTCGTGACGAGCCGTGGTCACCGCCGGAACTGGCCGCGCTGGCCCGGGCCGGCGTCCAGGTCCTGGTCTGCAGCGCGCGCCACCACCCGGGCACGCCGGACCACGCCGGGATCGAGCTGATCGCCTACCCCGATCCGGACGGGACGGCCCCGCGCCGCGAGGCCACCGAGATGGTCGCGCTGGCCACCCGGCTGGCCCGCGAGGTCCGTTCCGGCCGTTTCGTCGTCACCCAGTCGAGCGCCGAACTCGGCCGCACGACCCTCCTGGCCACGATGACCCTGGCCCTCCTCGGCATCCGTCCGGGCGAGGCCCTCCGCCGCATCGGCGCCACCCCCACCCAGCCGGTCCCCCAGAACTGGCTACACGACTTCGTCTCCCGCTGACCCAGCTCGTCTCCCGCTGACCCCCGCCTCGTCTCCCGCTGACCGACCAGCTCATCCGGGTGCCGCGACACCACCCCACGCACCCGTTCCGCTGCCGCGACACCACAAACACATTCAAAGACCTTTTCCGGTACGACTCGGAGCCCCGTGGCAATCGGCCCGCGAGGCCCGGCCCCCGCACGACCGCAACGCGTGTCGTGCGGGTCCGCCGGCCCCCTCGGTCACTTCACAGCGCTCCCGGCCCGCTCGGGTCCCGGCTCACCGGGCTCCTGGCTCACCGCGCTCCCCACCCGCCGCGCCCATGGCCCGCTCGAGTCCCGGCTCACCGCGCTCCCCACCCGCCGCACCCATGGCCCGCTCGAGTCCCGGCTCACCGCGCTCTCCACCCGCCGCGCTCACAGTCCGCCGCGCTCACGGCCCCGCCCCGTCCACGGCCCCGCCCCGTCCACGGCCCCGCCCCGTCCACGGCCCCGCCCCGTCCACGGCCCCGCCCCGTCCACGGCCCAGCCCGCTCACAGCCCGCCCCGCTCACAGCCCGCCCCGCTCACAGCCCGCCCCGCTCACAGCCCGCCCTCCCAGGGGGACCATCCCTGGACAGTGTGGCGAGAAGGAGGGTGGCTTCGCTGGCGGCCTGTGGACAACTTCGGGCTGTGGACAACGGGACGGACGTCAGGCGGCGAAGGTCTGCGGCAGGACGCCGTCGTCCCAGAGCTGGTCCAGGTGGGCGAGGAAGCCGGTCAGGCTGCGTTCCAGCTCGCGGCGTTCGGTGGCCGGCAGGGCCGCGAGCGGATCGGAGAAGATCAAGCCCTCCGGGTGCTTGGCGCGGGTGCCGACGAACTTGCCGCAGGCGGTGCACCAGGCGTAGCTGACCAGGGTGGGGCGGCGGGCGTTGGCCGGGGCGGTGAAGTAGGCGCGCAGGCGCCGCTCCCCGCAGGCCGGGCAGTCTCGCTCGCCCGGCGCCGCGAAGAAGCTGTTGCCCTGGGTCAGGGCCGCGACCTCGTCCCCGCTGAAGGTGTTCCAGGACGTCATCGGACGGCGACCTCTGGGCCGCTGCGGATAGGGGTCACCCGGAGGCGAGCCGGGGTCACCGGGCTGCGGACCGGGGTCACCGGGAGGCGAGCCGAGGTCACTGGGCTGCGGACCGGGGTCACCGGGAGGCGAGCCGAGGTCACCGGGCTGTCGACCGGGGTCACCGGGAAGCGAGCCGAGGTCACCGGGCTGTCGACCGGGGTCACCGGGAAGCGGACCGGGGTCACTGGGCTGCGAGCCGGGGTCACCGGGAGGCGTCCAGCGCCCGGGTGACGTCGGCGATCAAGTCCTCGGTGTCCTCGATGCCGCAGGAGAAGCGGACGAAGCCGGGGGCGGTGTCGTCGCCGAACTGGGCCCGGCGGTCGGCCGTGGTGTGCACACCGCCGAACGAGGTGGCCGCGAACACCAGTTTCGCGGCGTCCAGGAAGCGGGCCACCCGCTCGGCGCTGCCCAGGTCGAACGCGACGATGCCGGGGATGCGGCGCATCTGCTTGCTGGCGACCGGGTACGACGGGTCGGTGGGCAGCCCGGGCCAGCGCACCCCGGTCACGTCGGAGCGGCCGGCGAGCAGCTCGGCGAGGGCGGCCGCGTTGGCGGTCTGCCGGGCCAGGCGCAGGTCCATGGTGGCCATCGAGCGGTGGGCGAGCCAGCAGTCGAACGCGCCGGGCACGCCGCCGGTCAGCTTCCGCCACGTCTCGATCTTCTCTAGCAGTGCCGGGTCGCGGGTCGCGACGTAGCCGAGCAGCAGGTCGGAGTGACCGGTCAGGGCCTTGGTGCCGGACGCCACGACCAGGTCGGCGCCGAGCGCGAGCGGGTTCTGCCCGAGCGGGGTGGCCGCGGTGTTGTCGACCGCGAGCAGCGCCCCGGCGGCGTGCGCGGCGTCCGCCAGGGCGGCGATGTCGGCGACGTCCAGGCCGGGGTTGGCCGGGGTCTCCAGCATCACCAGCCGCAGCCCGGCGAGGTCCGGGTACGGCCCGGCGGTCGGTACGAGCACGCTGTCCACGCCCAGGTCGGCCAGTGCGCCGCGGGCGAACGCGCGTACCGGGAAATAGCCGTCACCGGGCAGCGCGACCCGGTCCCCCGCCTTGACCAGCGCGAGCAGCATCGCGCTGATCGCCGCCTGGCCGCTGGCGAAGGCCAGCGCCGGCCCACCCTCCAGCTCGCCGATGGCCGCCTCCAGCGCCTCCCGGGTGGGCTGCTCGGTACGGGCGTAGCCGTGCCGGCCAGGCCCGCTCACCGGGTCGAGGTGGTAGGGCGCGGCGAAGACCGGGCCGGGCAGGAACGGCTCCCCGACAACGGGCTCCGGCAGGCCGGCGTGAACGGAACGGGTGCCGTCGGAATAGCTCACTCGGGTTTCATCTCTCGTGTCATCAGCAGTTTCACCGCGACCCGCGGGTCGGCGCCCTCGTGGCACACCTTCTCCACCTGCTCGACGATCGGCATCTCGACGCCGTGCGCGCGGGCCAGGTCACGGATGGACAGGCAGCTCTTCACGCCCTCGGCGGTCTGCCGGGTGGCCGCCTGGGCCTGCTCCAGGCTCTCGCCGCGGCCCAGGTGCTCGCCGAACGTCCGGTTCCGGGACAGCCGGGAGGAGCAGGAGGCGACCAGGTCGCCGAGCCCGGCCAGGCCGGCGAAGGTGAGCGGGTCGGCGCCGAGCGCCACCCCGAGCCGGGACGTCTCGGCCAGCCCCCGGGTGATCAGCGAGGCCTTGGTGTTGTCGCCGAGGCCGATCGCCGAGGCCATCCCGTAGGCCAGCGCGATCACGTTCTTCACCGCGCCGCCGAGCTCGCAGCCGAGCACGTCGTCGCTGGTGTAGGGGCGGAAGTACGGGGTGGCGAGGGCGTGCTGCACCTGCCGGGCGCGGTCCTCGTCGGTGCACGCCACCACGGTGGCGGTGGGCTGGTCGGCGGCGATCTCCGGGGCCAGGTTGGGGCCGGAGACCACCACGACCCGCTCCGGCGCGACGCCGGCGGTCTCCACGATCACCTCGCTCATCCGCTTGAGCGTGCCCAGCTCGATGCCCTTCATCAGGGAGACGACGGTGGCGTCGGAGGGGAAGAAGCCGGCCCAGTCGGCCAGGTTGCCGCGCAGCGTCTGGGACGGCACGGCGATCGCGATCAGCTCGGCGCCGTCCACCGCCTCGGCCAGGTCGGTGGTCGCGGTGACCAGTTTGGACAGCCGGATGCCGGGCAGCGAGCCCTCGTTGCCGTGCTGCTCGCGGATCTCCGCGGCGACCGCCTCGCGGCGGGCCCGCATGGTCACCTCCGAGCCGGCGTCGCCGAGCACTTTGGCGAACGCGGTGCCCCAGGCTCCGGATCCGATGACGGCCGCCTTCATGACGCGTCCTCCGAGGTCGAGGCCCGCCGGGCGGGCCGGTCGTAGAGCGCCGGCGGTTCGCCGTCGCGGATCGTGCCGAGCAGGTCCCGGACGTCCAGCATGATTTTCTCGGTCATCTCGTCGAGCACCTGGCGGGTCGGCTCGGCGCCGGACCAGCGGCTCAGGTCGACCGGGTCGCCGGTGGTGACCGTGACGGCCGCCCGGGTCGCTTTCAGCTTGTTGGTACGCGGGTCGAACACCGTCTGCGCGCCCCAGTTCGCGATCGGGATCACCGGGGCGCCGGTGAGCAGGGCCAGCCGGGCCGCGCCGGTCTTGCCGCGCATCGGCCACAGGTCGGGACTGCGGGTGGTGGTGCCCTCCGGGTAGATCACCACGGCGCCGCCCTCGTTCAGCGCCTGGACCAGGGTCTCCAGCGACTTCACCGCCTCCACGCTGCCCCGCTCGACCGGGACCTGCTTGGTCCGGACCAGGAGCGGCCCGATGACCGGCACCCGCCAGATGCTGGCCTTGCCGAGGAACCGGGGCCAGCGGCCGGCCTTGTAGATGTAGTGCGCCACGACCAGCGGGTCGAAGTGCGACACGTGGTTGGGGACGAGGATCACACCACCCGACTTCGGGAGCTTCTCCATCCCGAGCCAGGTGCGCTTCGTCCAGACGGTCATGACGGGAACCACCAGCATCACCGCGAAACGCTGCCAGAATCCGAGCCTGTGCTGCGCCACGGCATCCCCCGTCCCTCGATCGGCGACCACGTCGCCCGTGCACCTGCGACGAAATCATGCCCCCTCCCAGCCCGCCGTACCAGGTAGGGGTATTACCAGTAACTTTGGCAAGTCTCCGCCGGTGAGATGGAGATCTATTCGGTGACCCGGCGGCTCGCCGCGGAGCGAAGCGAAGCCGTGTGTATTGCAGACTGGGCGGGTGCCTGTGCGGAATTGGATGACGGTGATCCCGGTCAAACGGCTGGACGCGGCGAAGAGCCGGCTGCGCGGGGCGGTGGCCGAGGACCGGCATCCCGATCTCGTGCTCGCCATGCTGGGCGACACCGCGACCGCTGTGCTGAACGCCACCACAGTGGCCGGGCTGATCGTGGTCACCGACGACCCGGTGGTGGCCGGCGTCGTCCGCGGCCTGGGCGCCAAGGTGGCGCCGGACCCGGGCGCCGGGCTGAACGCGGCGCTGCGCTTCGGCGCCGACGAGGTGGCCGGCCCGGCCGCGCACCGCGCGGTGCTCACCGGGGACCTGCCCGCCCTGCGGCCGGAGCAGCTCGACGCGGCCCTCGCCGCCGTCTCCGGGCGGGCCTTCGTGCCGGACGCGGCCGGGACCGGCACGGTGCTGCTGGCCGTCCCGCCGCGGATGCCGCTCGACCCGTGGTTCGGCCCGGGCTCGGCGGCCGCCCATCGGGCCTCCGGCGCGACCCCGCTGAGCGGGGACTGGCCGGGCCTGCGGCAGGACGTGGACACCGCCGGTGACCTGGACACCGTGCTCCGGCTGGGGGCCGGCGGGCGGACCCGGGCACTGCTGCGTGATGTCGGACTCAGCCAGGCGTGCACGCCGGCCGCCTGCGCCAGGTAGCGTCTCTGGCATGCAGGGCACCATCGCCACCTTCGACCCCGGCACCCGCAGTGGCACGCTGCTCCTCGACGACGGCTCTGAGCTGGCCTTCGGGGCAGCCGCGTTCGGCCGCTCCGGGCTGCGGCTGCTGCGGCTCGGCCAGCGGGTGTCGATCGAGGCGCAACCGGACGGTGTGGTGAACCGTTTGTCAATTCCTGGAATCGCCTGAGTTGATCATTGCTTAGTTCGTTTCACGTTCCGCCCGGACCGGCAATGATGGACGCATGCAGACCCCGCCCCGGACCCCCGAGACCCGCCGGCGTGGCCCGAACGGCCGCTTTCTCCCGCGTACGCCTGCCGGCGCCGTCGATGTAGCTGAACCGGTCAAGCCCGTGGTGGAGGTTGTCGTGCCGAAATCCAAACCGGCGGAGACGCCGGTGCAGCCCGAGCCGGCCCTGGCGGAGGACCCGGACCAGGGCTACTACCTCCCGGACGACCGGTTCGCCAACCGCGAGCTGTCCTGGCTCGACTTCAACGCGCGGGTGCTGGCGCTCGCCGAGGACCCGGGCACCCCGCTGCTGGAGCGGGCCAAGTTCCTGGCGATCTTCGCGAGCAACCTGGACGAGTTCTACATGGTCCGGGTCGCCGGGCTGAAGCGCCGGTTGAGCGCCGGTCTGCCGGTGCGCGGCGGTGACCGTTCCCCGCTGCGGCAGCAGATCGAGATGATCACCGAGCGCACCGCCGACCTGGTCACCCGGCACGCCGCCTGCTTCGCCGACGAGGTCCGGCCGAAACTGGCCGCCGAGGGCATCGAGCTGGTCAGCTGGAAGGAGCTGGACGAGCCGGAGCGGGGCCGGCTGCGCACCTTCTTCCGGGAGCAGGTGTTCCCGGTGCTCACCCCGCTCGCGGTGGACCCCGCGCACCCGTTCCCGTACATCTCCAGCCGCTCGCTCAACCTGGCCGTGGCGCTGCGCTACCCGGACGGCGACAACCCGGAGCTGTTCGCCCGGATCAAGGTGCCGAACAACGTCCCGCGCTTCGTGACCGTGCAGAACGACAGCCGCGGGGTGCGCTTCCTGCCCATCGAGGACCTGATCGCGAACCACCTGGACCAGCTCTTCCCGGGCATGCAGATCCTGGAGACGCATGCCTTCCGGGTGACCCGCAACGCCGAGCTGGAGGTCGACGAGGACCGCGACGAGGACCTGCTGCAGGCCCTGGAGCGGGAGCTGGCGCAGCGCCGGTTCGGCCCGCCGGTCCGGCTCGAGGTGGCCGCCTCGATCAGCGACCACGTGCTCGACCTGCTGGTCCGCGAGCTGGACATGGACAGCCACGACGTGCTGCGGGTGCCCGGCCTGCTCGACCTGTCGGCGCTCTGGCAGGTCTTCGGCGAGTGCGACCGGGACGACCTGAAGGACCGCCCTTTCGTCCCGGCGACCCATCCGCAGCTGGCCGACGGCGAGGTGCCGCGCAGCGTGTTCAACCGGCTGCGTGAGTCGGACATCCTGGTGCACCATCCGTACCACTCGTTCTCGACGAGCGTGCAGCGCTTCATCGAGCAGGCCGCCGCCGACCCGAACGTGCTGGCCATCAAGCAGACGCTCTACCGGACGTCGGGCGACTCGCCGATCGTCGACGCGCTGGTCGACGCGGCCGCCGCCGGCAAGCAGGTGGTGGTGCTGGTCGAGGTGAAGGCCCGGTTCGACGAGGTGGCCAACATCGCCTGGGCGCGCACCCTGGAGCGGGCCGGCTGCCACGTGGTCTACGGCCTGGTCGGGCTCAAGACGCACTGCAAGACCGCGCTGGTGGTCCGGCAGGAGGGCAACCAGCTGCGGCGCTACTGCCACATCGGCACCGGCAACTACCACCCGAAGACCGCCCGGCTCTACGAGGACTTCGGCATGCTGACCGCCGACCCGGAGGTGGGCGCCGACGTCACCGACCTGTTCAACGTGCTGACCGGGTACAGCCGGCAGACCACGTACCGGCGGCTGCTGGTCGCCCCGCACGGGGTGCGCCGCGGCCTGCTGGACCGGCTGGAGGAGCAGGCCAAGATCGCCCGGGCCGGTGGCGACGCGCTGGTCCAGTTCAAGGTGAACTCGATGGTCGACGAGGAGACCGCGGACGCGCTCTACCGCGCCTCGCAGGACGGCGTCCGGATCGACCTGGTGATCCGCGGGATGTGCACGCTGCGCCCGGGTGTGCCCGGCCTGTCGGAGAACATCCGGGTCCGCTCGATCGTCGGCCGTTTCCTGGAGCACTCCCGGGTCTTCCGGTTCGGCGCCGGCGACGACGCGGAGTACTGGATCGGCTCCGCCGACCTGATGCACCGCAACCTGGACCGCCGGGTCGAGGCACTGGTCAAGGTGACCATGTCGTCCGCCCGCGAGGAGCTGCGCAACGTGCTGGAGCTGTCGATGGCCGAGGGCACCGAGGGCTGGGACCTGGGTGGCGACGGCGTCTGGCGGCGCAACACCGGCGACCCGACCGGCAAGCAGGTCCATCTGCAGGAGGCCCTGCTCCGGCGGGTCATCAAGGGCAGCTGATGCCGGAGCCGGTACATGCCGCCGGTGGGGTGCTCTACCGCCCCGGACCGGACGGCACGCCCGAGGTCTGCCTGGTGCACCGCCCCCGGTACGACGACTGGAGCCTGCCCAAGGGCACCGTCAAGCGCGGCGAGCCGGACCTGGCCGCCGCGGTCCGGGAGGTCGCCGAGGAGACCGGCGCACAGGGCATCCCGGAGCTCGGGCTGCCCGAGGTGGCCTACCGGCTGCCCGACGGGCGGCCGAAAACCGTGCGGTTCTGGCTGATGCGGGCCGCCACCAGCGGCCCGGTGCAGGACACCGGCGAGGTGGACAAGCTCACCTGGCTGCCGGTGCGGGAGGCCGCCGGCCGGCTGACCTATCCGGACGAGCGCCCGCTGCTCGACCTGGTGGCCGGCCTGCCGCCGATCACCGCGGTGGTGGCGCTGGTCCGGCACGCGCACGCCGGCGAGCGCAAGCACTGGTCCGGGCCGGACTCGCTGCGCCCGATCAGCGCGAAAGGGCAGCGGCAGGCCGGCCTGGTCGCCGAGCGGCTGGCCACCTTCCAGCCCCGGCGGCTGGTCGCGGCCACCCCGCTGCGCTGCTCGCAGACCCTGCAGCCGGTGGTCGCGGCGACCGGGCTGCCGTTGCTGGTGGACACCGCGTTCGCCGAGCCGGACGAGCCGTCCGGGCTGCCGGCCCGGCTGCGGGCCGCGCAGGAGCGGCTGGCCGAGCTGCGGACCGCCGGCCGGGTGGTGGTGTGCAGCCAGGGCAAGCTGATGCCGCCGCTGCTGGCGCGGCTGACCGGGGACGGCGACGCCGAGGCGTACCGGACCCGCAAGGGCGACGGCTGGCTGCTCACCTGGTCCGGCGCGACGCTGCTAGCGGCCTCGCGCTGGTGACCTGCTCGATCCGCCAGTGCCCGACCAGGTCGCCGGTGAGCCAGCGGGCCCGCCACAGCTCGTCGCGGCGGGGCTCCCAGTCGCGATAGGGCAGTAACGCCAGCCGCCAGCTCAGCACCCCGGCCAGGTACCAGCCGTAGAGCGGAACCGCGCCGGCCAGCCCGTCCCGGGCGCGGTAGGACGTGCCCGGGGCGTAACCGGCCACCGCCAGGCCGCACCAGCCACAGGTGACCAGCCAGTCCAGCACCGGCCAGCCGGTGGCGTGCTCGGCCAGGTCGCCGAGCGTCCAGCCGGGCACGACGGCCAGCGCGAAGAGCCCCGCGGCCAGGCTCGCGCGGGCCACCAAACCTCGCGGTCTGCGTTCCATGCCCGGACGGTAGGCCCGGGAGGCGGTGCGCTCGCGGCAAACACAAAGGCGTCCACCGTACGATGGACGCCTTCTGCTGTGCCGGTCGTGAGCTCAGCGTGCCTTGCGGTTCGAAGCGGCCTTGGCGGTCGCGGCGCTCTTGGCGCGGGCCGGCGCCGGAGCCGGCGTGACGGTCTTGCGCGCCGTGGTCTTCTTGGCCGCGGCGGCCTTGGTCGTCGTCTTCTTCGCCGGCGAGGTCTTGGCCGGAGCCGACTTCGCCGCCGCCGTCGTCTTCTTCGCCGCCGTGCTGGTGCTCTTCTTGCTCGCGGCCGTCGACGCGGTCTTCTTGGTGGCGGCCGTCGTCGCGGTCTTCTTCGCGGCGGTGGCCTTGGTGACCGGCGCCGACTTGGCGGCGGTCTTCGTCGCCGGCGCCGACTTGGCCGCGGTGGACTTGGCCGCCGTCGACTTGCTGGCGGTCGCCTTGCTGGCGGCCGACTTGGTGGCCGTGGCCTTGGCCGCCGACTTGGCCGGGGTCGCGGTCTTCTTCGCCGTGGCGGTCTTGGTGGCCGCCGCCGACTTGGCCGGGGTGGCCTTGGTCGCCGCGGTCTTCTTCGCCGTGGCCGCCTTCGCCGGTTTCCCGCTGGCGACCAGTTCCCGGAAGGTGTTGCCGGGCCGGAATGCGGCGACCGACGTCTTCTTCACCTTCACCGGCTCACCGGTGCGCGGATTCCGGGCGGTTCGCGCATTGCGCGCCCGCTTCTCCCAGGATCCGAAGCCGGTGAGGGATACCTTGTCTCCCTTGGCGACGGCGTTCTGCACCTCACTGATGAACGCGTCCAGCGCAATCGTCGCCGTCTTCCTGTCGCCCAGCTTGACGGCGAGCGCCTCAATGAGCTCGGCCTTGTTCACGGTTTCCTCCCGGACGTGAGAACTGGCCCGTCGCAGGCCATTCTGCGCGCACGGTATGCCCTGTGACCTGGAGACACAAACATTCGTGGCAAAAATCCGTTGTGTCCCAACGAAATTCGCCCCCATCGGCGACACCGACGGGGGCGAATTCCTGATCGGGACTTAAAGAGTGACCACCGGCTTGAAAGCCGGACGACCCTTCTCGTACGCACTAATCGCGTCCTCGTGGCGCAACGTCAGTCCGATGTCGTCGAGCCCCTCCATCAGACGCCAGCGGCTGAAATCGTCGATCGGGAACGAGTACGCCGCGTCGTCCACCCGGACCACCCGCTCGGCCAGGTCGACGGTGATCTGCTTCTCCGGCTCGCTCTCGGCGAGGTCCCAGAGGCTTTCCACGATCTTCTGGTCCAGCTGGACCGGCAGCAGGCCCTCCTTGAGCGCGTTGCCCCGGAAGATGTCGCCGAACCGGGCCGCGATCACCACCTTGAAGCCCCAGTCGCGCAGCGCCCAGACGGCGTGCTGCCGGGACGAGCCGGTGCCGAAGTTCGGCCCGGCGACCAGGATGGTGGCGCCGGCGTGGGCCGGGTTGTGCAGCACGAAGCCCGGGTCCTCGCGCCAGGCGCTGAAGAGGCCGTCCTCGAAGCCGGTGCGGGTGACCCGCTTCAGATAGACCGCCGGGATGATCTGGTCGGTGTCCACATCGGAACGGCGGAGCGGCATGACCTTGCCGCTGTGGGTGACGAACTTGTCCATGGGTCTCTCTCCGGGCTCAGAGGTCGGCGGGGGCGGCCAGCTTGCCGACCACGGCGGTGGCGGCGGCGACCTGCGGCGAGACCAGGTGGGTACGCCCACCCTTGCCCTGCCGGCCCTCGAAGTTGCGGTTGGAGGTGGACGCCGCGCGCTGCCCGGGGCTCAGCGTGTCCGGGTTCATGCCCAGGCACATCGAGCAGCCGGCGAACCGCCACTCGGCCCCGGCGTCCGTGAAGATCTTGTCCAGGCCCTCGGCCTCGGCCTGCTCGCGCACGACGTAGGAGCCCGGGACGATCATCATCCGGACGCCGTCGGCCACCTTGCGGCCACGGATCACGTCGGCCGCGGCCCGCAGGTCCTCCAGCCGGCCGTTGGTGCACGAGCCGACGAAGACCACGTCGACCGGGACGTCGCGGAACGGGGTGCCCGGGGTGAGGTCCATGTACGCCAGGGCGCGCTCGGCGGCGCCGCGCTCCACCTCGTCCGGGAAGTCCTGCGGGTCCGGCACCACGCCGTCCAGCGCCGCGCCCTGACCCGGGTTGGTGCCCCAGGTGATGAACGGGCTGATCGCCGAGGCGTCCAGGATGATCTCGGTGTCGTACTCGGCGTCCTCGTCGGTGACCAGGGTCTCCCAGTACGCGACCGCGGCGTCCCAGTCGGCGCCCTGCGGCGCGTGCCGGCGCCCCTTGAGGTAGGCGAACGTGGTCTCGTCCGGCGCGATCATGCCGGCCTTGGCGCCCCACTCGATCGACATGTTGCAGATCGTCATCCGGCCCTCCATGGAGAGCTTGCGGATCGCCTCGCCGCGGTACTCGACGATGTGGCCGTTGCCGCCGCCGGTGCCGGTCTGCGTGATCAGCGCGAGGATCAGGTCCTTGGCGCTCACCCCGGGACGCAGCTCGCCGACGACCGTGACGGCCATCGTCTTCGGCTTCGACTGCGGCAGCGTCTGGGTGGCGAGCACGTGCTCGACCTCACTGGTGCCGATGCCGAAGGCCAGCGCGCCGAACGCGCCGTGGGTCGCGGTGTGCGAGTCGCCGCAGACGATCGTCATGCCGGGCTGGGTGAGACCCAGCTGCGGGCCGATCACGTGCACGATGCCCTGGTTCACGTCACCGAGCGGGCGGATCTCGACGCCGAACTCGGCGCAGTTCTTCCGCAGGGTCTCGATCTGGGTGCGGGAGACCGTGTCGGCGATGGTCAGCAGCTCACCACGGCGGGTGTTGAACGACGGGTCCGCGTACCCGGTCGGGGTGTTGTGGTCCTCCGTCGCGAGCGTGAGGTCGGTCCGTCGAACGGGCCGGCCGGCCATCCGCAGGCCGTCGAACGCCTGCGGGCTGGTGACCTCGTGCAGCAGGTGCAGGTCGATGAAGAGCAGGTCCGGCTCGCCCTCGGCCGTGCGCACCACGTGGTCATCCCAGACCTTCTCGGCCAGGGTCCTGGGTTTCCCGCTGTCGGGAGTGACTCCCACCATCTGGACATCCTAAATTCTGGAATGTATGTTTCGGCTTGTGGGACACAGTATGAGCGGTGTAGGCGTTCTCGACAAGGCGGTTGTCATCCTCGCCGCATGTGTCGACGGCGCCAGCCTGGCCGAGTTGGTCGAACGCACGAAGCTTCCGCGGGCGACCGCACATCGCCTGGCCCAGGCACTGGAGATTCATCGGATGCTGGTCCGGGACACTCAAGGAAGATGGCGCCCCGGACCTCGCCTGGGCGAGCTGGCGAACGCCGCGCCGGACGTTCTGCTGACCGCCGCCGAGCCTCTGCTTTCCGCATTGCGGGACGCGACCGGGGAGAGCGCGCAGCTCTACTTGCGCCGCGCCGACGAGCGCATCTGCGTCGCCGCCGCCGAGCGGGCCAGCGGCCTGCGGGACACCGTCCCGGTCGGCTCGGTGCTGCCGATGGTGGCCGGCTCGGCCGCCCAGATCCTGCTCGCCTGGGAGCCACCGGAAGCGGTCATGCCGCTCCTGCCCCGCTGCAAGTTCACCGGCCGCACCCTGGCCGAGGTGCGCCGCCGCGGCTGGGCGCAGAGCGTCGCCGAGCGCGAGCCGGGTGTGGCAAGCGTCTCCGCCCCGATCCGCGACCGCACCGGAAGGGTGATCGCCGCCATCTCGATAAGCGGTCCGATCGAACGCCTCGGCCGCCGCCCCGGCGAGCGGCACGCGATGGCCGTGGTCCGGGCCGGCCAGCGCCTCTCCGGGCTGTAAGCCTTCGCCCTCTCCCCCGCTTCCTCCCGAACGCGATCCTCTCGCGCCCGATGGCCGCTCCGCGCCATCGGGCGCGCCTCTTTTTGGGCGACGCCCTTCGCCCGCGGTGGTCGGCGGTCGCGCGCTCTCGGGGGCTGCGGTCCCGGGGCCTGCGCTCCAGGTCCCGCGCTCCCGGGGCCCGTGCTCCGGGGCCCGTGCTCCCGTGCCTGTGCTCCCGGGCCCGCGCACCGGGGCCAGTGCTCCCGGGCCCGCGCTCCAGGGCCCGCCCTCCCTCGGGGGACCATCCTCAGCCAGTGTGACGGAGACGCACGGGGCCGAGCGGATGGGCTGTGGACAACCTGCGGATGTGGAAAAGCACGAAAGTCGCCACAGCGGGACTTCGGAGGCTCGCACCACGCGCGGGCTCGGCGGCCTTCACCGCGCGGATGCAGGCTGCGGGCTACGGGGTCCAGACGGCGTTGTCGTGGGCGAAGAGGACCCGGCGCGGGTCGAGGGCGAGCAGGCGGGGCAGCCACGCCGGGGACACGCCCACGCCGGCGCGGTGGCCGAGGACGTCGCTGGTGAAGGTGGTGGCGTGGTCGTGGCTCTGGCCGGCCACGATCACGGTGCCGTCCGGGGTGGTGACGATCACGGACTGGTGGCCGGCGGTGTGGCCCGGGGTGGGGACGATCAGTACGCCGGGAAGGATCTCGGTGTCGCCGTCGAGTTCCTCCAGGACGGCGCCGGGGTGGTCGACCAGGGTGGCCAGGTATTCGTCGGAGCTGCGGGCCAGGGCCAGCTCGGTGCGCTGGGTGAAGACCGGGAGGTCGGCCAGGCCCGGGTTGCCGCCGCAGTGGTCGAAGTGCAGGTGACAGTTGACGACGTACCGGAGGTCGGCGGTCGTGGTCCCGGCGGCGGCGAGCGCCGGGCCCAGCGGGACCCGGTGCGGCCGGTAGTGGGCGTCGACGCCCGGGGCGTGGCCCATGCCGGTGTCGACCAGGATCTGCCCCGTGGGGTGGTCGATGAGATAGCCGAGGCAGGGCTCGACCCGGGGCGCACCGGTGCCGGTCTCCTCGGCGGGGCGGATGAAATACCCGAAGTCGACTCGGCGAACGGCGATATCGGTCATCGTCGCAGTATCGCCGCCGGGAGGTCGCGGGCCACCGGTTCTCTGCCGACGGCAGAGCCCCGATCGGAAGCCAACGGCAGCGCCTTGGCGGAAAGCTGGCGGCGGACGCCTTGCCGGGAAGCTGACGGCAGCGCCCTGACGGGAGGCTGACGGCAGCGCCTCGACCGGAAGCTGACGGCGGCGACTTGCCGGGAAACGGAAGTGGCCCGCACCGTGATCGGTGCGGGCCACTGCTCGCTGGTAGTCCCGAAGGGATTCGAACCCTCGCTACCGCCTTGAGAGGGCGGCGTCCTAGGCCGCTAGACGACGGGACCAGAACTTGTCCTGCACCGCCCGTTCCTGCGGCGGCGCGGTGAACTCTATCAGCCCCTTCGACGAATCCCCGAATCGCCCGCCCCGGTGCGGCCCGCCCGGTGACCAGCCCCACACCACCAGGGAGAACGCCGGGGCGAATGCGGATGGGGGCGGGCTTCCGGGCGTACCGGAAAGGCTGACGAAGCGGACCTGGCGCGCGGACGCGGCCGGGACGCAGAGCGGACCCGGCGCGCAGTGGCGGTCAGTACGCAGCGCGGACCCGGCGCGCGATGGCGACCGGAACCCCGAGCGAATCCGGCGTTTCTGGGAATGTCGGTCAGCGGTGATTGAACGGGGCGACGGCCTCGCGGTTGCGCGCGGCGTCCTCCGGGCCGAGCAGCGCCTCGCAGACCCGGATCAGGCGGCTGCGCAGACCGGCGGCGCGGCGAGCCAGCTCGCGCTGCCGGGCCACATACTCCGCTTTGCCCTCCGCGGTCTCGATCTTGACCGGGGGGTGCCCGTAGGAGGCCAGGTCATAGGGGCTGGCCTGCATGTCCAGCAGGCGGATCTCGCCGGCCAGGGCGAAACAGTCCAGGGCCAGCGCACCGGGGACCGCGGGGCCGAGTTTCTGTGCCCACTTGTGCACGTCCATCGCGGCGTGCAGGCAACCCGGCTGGTCCAGGTCGACCTGGGTGGCCCGGGTCGGCTGGAGACGGTTGAGCCCGACCGCCTCCGGGGTGAAGAAGCGGAACGCGTCGAAGTGCGTGCAGCGGATGGTGTGCTGCTCGACCACCTTGTCGGTCTCGGACTGGCCGAGCCGCAGCGGGAGCGGGTGCCGGTGCTCCGGGTCGCGATAGACCATCGCCCACTCGTGCAGGCCGAAGCAGCCGGAGAAGACCGGGCGGGACGCGGTGGCGGTGAGCAGGCCGTGGATGTACCGCACGCTCTCGCCGCGGGCGTGCAGGAAGGCGTCCTGGTCGAGGGCGACGACGCCGTCCTCGGAGGTGGCGTAGAACTTCCAGCCGGCGTGCTCGGCCAGCCCGTCCGGCGCCGCGGCCAGGCCGGCGCCGACGCCCGGGTGCCAGCGGCGCAGCATCGCCGGGCGGGTGCCGTAGTAGTCGTAGAGGAAGTCCTCGATGGCGTGTTTCTCGCCCGTCGCCCGGCGGGCACGGTGGCCCGCGGTCATCTGGTCGGCGCGCTCGGCGTGCGCCCGGGCGAGGGGTATCCAGGTGACCGAGGGCAGCGTGGTGGTGAGTGCCCTCACCTGCTTGATCCCCATCGCACCAATGTATCTAGCCGAAGCGATCAACACGATCACCGTTAGGCGCGAATGAGGTCCGCCACGGCGTGTTCCTCCGGCTCGGGCGGAGGACTGCCTCGCTTTTCGTCGGGATTGTGTGGTTTGTGGAGCGCCGGCGGCCAGCCGAGCCCGGGCGCGCCGGGCAGCGCGAACCCCAGCCGGGGACCGAGCCCCAGCGTCAGGCAGACGACAGAAGCCATGCGAAACAATGTAGTACACCTACTACGACTTTGATAGCGTGGTGGACATGACGGAGGCGGTAATGACGAGCACCGGCGCGGACCCCACGGTCGCCGGGCCGGTCATCGAGGTCCGGGACCTGCGGATGCGTTACGGGGCCAAGGAGGTCCTGGACGGCATCGGCTTCACCGCCCACCCCGGCGAGGTGATCGCCCTGCTCGGGCCGAACGGGGCGGGCAAGACCACCACGATCGAGATCCTGGAGGGCTTCCGGCGCCGCTCGGCCGGCCACGTCCGGGTGCTCGGCAGCGATCCGGAGCGCGGCGACGAGCGCTGGCGGGCCCGGCTCGGGGTGGTCCTGCAGTCCTGGCGCGACCACGGCAAGTGGCAGGTCCGGGAGCTGCTGGAGCACATCGGCGGGCACTACGCGCCGTTCGCCACCGACCGGATCCCGCGGCCCTGGCCGGTCGGCGAGCTGCTGGCCGCGGTCGGCCTGACCGGCGCCGCGCGGACCCGGGTCAGCCGGCTCTCCGGCGGCCAGCGCCGCCGGCTGGACGTGGCGATCGGCATCGTCGGCCGCCCCGAGCTGCTCTTCCTGGACGAGCCGACGGTCGGCTTCGACCCGGCCGCCCGGCGCGAGTTCCACGACCTGATCCACGAGCTGACCGACATGGCCGACACCACCGTGCTGCTCACCACCCACGACCTGGACGAGGCGGAGAAACTGGCCGACCGCATCCTGATCCTGACCGGCGGGCGGATCATCGCGAGCGGCTCGGCCGACGAGCTGTCCCGGCAGGTGGCCGGCGAGACCGAGATCCGCTGGACCCGGGACGGGCAGCGGTTCGTGCACGCCACCGCGGACGCCACCGCCTATGTGCACCAGCTCTTCCGGCAGCACGGCACCGCGATCGGCGACCTGGAGGTGCGCCGCTCCAGTCTGGAGGACACGTACATGAAGCTGGTGCACGAGGCGGAGGTGACGCGATGACCCCGATCGTGATGGGTCTGCGGCGCGGCTGGATCGAGATCCGGCACACCTTCACCACGCCGATCGACCTGTGGGCGTATCTGTTCCCCACGGTGCTGCTGCTCGGCACGGTCTTCTTCATGCGGAACTCGACGGTGCCCGGCACCTCGTTCTCGCTCGGCGCCCGCACGCTGCCCAGCGTCTTCGGGATGGGCCTGGTGCTGGGCGGCCTGATGACCACCGCCCAGCAGCTGATCGTGGACCGGGAGGACGGCACCCTGCTGCGCGCCAAGGCCGTGCCGGACGGGATGCGCAGCTACCTGACCGGCAAGGTGGTGCTGGTCGGCGGGATGACGCTGGTCGGCTTCCTGCTCCAGCTGGTCCCCGGCCTGTTCCTGGTGGACGGCCTGTCGATCGACGCCGGCGGCTGGCTCACCCTGCTCTGGCTGGTCCCGCTCGGCTTCCTGGCCACCCTGCCGCTGGGCGCGGCGATCGGCTCGCTCTTCGACGACCCGCGGAACATGGCGCTGGTGACGCTGCCGCTGTTCGGGGCGATCGCGATCTCCGGGATCTTCTACCCGATCACCGGCTTCCCGGGCTGGCTGCAGGGGCTCGCACAGGTCTTCCCGCTGTACTGGCTAGGGTTGGGCATGCGTTCGGTCTTCCTGCCCGATGCCCTGGCGGCGGTGGAGATCGGGCAGTCCTGGCGGCACCTGGAGACGTTCGGGGTGCTGACCGTCTGGGCGCTGATCGGGATGGTGCTGGCCCCGGTGCTGTTGCGCCGGATGGCCCGGCGGGAGTCCGGTTCGGCCGTGGCCGCCCGGCGGGAGCGGGCGCTGAGCCGGGTCGGGCGCTGAGGGAGCGATGGCAACCGAGATCACGTACAACCGGATCGCGATGCTCCGCGCCGAGCGCGGCATCTCGCGGCGGCAGCTCGCCGACGCCCTCGGCGTGCACTACCAGACGGTCGGCTACCTGGAGCGCGGCGAGTTCAGCCCGAGCCTGCACCTGGCCCTGCGCATCTGTCAGTACTTCGAGGTCCCGGTCGAGGTGGTGTTCGCCCTGGAGCCGTTCCCGCGGCTCGGCGCCACCTCGTCGTCGGCGTAGATTTCAGGGGTCGGTCCATTACGTAGATGGGGATTACCCGTGCGCTTCGCCCGTTTTGTTCATGCCGCTGGAGTGTCGTTCGGCGTCGTCGAGGGTGACGGCGCCTCCGGCCTGACGGTGGCCGAGATCAGCAGCCTGCCCTTCGAGAAGGTGACGTTCACCGGCCAGCGGTGGGCGCTGCCGGACGTCCGGCTGCTCGCGCCGATCTTCTCCAGCAAGGTGATCGGGGTCGGCCGCAACTACGCCGAGCACGCCGCCGAGATGGGCAACGATGTGCCCAAGGAACCGCTGATCTTCATCAAGCCGTCCACCTCGGTGATCGGGCCGAACGACGCGATCCGGATCCCGTCGGTCACCAGCCAGGTCGAGGAGGAGGCCGAACTGGCCGTGGTGATCGGCGCCACCGGCGCACGCCGGGTCGACCGGGCCGGCGCCGAGAAAGCCATCTTCGGGTACACCTGCGCCAACGACGTCACCGCCCGCGACCTGCAGCGCAAGGACCCGCAGTGGACCCGGGCCAAGGGCTTCGACTCGTTCTGCCCGCTCGGCCCGTGGATCGAGACCCAGCTCGACGTCAGCGACCTGGAGGTGCGCTGCGAGGTGGGGCGCAGCCCGGAGAGCATGGAGGTCCGGCAGATCGGCCGGACCAAGGACATGGTCTTCGACATCCCGGGCCTGGTCTCCTACGTCTCGCACGTGATGACCCTGCTGCCCGGCGACGTGATCCTGACCGGCACCCCGGCCGGCGTCAGCCAGATCGTGCCCGGCGACACCGTGTCGGTAAGCGTGCAGGGCATCGGCGAGCTGCGCAACTCCGTGGTCGCCCTCGACTGACCTGCGCGATCGCGCCTCGGGAGCAGTTTGGGTAACCCGATTTGGCGGCCGGGGAGGGCTCGGGTAAAGTTCTCTCCGGCGCGGCAAGCCGGGCCAAATGGGGTATGGGGTAATTGGCAGCCCGACTGATTCTGGTTCAGTTAGTCTAGGTTCGAGTCCTGGTACCCCAGCGTTACCAACCCTCGGGTTGGTGCCGCTGGAGCGCTTCGGCGCAGCAGCAGTTCTGGTCCCGTCGTCTAGCGGCCTAGGACGCCGCCCTCTCAAGGCGGTAGCGAGGGTTCGAATCCCTTCGGGACTACTTCAGAGCAACGGCTCGCATCCTTCGGGTGCGGGCCGTTTCGCTGTTCCGGTCCGCTTTCGATCCCGCCCACACCAGTTTCGGTACGCGGTGAGTGCTGTGTGATCGGTGACGCGCCGACGGCCCTGTCGCCTCGGCGTGTGAGCGGTGACGCACCGAGGTCCTGTTCCCCGCCGTGTGATCGGTGACGCACCGACGGCCCTGCCGCCCCCGGCGTGTGAGCGGTGACGCACCGACGGCCCTGTCGCCCGCACGCCCACAGTCCCGCCCTCCTCGGGGGATGCCCCCGCTGACAGTGTGGCGGAAAGACGCGTGACCGCGCGGCAGGGCTGTGGACAACCCCGCAGTGTGGATTTCCTCCGGACCGACCAGCGCTGGTCATCGTGGTGTCGGCGCTCACGGTCTTGGCTGGCGCTCACAGGTGCTTCAAGGCCGTCGAGACACCCTTGAGAGCCAGCCGGGACCATGGGCGCGGCCGCGACTGGGACCCCGGCCAGGCGCCGCGGCGGGTACACCGGGGCACGGGCGGGCGCGAGCAGCGGCGGGCGTACCGGGAAGCAGCGGCCGGGCGGGCAGCGAACCCGGCGGCGCGGCCGGGCAGCAAGCCGCGGCCGTACCGGAAAGCAGCGGCCGGGCGGGCAGCGAACCCGGCGGCGCGGCCGGGCAGCAAGCCGCGGCCGTACCGGAAAGCAGCGGCCGGGCGGGAAGACGGCCTGGAAGCGGTCAGTCGGTCGGGTAGGAGCGGCGGTTGCGCTTGGTCTCGGCCCGCTGTTTCTTGGCGGTGATGCGGCGTTCGACCGAGCCCTTCGTCGGGCGGGTGGCGCGGCGGGCCCGGGGCGGGGCGGCGATCGCCGAGGCGACCAGGGTGCCGAGGCGGGCCGCGGCGGCCTCCCGGTTGCGCAGCTGGGAGCGGTGCTCGGAGGCGGTGATCGTGAGCACACCGGACACCAGGCGGGGGCCGAGGCGCTCGACCGCGCGCTCCTTGAGGCTGGCCGGGAGCAGGTCGGAGCCGAGAAGGTCCCAGGACAGCTCGACCCGCGAGTCGGTCGTGTTGACACCCTGGCCACCGGGGCCGCCGGAACGGGAGAAGCGCCAGGAGAGCTCCGCCGCCGGGATGGTCAGGCGATCGTTCACCCGTACGTCCTCAAGCACGCGGCCAAGCATCGCACCCGGACGGAAACCGCGCCACGGGGTTGTCAATCGATCCGGACCCGGGCAGCGGGGCGGTTTTCGAAACGGGAAGGGGCATGATGGTTCGGGTGACGTCCCCATCCGCACCGGTCGCCACGACCGGGTATCCGTGGCCCATCGAAACCACGCGGCTGGCGAACGGCCTCCGGGTCGTCGTCAGCGAGGACCGGACCGCCCCGGTCGTCTGCGTCAATCTCTGGTACGACGTCGGCTCCCGGCACGAACCGCCCGGCCAGACCGGTTTCGCCCACCTCTTCGAGCACCTGATGTTCGAGGGTTCGCAGCACGTCAAGAAGACCGAGCACATGAAGCTCGTGCAGGGCAACGGCGGCTCACTGAACGCGACCACCAACCCGGACCGGACGAACTACTTCGAGAGCATGCCGGCCGAGCACCTGGAGCTGGCGCTCTGGCTGGAGGCCGACCGGATGGGCGGCCTGGTGCCGGCGCTCACCCAGGAGACCCTGGACAACCAGCGTGAGGTGGTGAAGAACGAGCGCCGCCAGCGGTACGACAACGTGCCCTACGGCGACGCCTGGCTGCGCCTGCTGCCGCTGCTCTACCCGGCGGGCCATCCCTACCACCACGCCACGATCGGGTCGATGGAGGATCTGAACGCGGCCGGCCTGGACACCTTCAAGGCGTTCCACCAGCAGTACTACGCACCGAACAACTGCGTGCTCACGGTCACCGGGGACGCCTCGCCGGCCGAGGTGTTCGCGCTGGCCGAGAAGTATTTCGGGGCGATCGACCCGGTGCCGGACATCCCGCCGGCGCCGCCCGGGCACCTGGCCGGCCCGGCCACCGAGCCGGTCCGCGAGACGGTCACCGCGGACGTCCCGGCCCCGCGGATCTACCTCTCGCACCGGACCTACCCGTTCGGCTCGGCCGGCTACGACGCGGTCACCGTGCTCGCCACCGTGCTGGGCAGCGGCCGGGGCAGCCGGCTCTACCAGCGGCTGGCCGACGGCAAGCGGATCGCCCAGCCGGACTACATCGGGTCGTACGGGGTGGATCTGGCGCACGCCCCGGCCCCGCTGATCGTCACCGCCACCGCGAAGGACGGCGTCCCGGTGGAGACGCTCGAGGACGGGCTGTCCGAAGTGCTGCAGAGCCTGATCGACGAGCCGGTCACCGACGACGAGCTGAACCGGGCCAAGGCGCTGCTGACCACCGGCTGGTGGCGGCAGGTGTCCACGGTCGGCGGGCGGGCCGACACGCTGGGGCGCTACGCCACCCAGTTCGGTGACCCGGCCACCGCCGGTTACCGGCTGCCGGCCTGGCTGGCGGTGACCGCCGACGACATCGCCGAGGCGGCCGCGCGCACGCTGCAGCCCTCGTCCCGCGTCACGCTGACCTACCTGCCAGGGGAAGAGAAATGAGCCTCGTCACCACCCGCCCGGAGCCCGGCACCGCCCGGCCGTACGCGTTTCCGGCGGTCCGCCGGGTCACCGCGCACGGCGGCACGGTGATCGCCGCGCACCTGCCCGGCCAGGTGCTGGCCACCGCGGTGCTGCTGCTCGACGCCAGCGCCGCCCGGGAGGCGGCGGGCCGCGAGGGCACCGCCACGGTGCTCGCCAAGTGCCTGGAGGAGGGCACCCGGCAGCGCGACTCGGCGGCGTACGCGCTGGCGCTCGAAGGGCTCGGCGCCGAGCTGGTGCCGTCGGTCGACTGGGACGCGTTCCGGGTCGGGGTCTCTGCCCCGGCGCCGCGGCTGGCCGGCGCGGTCCGGCTGGCCGCCGAGGCCGCCCGCACCCCGAAACTGGATCCGGCGGACGTGTCCCGGGTCCGCGACGACGAGGTGACCGCGCTGCGGATGGACTGGGCGCAGCCCGGGCCGCGGGCCGACGCCGCGCTGCGCGGGGATCTGTTCGCCGCCGACGGGCGGTACAGCCGGCCGCTGCACGGGGACCCCACGTCGGTGGCCGCGGTGACCGTCGACGACGTGCTCGCTTTCCACCAGCAGTGGATGCTCCGGCCGGGCGTGCTGCTGGTGGCCGGCGACCTGGACGGGCTGGACCTGGCCGAGCTGGCCGAGGCGGCGTTCGCCGGCACCACCGGTCAGGCGCTCGACCTGGACGCGCCGCTGGGCCTGGCGGTCCCGGAGCGGCCGCACGTGATCCTGGTGGACCGGCCCGGGTCGGTGCAGTCGACGCTGCGGATCGGGCACCGGGCGCCGGAGCGGGCCACCCCGGACTACGTGCCGATGACGCTCGCCGCCACGGTGCTCGGCGGGGCCTTCACCTCCCGGCTCAACCACCTGATCCGCGAGGTGAAGGGGTACACGTACGGGATCCGCGGGTCGTACGCGATGACCCGCCGGGCCGGCCGGTTCGAGGTGGCCGCCGGGGTGCAGACCGCGGTGACCGGGCCGGCGATCCGGGACACGCTCGGCGAGATCCGGCGCACCCAGCAGGACGGGGTGACCGAGGCGGAGCTCGCGGTGGCCCGGTCGTGGCGGGCCGGGCAGCTGTCGGTGGAGATGCAGACCCCGGGCGCGATCGCCGGGGCCCTCGCGTCGCTGGTGGTGCACGGCCTGCCGGACGACTACTACGAGACGCTGCGCCGGGAATATCTGGAGGCGACCGTCGAGCAGGTGTCCGCGGCGGCCGGGCGGTACCTCGCGGTGGACGGCCTGACCCTGGTCGTGGAGGGCGACGGCGCGACGATCCGCGAGGAGCTGGCCGAGTTCGGCGAATTGACCGAGGCCACCGTCTGAGCAGCGAAGCGGCCCAGGTCAATCTTGTGACCTGGGCCGCCTTCACCGGACCGGGTGGCGAACCCCGGATAACGTCGCGGCCATGACGATCACCGACGTGCCGGTCGCTGCCCGGCCGCGAGGCCGCCGCCGTGTGGTCGGCACGGTGCTGCTCTGGCTGCTGCTGGTGCCCGGGCTGTGCTGGGCGGTGCTCCGGCTCGGCGGGTGGGACCGGGGGCCGCTGATCCCGCTGATGGCCTTCACGCCGTACGTCGCCTTGGGGTCTCTCGTCCCTCTGGTCCTGACCGTGATCCGGCGGCGCTGGGTGCCGGCCGCCGTGGCGGCGGTGACCGCCGCGGCCCTGGCGGCGTGCGTGCTGCCGCGCGCCCTGCCGGACCTGGACCGGGGCGCGGCCACCGGCGTCGAGCTGCCCGTGATGACGTCGAACATGCTGTTCGGTGGCGCCGACGCGAGCGAGATCGTCCGTCTGGTCCGGGAGCACGACGTGGCCGTGCTGGCCGTCCAGGAGTTCGCGCCGCGCGCCGAGACCTCGCTGGCCGCGGCCGGGATCGATCAGCTGCTCCCCTACCACGAGCTGGCCCCGGAGAGCTGGGCGAGCGGCACCGCGCTCTACTCGCGGTACCCGTTGACCGACCCGGGCGCGAAACGCAACAAGGGCGGCTTCCAGCAGACCTGGGGGACGATCCAGCCGCCCGGCGCGGCGCCGGTCTTCATCGAGTCGGTGCACCCGCTGGCCCCGGCCGTGCCTGACAGCTACGCGGGCTGGCGCACCGACCTGGCCGACGAGCCGAGGTCGGACGGCGACAACCCGCGGCGGATCCTGCTCGGCGACTTCAACGCCACGCTGGACCACGGCCCGCTGCGGAAACTGATCTCGCACGGCTACCACGACGCGGCGGACACCGTGGGCAAGGGCCTGATCGGCACCTGGGGACCCTACGACGGGGACCCGATCCCGCCGGTGACCATCGATCATGTACTGGTCGACGAGGAGATCGGGGTGCGAGACGTGTCCGTGCACGACGTGAAGGATTCCGACCACCGCGCGGTGGTCGCCGAGCTGACCCTGCCGGCGGCGTCATGACCGCCGTCGTCCGCCCGCTGGCCATGGCCGACGTGCCGGAGCTGACCGAGGTGCTGAACGGCACCCGGGACTACCTGGCGCCCTGGGATCCGATCCGGGACGAGAGCTTCTACACCGTCGAGGGGCAGCGGCAGCTGCTGACCGACCTGCTGCGCCCGGGCAACGCACTGCCGCACGTCATCCTGGACGACGGCCGAATCGCCGGGCGGATCAACCTGGTCTCGATCGTCCGCGGCCCGTTCCAGTCGGCCAGCCTGGGCTACTGGGTGGCCGAGCGGCACGCCGGCCGCGGGCTCGCCTCGGCCGCGGTCGCCGAGGTGCTCCGGCTCGCCTTCACCAGCTACGAGCTGCACCGGGTGGAGGCGAGCACGCTGCTGCACAACGAGCGGTCGCAGCGGGTGCTGGCCAAGAACGGGTTCCAGCGGTTCGGGATGGCGCCGCGCTATCTCAAGATCGCCGGCGAGTGGCAGGACCACTACCTGTTCCAGATCGTCGCGGAAAACTGGGTGGAACGGTCTGCCGCCGCGACCTAACCTCGACCGCATGCGAAGCAGCGCGATGACGACCACGCCGGGACCACCCGGCGTCGAATCGCGCTGACGAATCGGCCTCGGGCGACCTGCCCGAGGCTTTTTCGTGCGGGTCGCCCTTCCCTGACGAAGGAGACCCTGATGATCGACCATCGGAAACTCGGCCGCGAGCTGGACCTCTTCGACTCCGACCCGCTGATCGGCGCGGGGCTGCCGTTCTGGCTGCCGGCCGGCGCGGCAGCCCGCCGCGAGGTGGAGTCCTATCTGTACGACCTGGAGCGCCGGCACGGCTACCAGCACGTCTACTCCCCCGTGCTGGGCAAGAGGCAGATGTACGAGCTGTCCGGCCACTGGGCGAACTTCGCCGGCGACATGTTCCCGCCGATGCCGGTCGGCGACGACGAGCTGGTGCTGCGCCCGAGCATCTGCCCGCACCACGCGTTGATCTTCAAGGCGCGCCAGCGGTCGTACCGTGACCTGCCGTTGCGGATCGCCGAACTGGGCCAGATGTACCGGCAGGAGCGCTCCGGCGTGCTCGGCGGCCTGTCCCGGGTGCGCTCGATCTCGCTCAACGACTCGCACATCTTCTGCCCGCCCGGGCAGGCCGCCCAGGAGGTCGCCGGTGTGCTGCGGCTGATGCGGGAGTCGCACGCGGCGCTCGGCCTGCGGCCGGCGTCCTACCAGCTGTCGCTGCGCGGGCCGGGGAAGAGATACGGCGGATCGGAGCAGGGGTGGGCGGAATCCGAGCGGTTGCTGCGGGGCGCGCTCGCCGACGAGGGATTCCGGTACGAGGAGGTGCCGGGCGAGGCGGCGTTCTACGGGCCGAAGATCGACGTGCAGGTGGCGGACGCGGCCGGGCGGGAGTGGACCATCGCCACCGTCCAGATCGATCACCATCAGCCGGAGCGGTTCGACCTGTCGTACGTCGACGCGTCCGGCCGCAAGTCCCGGCCGGTGATGGTGCACCGGAGCCTGGCCGGCTCGATGGAGCGGCTGTTCGGCCAGCTGATCGAGGAGCACGGCGGGGCGTTCCCGGTCTGGTACGCCCCGGTCCAGCTGGCTGTCCTCCCGCTGGTGGCTTCGTCGTTCGGTGATGAGGCGACCGCCGCGGGCTTACGTGTCGCGGTCCTGCGTGACGGCTCGCTCGGCGCGCGGATCCGGGCGTCCGCCAAGGTCCCGTACATCGCGGTGATCGGCGAACGGGAGGCCGCGGACGGTCTGGTCTCGCTGCGGCTGCGGGACGGGCGGCAGCTGGACCCGATGCCGGGGGCGGAGGCGATCGCACTGATCAGCGCGGTCGCCGCCGCCCGGCAACCCGATCAACTCCTGCTCAGGCCATAGGTCAGGGCGTCCACCAGGGCGGTCCAGCTCGCCTCGACGACGTTCTCGTGGACGCCGACCGTGGTCCACTCGCGGTTGTGGTCGCCGGTCTCGACCAGCACCCGGGTGATCGCGTTGGTGCCGTGGCTGCCCTCCAGGATCCGCACCTTGTAGTCGTTCAGCTCGAACGACTTCAGCGCCGGATAGTGGTTCGACAGCGCGGTGCGCAGCGCCTCGTCGAGCGCGTTGACCGGGCCGTTGCCCTCCGCCGTGGCGATCACCCGCTCGCCCTTGACCCGGACCTTCACGGTCGCCTCGGAGATCACCTTGCCGTCCTCGCGGTGCTCGACCAGCACCCGGTACGACTCCAGGGTGAACGGCCGGCTGACGTCCGCGCCCGGCAGCTCGCCGCGGACCAGCAGCTCGAACGAGGCGTCGGCGGCCTCGAAGGACCAGCCGACCGCCTCCAGGTCCTTCACCTTCTGGGTGACGGTGGAAAGGGTGTCCGGATGGCCGGCCAGGTCGATGCCGAGCTCGCGACTCTTGAGCTCGATGCTGGCCCGGCCGGCCATCTCGGTCACCAGGATCCGCATGTCGTTGCCCACAACCGACGGGTCGACGTGGTTGTAGAGCAGCGGATCCACCTTGATCGCGCTCGCGTGCAGGCCCGCCTTGTGGGCGAACGCCGCGGCCCCGACATAGGCCTGGTGGGTGTCGGGGGCGATGTTGGCGATCTCGGCGAGCGCGGTGGAGACCCGCGTCGCCTTCTCCAGGCATCCGTCCGGTAGGACCTTCAGCCCGAGCTTGAGTTGCAGATTGCTGACCGTGGCGAACAGGTCGGCGTTGCCGGGGCGCTCGCCGTACCCGTTCGCGGTGCACTGGAAGTGCCGCACCCCGGCCTCGACCGCGGCGACCGTGTTGGCGACCGCGCAGGCGGTGTCGTTCTGGCAGTGGATGCCGAGCCGGTCGGCGCTCACCCCGGTGCGCTCGACCACCTCGGTGATCGCCTTGGTGACCATCGAGGGGAGCATGCCGCCGTTGGTGTCGCACATGACCACGCGCTCGGCGCCGGCGTCGATCGCGGTCTTCACCACGCTGGCCGTGTAGTCCGGGTCGAAGCGGAAGCCGTCGAAGAAGTGCTCGCAGTCGACGAACGCCCGGCGGCCGTTGGCGACCAGGTGCCGGACGGTGTCCCGGACCATCGCCAGGTTCTCCTCGGCGGTGGTGCGCAGCGCCCGCTCCACGTGCCGGATGTCCGACTTGGCCACCACGCAGACCACCGGGGTACCGGCGTCCAGCAGAGCCTGGACCTGCGGGTCGGCGGCCACGTCCACCCCGGCCTTGCGGGTCGCGCCGAAGGCGACCAGCACCGCGTGTTTCAGCTGCAGCTCGGTTTTCGCCCGTTCGAAGAACTCGGTGTCCTTGGGCATCGCGCCCGGCCAGCCACCCTCGATGAAGCCCACGCCGAACTCGTCCAGCAGACGCGCGACGGCGAGTTTGTCGGCGACCGTGTAACTGATTCCCTCGCGCTGCCCACCGTCGCGCAGCGTCGTGTCGAACACCTGGTAGTCCATCGGGGAGGTCCTTTCAGTCGGTCACCCACACAACAACAAAAAGACCCCCCGCGGATGCGGGAGGTCTGCGCGTCGGCGAGAAGTCAGCCGGCGCGCTAGGTGCGAATAATCAGCACGAGGTGGGTCACGGTTGCAGCATGCCACGCGCACGCCGCGTGAGACGGAAAAACCCACAACTTGAGACGGTACGTACGCCCGCCCGGGGGTATGCGGCGAGCATGAGCGACCCGCAACTCCGGCAGAACGATCCCGACCGGGCCGGTGGCCTGATCAGCGACGCGCAGGGCGAGTTCGTGCAGCAGCATCCCGGTGGCGCGTTCGACCCGCGGACCTTCCGGCACGGCGGGCGGCCGGCGGACGAACCGGTCGACGACTCGGACGACGCGGTGGAGCCGGACGAGGCCGAGACGCCGCGGCCGCCGATGAGTGGTGAGCGGATGAGCTCGCCGGGCCGGGAGATCGACAAGGCGGGCTAGTTTGGTCGGCGTGGTTGCCGAATCGTACTCACGAAACCTGGGCTTCTCCGCGACCTACAACTTCCGCGACGTCGGCGGATACCGCGGTCTCGACGACCGGCGGGTACGCTGGCGCCGGCTGTTCCGGGCCGACTCGCTGCACCGGATCGGGGACGCCGACGCGGCGGCGTTCACCGCCCTGGGCGTCCGGACCGTGATCGACCTGCGCCGCCCGACCGAGGTGGAACGCTTCGGCCGGGTCCACGAGCGCTACGGCCTCGACTATCGCAACCTGGTGCTCAAGCACATCGACTGGGAGGAGGTCGAGCACCCGGAGGGCACCGACCACGAGCGCTGGCTGGCCGACCGCTACCTGAACTTCGCCGAGGACGGCCGGGAAGGCATCCTCGACTCACTGCGCCTGATCGCCGACCCGACGGCCGCGCCGGTCGTGGTGCACTGCATGGCCGGCAAGGACCGGACCGGCACCATCTGCGCGCTCACCCTCTCCCTGCTCGGCGTCTCCGACGAGGACATCGCCGCCGACTACGCGCTGACCACCGAGGCGATGGCCCCGCTCACCGCGTACCTGCTGGAGAAGGCCCCGGAGTCGATCCAGGGCAACGAGCACATGTTCGACTCCCCACCGGCCGCCATGCTGCTCTTCCTCGACGACCTCCGGGCTCTGCACGGCTCGGTCGAGGGCTACGTCCGCGAGATCGGCCTCACCGACGCCGAGATCACCTCCCTGCGCCGCCACCTCCTCGAAGACTGACCCACCCGAGCAGGCAGCCGGTCACCTGCGCCCGGCGGATGCAGGTGACCGGCTGGTCGCGACGGTGCCACTAGACGTCCGGCTCGCACTGGAAGGGGGCCGACATGTCATCCAGGAAGTCCAGGTCGTCCAACTCCCGAGCCGTGGCCGCCTGTTGGATCAAGCGGGCGAGCCGGTCCTGATCGGTGCAGGCGAGCATCTTCTCGCGGAACAGCTCCGGCGTCTCGATCCCGCGGGCATCAAGGACGGCGAGGACGGCTTCAGCTCGCGCCTGCGCTTCCCCCTGTTTGAAGTAACGACGGGCGAAGTCGCTCTGGTAGTGATGACTCGTAGTGGCCATGAACTCCTCCAGGAACATCCGAGCCGCCGGCGGCAGAGCCGCGAGCACAAAATCAGTGTATAGAGCGGCACGCCCCGGCTCGATGGTGTCAAGTGCGGTGAACAGGGCGTTGAAGAGTGCGTCCCGGTCCGGCCGGGAGGCATGGGCGAGAGTTGACAGAATCGCCATTTCGGGCAGATGGCAGGCCTCTTCGGGATCGATGATCACGGGAACCTGCTCGGGACCGAGCGCCATGGGAAACACTGTCGAGCCGGGCGGCCCGATGGCGATCGGCACCGCAGCCCACCTTGCGATGGCCTCGGTCGGGCAGATCGCCAACAGCGCCACCGGACAGCCCAGGCGGGCGTACAGGGTGGCCACGTAGGCCGGCCAGGAGAAGCGCTTGTGGCCGTCGATGCGAAGTTGCACCTCGATGATGATCGCGAACGTGGCGGCGCCCTCATGAATCAGGGTGACGACCGCGTCGGCTCGGTACTCCGTAGGTGCGACGTTCGTGAAATCGGCGGAGGACAGGTGCGCCTCGTCGAATTCCGGCACGGGAATTCGCAGAGCCTGGTCGAGCAGGTCCGCAGCGAATGCCGGCCGGTCCCGGAACATCTCGATGAGAGTTTCGTGTAACTGGGAAGGCATGCCATAGACGCTAGCCAACTTGTCGGGCGTGCACTAGTCGTACGACAGGGTGTCACGCGCGTCACAGGTGTGCGGAAAAACGCGAAAGCCGGCGGAGAGGAACTCTCCGCCGGCTTCTCGGTGGTGGGTCAGGCGACTCGGTGGACCCAGCCGAAGGTGTCCTCGGCACGGCCACGCTGGATGTCGACCAGCTGTTTGCGGAGGTCCATGGTGACCTCGCCGGGGCCGCCGTCGGCGACGGTGAAGTCGCCGTCCAGGCTGCGGATGGTGCCGATCGGGGTGATCACGGCGGCGGTGCCGCAGGCGAAGGCCTCGCGGACACGGCCGGAGGCGGCGCCGTCGCGCCACTCCTGGAGGCTGACGGCGCGCTCCTCGACGCGGCGGCCGGCCCGCTCGGCCAGCTTGATCACCGAGTCGCGGGTGATGCCGGGCAGGATGGTGCCGGTCAGCGGCGGGGTGACCAGGGTGCCGTCGTCCAGGACCAGGAAGACGTTCATGCCGCCGAGCTCGTCGATGTACTTCCGCTCCACCGCGTCCAGGTAGACCACCTGGTCGCAGCCGTGCTCGATGGCCTCGGCCTGAGCGGAGAGGCCGGCCGCGTAGTTGCCGCCACACTTCGCCGCGCCGGTGCCGCCGGGGGCCGCCCGGGTGTAGTCCGGGGTGACCCAGACCGAGACCGGCTTGACGCCGCCGGAGAAATACGGCCCGACCGGGGAGGCGATCACCAGGAAAAGATATTCCAGGGCGGGGCGCACGCCGAGGAAGACCTCGCTGGCGTAGGCGAACGGCCGCAGGTAGAGGCTGCCGTCCTCGTCCTCCGGCAGCCACTTGCGGTCGATCGCGATGATCTCGTGCAGCGACTTGAGGAAGATCTCCTCGGGCAGCGCCGGCATCGCCATCCGCTGAGCGGACAGCGCGAACCGGGCCGCGTTGGCCTCCGGGCGGAACATCGCCACGCCGCCGTCGGGCAGCGTGTACGCCTTCAGCCCCTCGAAGATCTCCTGGGCGTAGTGCAGGACCGCGCTGGCCGGGTCCATCGGGATCGGGGCGCGGGCCTCGACCCGCGGCTCATACCACCCCTTGCCGTCGGCATACCGCACGGTGACCATGTGGTCGGTGAAGATCCGGCCGAATCCGGGGTTGGCCAGCAGCGCGGCGCGCTCGGCGTCCGCGACGGGCGCCGGGTTCGGACGGATCTCGAACTCGAGGCTGTCACCACCGCTCATGACAAAGGGACCTGCTTTCTGCGGAAAAGTTCTGAGGGGGCACCCGTAGTGCGCCCATGAATCTACCCCGAACGGTCGTTAAAACCATGACCCGCAGAGGGATTTGGGAACGGGTGCCGTGCCGTCAGAGCGCGGCGGCGACCCGGTCACCGACCTCGTCGGTGCGCAGCGCGGCGCCCGGCGCGCGGGACGCCACCTCGGCCGCGACCGCCTCGGTCACCCGGGCTGCCTCGGCGTGCCTGCCCAGGTGCTCGAGCAGCAGCGCGGCGGAGAGGATCGCGGCGGCCGGGTCGGCGATGCCCTTGCCGGCGATGTCCGGCGCGGAGCCGTGCACCGGCTCGAAGGTCGACGGGAACTTGCGCTCCGGGTTGACCGAGCCGCTGGCCGCCATGCCGATGCCACCGGTGACCGCGGCGGCGATGTCGGTGAGGATGTCGCCGAACAGGTTGTCGGTGACCACCACGTCGAACCGCTGCGGGTTGCTGACCATGAACATGCTGGCCGCGTCGATGTGCTGGTACTCCGTGGTGACCTCGGGGAACTCGGCGGCGACCGCGGCGAAGGCGCGGGACCACAGGTTGCCGGCGTGGGTCAGCACGTTGGTCTTGTGCACCAGGGTGACGTGGCGGCGGTCGCGGCGCTGGGCGCGGGCGAACGCGTCCCGGATCACCCGCTCGACGCCGTGCCGGGTGTTCAGGCTCTCCTCGGTGGCGATCTCGGCGGGGGTGTCCTTGTGCAGGACGCCGCCGGCGCCGACGTAGAGCCCCTCGGTGCCCTCGCGGACCACGACCATGTCGATCTCGCCGGGCTTCACGCCGGCGAGCGGGCTGGTGGTGCCGGGCCAGAGCTTCGACGGGCGCAGGTTCACATACTGATCGAAGTCGAAGCGGAGCTTGAGCAGCAGGCCGCGCTCCAGGACGCCCGGCGGGACGCTCGGGTCGCCGATCGCGCCGAGCAGGATGGCGTCGTGGCCGGCCAGCTCGGTCTGGACCGACGCGGGCAGGACCTCGCCGGTGCGGTGGTAGAGGCGGGCGCCGAGGTCGTACTCGTTGTAGTCCACCCCGGGCAGGACCGCGTCGATCACCTTGCGCGCCTGCGCGGTCACCTCGGTACCGATGCCGTCGCCGGCCACCACCGCGATCCGCGCCACGCTCACGATTCTCTCCCTGCCACGTCCGGATAATCAGCACTCACGGTAACGCTAGATCCCGAAGCCCGGAACGATGGTCCCAGCTTTTGAACGCCCGGGGCGTTTTCGCTGGATGATCTTCGGGTCGGGCGCGGGCTTTCCGGACTTGTTGCGGACGCTCCGCGGAATCCACCGGGCCCGCCGGACCCCGGCGGACCCCTCCCGGGCCCTCCCTCCGGACCTCCCCCGGACGCGAACAACCCCCGGACCGCGGCAAACGGTCACGGGGGTTGATGCGACGAGTACGCGTGGCTCGGTCCCGCCGGAAGCGCGCGGCCCCACGACGGACTCCGTCACCCGAAGACGTGTCCACCCGGGACGTGCGGCTGGGGACAACGCTAGCGATGCGGACTAATGACGCGCAAGACGCATCCCCGCGTGTCGGCCCACGGGTTCTCACCCTGGGGCGGTGGTGATGGCACCATGCGCCGGTGAGTTTCGACCTAGTGGTGTGGGCGATGGACCCCGCGGCGGCGCCGGATCAGGTGCGTGCCGCCAATGCGCGGTGCGCCGAGGGCGTACACCCGCAACGCCCGGCCGACCCCCGTGTCGTCGCCTTCTACGACGCCTTGACCAGTACTTATCCGGACCGCGGGCCGCGTGCGACGGGGCCCGGCTCGCCGTGGGCGAGCGCGCCGCTGCACGCGGCCGCGGACCACATCCAGATGCGGCTCGACGAGAGTTGCCCGGACGTGGTGCTGGAGACGATCGAGCGGCTGGCCGCCGAGCTGAACCTGGACCTGCTGGACCTGCAGGACGGCACGGTCTACCCGCCACCGCTGCGCGTCGGCTAGTCGGCGCGCAGGTCGACCGCGGCTTCGTGGGAGGAGCCGATCTCGGCGGCGACCTCGGCCAGCAGGTCGGGGTCGACCGACGAGTCCACGGTCAGCGTCATCAGCGCCTCGCCGCCGGCCGCCCGGCGGGCCACCTGCATCGCGGCGATGTTGACCCCGGCCCGGCCCAGCGTGGTGCCGATCCGGCCGACCACGCCGGGATGGTCCCGGTAGCGGAACAGCAGCAGCACGCCGTCGGCCGGCAGGTCCAGCTCGAAGCCGTCCACCTCGACCAGCTTGCCGGCCGCCCCGGCTACCGCGACCGGGCGGCCGTCCGGCAGCGCGCCGCGCACCGTGATCAGGCTGGAGTGTTCGCCGGCGTCCTCCGACGTCGCCAGCGCCACCTCGACGCCCCGGTCGGCGGCGAGTTGCGGGGCGTTCACGTACGTCACCCGCTCCTCCACCACCGACGCGAACAACCCTTTCGTGGTGGCCAGCCGGAGCACCGTGACGTCGTGCGCGGCGACCTCCCCGGCCACCTCCACGGTCACCCCGGCGGCCACTCCCCCGGCCACCGCGGTGAACACCCGGCCGAGCTTCTCGGCGAGCGGCAGCAGCGGCGTGACCTCCTCGTCGACCGCGCCGCCGGCCCGGACGTTCACCGCCTCCGGGACGAACTCGCCGCGCAGCGCCAGCCGGACGCTGCGGGCCACCGCCAGCCCGGCCTTGTCCTGCGCCTCGACGGTGGAGGCGCCCAGGTGCGGGGTGACCGTGACGCTGTCGAAGGCGAACAGCGGCGACTCGGTGAGCGGCTCGGTCGCGAAGACGTCCAGCCCGGCGCCGGCCACCCGGCCGTCGGCGATCGCCTCGGCCAGCGCCCGCTCGTCGACCAGGCCGCCGCGGGCCGCGTTCACGATCCGCACCCCCGGCTTGACCTCGGCCAGTTCCTTCTCGCCGATCAGGCCGACGGTCTCCGGGGTGCGCGGCAGGTGCACCGAGATGAAGTCGCTCTCCCGGATCAGCTCGTCCAGGGTGACCAGCCGGACGCCGAGCTGGGCGGCCCGGGCCGGCTGCACGTACGGGTCGTAGGCGACCAGGTGGGCGCCGAACGCGGCCATCCGCTGGGCCACCAGCACCCCGATCCGGCCCAGCCCGACCACGCCGACGGTCTTGCCGTAGATCTCGACGCCGGTGTAGGCGGAGCGCTTCCAGCGGCCGGCCTTGAGCGCGGCGCTGGCGCTCGCGGTGTGCCGGGCGGTGGTCAGCAGCAGCGCCACCGCCTGCTCGGCGGCGGAGATGATGTTGCTGGTCGGCGCGTTCACCACCAGCACGCCCCGGACCGTCGCGGCCGGGATGTCGACGTTGTCCAACCCCACCCCGGCCCGCGCCACGACGCGCAGGTGCGGTGCGGCCGCCAGGGCCTCGGCGTCGATCCGGGTCGCGCTCCGGACGATCACCGCCTCGGCCTCGTGCAGGGCGTTCAGCAGCGCGGGCCGGTCCGTGCCGTCCACCGTCCGGACCTCGAAGTCCGTGGTGAGCACGTCGATCGCGGCGGGCGCCAATTCCTCGGTTACCAGGACGATGGCAGTCATCGACTCTCCATCCAGGTGCGTCGGTATTGACGGACCCAAATGGTACGGAGCTTCCCGGACACCGGTTCAGTTCATTCACGCGATCGAGGGTTTCCGGAACCACCCGCGGACCGTGAAGAGGGCGGCGATCGCTCTGGACGCGCCAGCGGCCAGATCGCCGGCCTCGGCCCGCGCTACTTAAAGAGAATTTGGTGTACGACCGCGGCCCGGCCAGGCTTGGTCGAGGTGATCGGTAGGGTGCTCAGGCCCGCGCTGCCCACTCATATGGCGGGGTGTGGCTCTCTCCCGGCTTGGACCCTGCCGGTCACCGTGGCGCGGAGTGGCTGAAGAGGGGTTTGCCCAGCTGTAAGTAGCGTTGCCCTCCCGCTGGTGTGGTTCTGCCGCGACGACGGGAAGGTCAACGGGTACATGGGTCAGCTGATCATTGGAGTCGATCCGCACAAGCGGTCCGCGACGATCGAGATCATCAACGAGCGTGAACAGGTGCTGGCCCGTGGCAGGTACGGCACCGACACCGGTGGCTACCAGCAGATGCTCGCCGCCGGCCGCCGTCACGCCGGCCGGGTGTGGGCGGTCGAGGGCTGTAACGGCATCGGCCGGCACCTGGCCCAGCGGCTGGTCGCCGACGGCGAAACCGTGCTGGACGTCCCGGCGAAACTCGCCGCGAAAGCCCGCAACTTTGACACCGGGCACGGCCGTAAAACCGACGGTCACGACGCGCACCACATCGCGGTGACCGCCCTGCGCACCCCGGGCCTGCGCCGCGTTCACGCCGACGGCGCCACCGTCGCGCTGCGGCTGCTGGCCGACCGCCGCGACCAGCTCGGCGCCACCCGCACCGAGACCATCAACCGGCTGCACCAGCTACTGCTCGAACTGATCCCCGGCGGCGCGAAGAAGAACCTGACCACCGACCAGGCCCGCACCCTGCTCGAACGCGTCAGCGTCCCGGCCGGCGACATCGTCACCGCCACCCGCTATCAGCTGGCCGGCGACCTGGCCGACGAGCTCACCACCCTGGACACCAAGATCAAAGCAGCCAACCGGCAGCTGAAGACCGTGCTGGCCGCCACCGGCACCCAGCTGACCAGCCTCAACGGCATCGGCCCCTCCGGCGCCGCCCGCCTGCTCGGCGACATCGGCGACATCAGCCGCTTCCCGACCCGCGGGCACTTCGCCACCTGGAACGGCACCGCCCCCATCGACGTGTCCTCCGGCGACAACCATCATCACCGGCTCAACCGGGCCGGGAACCGGCGCATCAACCGGGTCCTGCACATCATGGCCATCACCCAGCTCCGCTTCGACACCCCCGGCCGCGCCTACTACCAGCGCAAACGCGCCGAAGGCAAAACCGCGATGGAAGCCATGCGAGCGTTGAAACGACGCCTGTCCGACACCGTCTACCGCCAAATGATCAAAGACGACCACACGGCACAACAGACAGCGACGGGTCCGGGAGGACACACGGGGGCGACTCTGAACTCCAGCGCGGCCGACCCAAACCCCAAGATCGACACTTCGGAAAAGTCACAACCCGGACCCGCCAACCACCACCCTAAAACACCCCTCACACCAACCCCTTGACAGAGGGGTGCCGGGAGCATGCGATCCGCACCCCGCCGGGCCTGCGTATATGAAGAAATTGACCTTGATTTTGGGCAGAGAAAAGCGCCTGGCCGACATCGACCAGGCGCTGATCCGACAAACTATGCGGTTTCGGTGATCGGGCGGTCGACCCAGCTCATCATGCCGCGCAGCTTCTTGCCGGTGACCTCGATCGGGTGCGCCTCGCCCTGCTCGCGGTACTTCTTGAGCTCGGCGCCGCCGTTCTCGTCGTCGGCGATCAGGCGGCGGGTGAACTCGCCCGACTGGATGTCGGCGAGGATCGCCTTCATCTCCTTCTTGGTCTCCGCGTTGATCACGCGGGGGCCGGAGACGTAGTCACCGAACTCGGCGGTGTCCGAGACGCTGTAGCGCATCCGGGAGATGCCGCCCTCGTACATCAGGTCGACGATCAGCTTGAGCTCGTGCAGGCACTCGAAGTACGCGATCTCCGGGGCGTAGCCGGCCTCGGTGAGCACCTCGAAACCGGTCTGCACCAGCGCCGCGGTGCCGCCGCAGAGGACAGCCTGCTCGCCGAACAGGTCGGTCTCGGTCTCCTCCTTGAACGTCGTCTTGATGACGCCGGCGCGGGTGCCGCCGATCGCCTTCGCGTACGACAGGGCGAGCGCCTGGCCGGTGCCGTCCGGGTCCTGCTCGACGGCGATCAGGGCGGGCACGCCCTTGCCGTCCACGTACTGGCGGCGGACCAGGTGGCCGGGGCCCTTCGGGGCGACCATCGCGACGGTCACGTCGGCCGGCGGCTTGATCAGCTCGAACCGGATGTTCAGGCCGTGGCCGAAGAAGAGCGCCTTGCCCGCGGACAGGTTCGGCGCGATCGACTCGGCGTAGATCTTGCGCTGCGCGGTGTCCGGCGCGAGCACCATGATCACGTCGGCCCAGGCGGACGCCTCGGCCGGGGTCTTCACCGTGAGGCCCTGCTCCTCGGCCTTCGGCCGGCTCTTCGAGCCCTCCTGCAGACCGACCACGACCTCGACGCCCGAGTCACGCAGCGACAGCGAGTGGGCGTGGCCCTGGCTGCCGTAGCCGATGACGGCGACCTTCTTGCCCTGGATGATCGAGAGGTCGGCGTCGCCGTCATAGAAAACTTCCGCGGTCATTACTTGCCTTTCTAAGCGGCGCGGAGCGCCGGGCCGGTGGTGATGGAACGAGAGCCGCGGCCGATGGCCACGAGACCCGACTGGACCATCTCTTTGATGCCATAGGGCTCGAGGTCACGCAGCAACGCATCAAGTTTGTCGGGGTTGCCGGTGGCCTCGATCGTCAGGGTGTCCGGAGCGACGTCGATCACTCGCGCCCGGAACAGCTCGACGGTCTCGAGCACCTGGCCGCGCTGCGCCCGGTCGGCACGCACCTTGACCAGAAGGAGCTCCCGCTGGACCGACTGCGCCGGGTCCAGCTCCACGATCTTCAGGACGTTCACCAGCTTGTTGAGCTGTTTGGTGACCTGCTCGAGCGGCGACGACTCGGCGTCGACCACGATCGTGATGCGGCTGACGTCCGGGTTCTCCGTCTCGCCGACCGCCAGGGAGTCGATGTTGAAGCTGCGCCGGGAGAACAAGCCGCTGACCCGGGCCAGCACACCGGGCTTGTTCTCGACCAGCACGCTCAGCGTGTGCTTGCTCGTCATCAGAGGTCGTCCTCTTCGAAGGTGGGACGCACGTCCCGGGCGAACATGATCTCGTCGTTGCTGGTGCCGGCCGCGACCATCGGCCACACCATGGCGTCCTTGCCGACCGTGAAGTCGATGACCACCGGCGCGTCGTTGATCTCCATGGCCTGCTGGATGACCTTGTCGACGTCGTCCTTCGACTCGCAGCGCAGGCCGATGCAGCCGAGTGCCTCGGCCAGCTTCACGAAGTCCGGGATCCGGTGCTTGTGCGTGCCCAGCTCGGTGTTGGAGTAGCGCCCGTCGTAGAACAGGGTCTGCCACTGCCGGACCATGCCCAGGTTGCCGTTGTTGATCACGGCGACCTTGATCGGGATGCCCTCCAAGGCGCAGGTGGCCAGCTCCTGGTTGGTCATCTGGAAGCAGCCGTCGCCGTCGATCGCCCAGACCTGGGTGTCCGGCTGGGCCACCTTGGCGCCCATCGCGGCCGGGACGGCGTAGCCCATGGTGCCGGCGCCGCCCGAGTTGAGCCAGGTGCCCGGCTTCTCGTACTTGATGAACTGGGACGCCCACATCTGGTGCTGCCCGACGCCGGCGCAGTAGATCGCGTCCGGGCCGACCAGCGCGCCGATCCGCTCGATCACGTACTGCGGGGCCAGGGTGCCGTCGGTCGGCTCCTCGTAGCCCAGCGGGTACCGCTCGCGGATGTCGTTGAGCGTGGTCCACCAGGCCGGGTACTGCTCGACGCCGCCGGCGGTGGACGACACCGCGGCGATCAGCTCGTCGATCACGTGCCGGGCGTCACCGACGATCGGGACGTCGGCGTGCCGGTTCTTGCCGATCTCGGCCGGGTCGATGTCGGCGTGCACCACCTTGGCGTCCGGCGCGAACGAGTCCAGCTTGCCGGTGACCCGGTCGTCGAAGCGGGCGCCCAGGGTGACCAGCAGGTCCGCTTTCTGCAGCGCGTAGACCGCCGGGACGGTGCCGTGCATGCCGGGCATGCCCAGGTGCTGCGGGTGCGAGTCGGGGAACGCGCCGAGCGCCATCAGCGTGGTGACCACCGGCATGCCGGTGAGCTCGGCCAGCTTGCGCAGGCCGTCCGTGGCGCCGGCCTTGAGGACGCCGCCGCCGACGTACAGCACCGGGCGCTTGGCCTGGGCGATCAGCCGGGCCGCCTCGCGGATCTGCTTGCCGTGCGGGTGCAGGGTGGGCCGGTAGCCGGGCAGGTCCAGGGTGGGCGGCCAGGTGAACGTGGTCTGCGCCTGCAGCACGTCCTTCGGGATGTCGACCAGGACCGGGCCGGGCCGGCCGGTGGCCGCCAGGTGGAACGCCTCGGCGACGATCCGGGGCAGCTCCTCGGCGGTCTGGACCAGGAAGTTGTGCTTGGTGATCGGCAGCGTGATGCCCTGGATGTCCGCCTCCTGGAAGGCGTCCGTGCCGATCGCCGGGCGGGCCACCTGGCCGGTGATCGCGACGATCGGGACCGAGTCCATGTAGGCGTCCGCGATCGGGGTGACCAGGTTCGTCGCGCCCGGGCCGCTGGTCGCGATGCAGACGCCGACCTTGCCGGTGGCCTGCGCGTAGCCGGTGGCCGCGTGCCCCGCGCCCTGCTCGTGCCGGACCAGGATGTGCCGGACCTTCGAGTCGAACAGCGGGTCGTAGGCCGGCAGGATCGCGCCACCCGGAATGCCGAACGCGACCTCGACGCCGAGCGCCTCGAGCGACCGGACGAGCGCGCCGGCGCCGGTGGTGGCTACCGGCGCCGTGACGGCCGGAGCGGAGTTCGCAGCCGCCGCGACGGTGGCCGGAGTGACTCGGTGGGCGAGGGTTTCAGGCGTGGGTCTCGTCATGGCAGTTCAGACCTTTTCGGGTTGGCGTCCAGCACTTGAGCAACAAAAAAGGCCCACGTGCAGAAGCACGGGACCTAGCGCACCCTCCTGATGGTCAGGAGCGGTGCGCTTTAGATAAGTACTCGGGACGCGAAGCACATGCGGCTAACCTTGCCTCATCTCACGGTCCGAGTCAACTGATCCCACATTTTGATCACCAACCGACGCGGAGAATTCCGGATCGGTCGGCAACAACGCTCTGAGCTGCCGCATCCCGGGACCGAGGCGGACCAGCTGGCTACGGGCCGCGGCGTTCGCCGACGGCGCCGGGCGCGGCGCCGGAAGCGGCCGCGGGCCGCTCGGGCGCAGCGACAGCAGCCGCGACTCCAGGTGCTCGGCCGGCACCCCCCAGCCGAACAGCGACCCCTGGCCCAGCCGGCAGCCCGCCTCCTCGACCACCTCACGCTGGGCCGGCGTGCCGATCCCCTCGGCCAGCACCTCCAGCCCGAGCCGGTGCCCCAGCCGGACCACCACGTCGACCAGCGGGGCGGCGGTCCCGGTCCGGGACTCCGGCTCGGCCACCAGCGCGTGATCGATCTTGAGAATGTCCACCGGAAGAGTGCGCAGCTGGGTGAGCGACGAATAGCCGGCGCCGAAGTCGTCCAGGGCGATCCGCACCCCGGTCTCGCGCAGCTCGGCCAGCCGGCGGACCAGCTCCTCCATGTCGGTGGCGACCGCGTGCTCGGTCACCTCCAGCACCAGGCGCTGCGGCGGCACGCCCAGCTCGGTGAGGATGTCGGCGACCTGGGCGGCGTAGTCGGCGTTGTGCAGCTCCTTGGGCGACAGGTTCACCGACATCCAGATGTCGTGGCCGGCCGCCAGCCAGTCGGCCAGCTGCCGGCAGGCATTCTCCAGCACCCAGGCGCCGATCCGGTTGATCAGGCCGGACTCCTCGGCCACCGGGATGAACTCGTCCGGGCGGACCGGGCCCAGCTCCGGGTGGGTCCAGCGGAGCAACGCCTCGCAGCCCACCGGCCGCATCGACGGCAGCGCCACCACCGGCTGGAAGACCAGGCGCAGCTGGCCGCGGTCGATCGCGTGGCGCAGCTCGCCGGTCAGCGTGCCGCGGCGGCGCAGCAGCTCGTCGTAGCCCGCCTGGTACTGCTCGACGCGGTTCTTCCCGCGCTGTTTCGCGTAGCGCAGCGCCAGGTCGGCGTCGTGCAGCAGCTCGCCGGTGGAGGCCACGCCGACGCTGGCGGAGAGGAAGATCTGACCGCCGTCCACCTCGTAGGGCTCGCCCAGCACGGCGAGCAGCCGGTGCGCGGCCAGCACCGCCTCGTCGGCGTCGCCGTGCATCAGCACCGCGAACTCGTCGCCGCCCAGCCGGGCCGCCACGTCGCCGGCCAGCAGGTTGCGCTTGAGCCGGGCGCCGACCTCGGCCAGCACCGCGTCGCCGACGTCGTGGCCGCGCAGGTCGTTGACCGTCTTGAAGCCGTCCATGTCGATGCCGATCAGGGCCCGCTCCTGGCCGCCGGCGAGCAGGGCCAGCCGCAGGCCCCGGCGGTTCGCCAGGCCGGTCAGCGGGTCGGTGTGGGCCAGGTCGCGGAAGTGTTTCTCCCGCTGCCGCAGCTGGACCGTGTAGCGCCGGACGTCGTCCAGCGCGAGGAACTGCCGGGCCACCAGGGCCAGGCCGACCACGCTGATCCCGAAATATCCGTACGCGTCGAGCGTCCCGCCCCGCGCCAGGTGCCAGCCGAGGGCGCCGACCACGCCGAGCATCGGGATCACCGCGTACGCCCCGCCGCGCTCCAAAACGTCGCCGGTCGCCTGGACCGGCCGGTCGGCGGCCCGCACCGCCCAGGCCACCAGGATCAGCCCGGCGCTGAGCAGCAGCACCGAGGTGAGCACCAGCTCGTCGCCGCGCCGGCAGATGCCGCCGGACACCCCGGCCGAGGCGATCGCGGTCAGGCTCACCCCGGCGCCGACCCGGACCGAGTGCCGCCGCGGCCGGTGCCCGTGCAGCGCCAGCACCCCGGTCAGGCCCAGCCCGAGCACCGCGAGCAGGGCCGGCAGGATCACCGCGACGCACTGATAGGGGGTGGCCGAGCCGAGGATCCGGGTCGGGCGGGCCAGCAGCACCCAGCCGACGAACCAGATCGCCGCGGCGATGACCAGCCCGTCCAGCACGTGCCGGAGGGCGGCGGCCGGGCCGCGGGCCGCGCCGGGCAGCGCCACCGTGCCGGCCAGCAGGGTCAGGGTGCCGAACGCCATGCCGACCGCCATCGCGGTGGCCAGCGTCCGGCTGCCCGGCGCCGTGTCGTGGTGGTGCTCGGTGAGCAGCGCGGTGGCCAGGCCGGCCAGCGCGGCCGCGGTGACCAGCGCGCCACCGGCGGCCAGCAGCAGGTGGGCGCGGCGGGCCACGCCGGTGTGCCGGCGGCCCGACTGCCCGAGCAGGGCGACCGCCGGGACGGCGGCGAGCAGGCCGGCCAGGCCCGCAAGCTCCATACCGGACGGTGAGTGCACGGACCACACTTTGCCGGATCTCTGTCGATCGCGAAACCCTTCGCGTCCCGCGCTGTGGACGTCCGTGGCGATCCCGGCCCTGGTCGGTGGCACTATGGGGAAATGCCTGAGCTGCGCTCCCGGACCTCGACCCACGGTCGGACGATGGCCGGTGCCCGCGCCCTGTGGCGCGCCACCGGCATGACCGACGACGACTTCGGCAAGCCGATCGTCGCCATCGCCAACAGCTACACCCAGTTCGTACCGGGGCATGTGCACCTCAAGGACCTGGGCGGCCTGGTCGCCGAGTCGATCGCCGCGGCCGGCGGCGTCGGCCGCGAGTTCAACACGATCGCGGTCGACGACGGCATCGCGATGGGCCACGGCGGCATGCTCTACTCGCTGCCCAGCCGCGAGCTGATCGCCGACGCGGTGGAGTACATGGTGAACGCGCACTGCGCCGACGCCCTGGTCTGCATCTCGAACTGCGACAAGATCACCCCGGGCATGCTGATCGCCGCGCTGCGGCTGAACATCCCGACGGTCTTCGTCTCCGGCGGCCCGATGGAGGCCGGCAAGACGGTCGCCATCGAGGGCATCGTCCACGAGAAGCTGGACCTGGTCGACGCGATGAGCGCGGCCGCCAACGACAACGTCACCGACGCCCAGCTGGACACCATCGAGCGGTCCGCCTGCCCGACCTGCGGCTCCTGCTCCGGCATGTTCACCGCCAACTCGATGAACTGCCTGACCGAGGCGATCGGCCTGTCGCTGCCCGGCAACGGCTCGACGCTGGCCACGCACGCCTCGCGCAAGGCGCTCTTCACCGAGGCCGGCCGGCTGATCGTGGAGATCGCCAAGGAGTACTACGAGAAGAACGACGAGTCGGTCCTCCCCCGCTCGATCGCCAGCCTGAGCGCCTTCGAGAACGCGGTCGCCCTGGACGTCGCGATGGGCGGCTCCACCAACACGGTGCTGCACCTGCTGGCCGCGGCCCGGGAGGCGGAGCTGGACTTCAGCGTCTCCGACATCGACGCCATCTCGCGCCGGGTGCCCTGCCTGTCCAAGGTCGCGCCGAACAGCCCGAAGTACCACATGGAGGACGTGCACCGGGCCGGCGGCATCCCGGCGCTGCTCGGTGAGCTGCACCGGGGTGGCGCGCTGAAGACCGACGTCCGCGCGGTCCACTCGCCGTCGCTCTCCGCCTGGCTGGACAAGTGGGACATCCGGGGCGGTTCGCCGTCGGAGGAGGCGCTGGAGCTGTTCCACGCCGCGCCCGGCGGGGTCCGCACCACCGAGCCGTTCAGCACCACCAACCGCTGGGCGAAACTGGACACCGACGCGGCCGAGGGCTGCATCCGCTCGGTCGAGCACGCCTACACCGTCGACGGCGGGCTGGCCATCCTCTTCGGCAACCTCGCCCCGGACGGCTGCGTGGTCAAGACCGCCGGCGTCGACGAGTCGATCTGGAAATTCACCGGCCCGGCCCGGGTCTACGAGTCCCAGGACGCCGCGGTCACCGGCATCCTCGGCAAGGAGGTCGTCGAGGGCGACGTGGTGATCATCCGCTACGAGGGCCCCAAGGGCGGCCCCGGCATGCAGGAGATGCTCTACCCGACGTCGTTCCTCAAAGGCCGCGGCCTGGGCAAAGCCTGCGCGCTGATCACCGACGGCCGCTTCTCCGGCGGCACCTCCGGGCTGTCCATCGGCCACGTCTCCCCGGAAGCGGCCGGCGGCGGCCTGATCGCCCTGGTCGAAACGGGCGACGAGATCATCATCGACATCCCGGGCCGCAGCATCACCCTGAACGTGCACGACGACGTGCTCGCCCAGCGCCGGCACGAGCAGGAGCGGCGGGCCAAGCCGTACACGCCGGTGGACCGGCAGCGGCCGGTTTCGGCGGCGCTGCGGGCCTATGCGTCGATGGCTACCAGCGCCAGTGATGGGGCTTATCGGCGGGTGCCTGAGTAAGGGCCTCTTGGCGGCCGGTGTCGGGCAGGGCGGGTCTTCGGTTCCGCGCCGCTGCCCGGTGCCGGCCGTTTCTCTTTTTTGGTACGGATGGGTGCCCGGTGGGCGTTTGTGTCTCCGCACCTGTTCGGGCCTTTGCTTTGTCTGTGGCTTTGCGCCGTTCGGGCGTTTGCGCCGTTCGGGCGTTTGCGCCGTCGCGCTCTCGCGCCGTTCGTGCCTTTACGCCGTCGCGCTCTCGCGCCGTTCGTGCCCTTACGCCGTTCGGGCCTTCACGCGGTTCGCACCGAATGCCGTCCGCGCCGAATGCCGATTGGCGTCCCGCCCCACCACAGAGTCCCGCCCTCCCAGGGGGTTGCCCCCGCTGCCAGTGTGGCGAAAAAGCTCGGACCCCGGCCAGCGGATTGTGGACAAGTAGCTGGTGTGGAAAACACCGGGTGACCGGCTCAGCCACCACCGGTCCGCGGACTCCGCCGTCAGCGCCGGTCAAGCCGCTGACGGCACGCGGGACGCCGGTCGATCTTGGCGGATGTGGCATCGGGCCGGACCGACGGGCTGGATCAGCGGCATGACAGACGAGCCGGTCCGGCTCTGGAACTTCGTCTGGCGCAGGAGGCCCGGACATAGGGCTGTTGTCCACGGTGATGCCCATCGTGACCAGCGCAAAGAACCGGCATCCCCGGATGATTTCCATCCACCGACACACCCGTTCCAGACCAACGTGATGAGACCGGGTGGACCGGGGGTCAGCGGGCGGCCTGGTATCCGGAAAGACGGGGAGGGATGGGTGCACGGGAAGGGGCGGGCCGAAATGCGCGCGCCTGGGCACGTGGAGGGACCGACCGGGATGAGCGCACGGAAAAGAGCGGGCCGAATGGGGGGCGGGAACGAACGCGCGGGAACGGGTGCGCGGGAACGAACGCGCGGGAACGGGTGCGCGGGAACGGGTGCGCGGGAACGAACGCGCGGGAACGGGTGCGCGGGAACGGGTGCGCGGGAACGGGTGCGCGGGAACGAACGCGCGGGAACGGGCGCGCGGGAACGGGCGCGCGGGAACGGGCGCGCGGGAACGGGCGCGCGGGAACGGGCGCGCGGGAACGGGCGCGCGGGAACGGGCGCGCGGGAACGGGTGCGCGGGAACGGGTGCGCGGGAACGGGTGCGCGGGAACGGGTGATGCCGGCCTCTCCGAGGAGGGCCGGCATCACGGGTGAGTGGGTTGGTCAGCGGGCGGGGGCGGTGGTGGCGCGGGACGGGCTGGCGCCGGCGGCGTTGACGGCCTGGACGGTGAAGCGGTAGCGGGTGTTCGGTCGGGTGCCGGCCGGCGCGACGAAGGTCGTGGACCGGGTGGAACTCCGGAAGGCGATCACCATCGGGCTGCCGGTGGGCTGGCCCTTGCTGGTCAGGCGCTGGACCGTCAGGCGGTAACCGGTGAGCGGGAGGCCGCCGGTGGTGGACGGGGTGGTCCAGCGAAGGGTGGTGGTGACGGCGCCGCCGGCCCGGCCGGGGGTGGCCTTGAGGGAGCGCGGGCCGGACGGGACGGTGTGCGGGGTGACCGCCCTGCTGATGGCGGACCAGGCGGCGGCGCCGATCCGGTTCACGGCCCGGACCTGGAAGCGGTAGGCGGCTCCGTTGGTCAGGTGGGTGACGGTCAGGGCGGAGGCGGTGGCCGGAGCGGTGCGGATCGTGCCGACCTGGTGGTTCCGGGCATCCAGGACGCGGATCTCGTAGCGCAGGATCGGGGAGCCGCCGTTGCTGGCCGGGGCGGTCCAGCGGACCACGGCCAGGGCCTTGCCGGCCGCCGGGGTGCCGATCCGGGCGGGGCCGGGGACGGTTCGGACGGTGGTCGGCGGGGTGGTCGGGTCGCTGGGGGTGGTCGGGTCGGTGGGGGCGGTCGGGGAGGGATTCGGGCCGTTGGTCGGCGAGGTGGTCGGGTGCGGAGTGCCGGTCGGGGTGCCGGGCGTCGGGCCGCCGGTGGGCGACGTGGTCGGAGTGCCGTTCCCGGGGTTACCCGTGCCGGGCCCCGAGCCGGTGCCGGATCCCGAACCACTGCCAGAGCCGGAGCCGCTGCCCGTGCCCGATCCACTGCCAGTGCCAGTGCCAGACCCAGTCCCTGAACCGGAGCCGGTGCCAGTTCCGGAGCCGGTGGACGGGGAGGTGATGGCCGGGCCGGGGATGACGCGGTTGGAGATGGCGGAGAACTCGCTGGCTCCGGCGGCGTTCACGGCGCGGACCCAGAAGGCGTAGGGCAGGCCGTTGGTGAGGCCGGTGAAGGTGAGTTCGGTCGCCTCCGGGCCGGTCGCGTCGACGCCGACCACGATGCCGGTCTCGTCGTCGAGGACCTGGATCTCGTAGCCGTAGATCGGGCTGCCGCCGTCGTTGCCCGGAGCGGCCCAGCGCACCACGGCGCTCTCGTCCCCGCCGGTCGCCACCCCGATGATCGGCGCCCCCGGAGCCACCGGCGTCACCGGCCGCGGCGGAACAACCGTCGGAACCGCGGTCGTGGGAACAGGAACCGGGATCGTGGGAACAGGAATCGCGATCGTGGGGACCGGGATCGTGGGAACAGGAACCGGGATCGTGGGGACCGGGACCCTAGGAAGAGGAGCGGTCGGTGCGGGGAAGGTCGGTTCCGGAGTGGTGACAACGGGAGGCGCGGTGGTCGGGGTGGCAGCACCAACCGGATCGCCACCGCCGGCGCCCAAGACCGGCGTCACCGCCGCCGACCCCGCACTCCAAGCACCCGGCCCGGCCCCCGTCTCAGCCCGCACCTGGAACGTGTAGGCCACCCCGTTCGTCAGCCCGGGCACCACCACACTGCGAGCCCCGGCCGGCAGCGAAGTCTCCACCGTCCCGGCCGAGCTGGCCCGCCGCAGCGTCAGGCCGGTCAGCCCGGCACCGTCCGGCACGGTGATCAGCACGGTGGCCGACCCGTCCCCGGCGAACGCCGACACCCCGAGGAACGCCGACAGCCCGGTGACGTCCACCGTCTCGTCGTCGAAGCGGAGCAGTTCCACGTTGCGGACCGTGTCGGTGCCGTCCGGCCCGGCGACCTGGACGCCGCCGGTGACCGGCGTGATCGCGTACGCCGCCCGGCTGCCGGCGAAGACCGCCGTGTCGCTGCCCGGGGTCGCGGACGTGACGATCTCCCGTACCGTGACGATGTCCTTGGGGTTGATCTTGCCGGCGAAGACGTCGGCCTGCAGCTCGGTCATGCTCCGCGCCGAGCGGATCTCGTCGCCGTCCGCGTCGCGGACGCTGAGGCGGACCGTGAGGTAGCGGTCGCCGTCCAGGAGGTCGTCGCCGCCGCGTCCCCGCAGGGTGTCGTCGCCGGGTCCGCCGAGCAGGATGTTGCCCGCGCCCCAGACATCGCCGTGCAGGTCACAGGCCCGGCCGGTCTGATTGCCGACCGCCGAGACCGGGGTGGTCAGCGACGTGACGACCTGGTCGAGGCCGTGGATCCGGGCGACGCCGGCCGCGTCCAGGGCGTCGCAGCCGAGGAAGCCGCCGCCACCGAGGTCGGACGGGGTGAGGTCGTCGCCGCGCAGGATGTCGTCACCCGAGCCGCCGGAGAGGGCCTCGACCTCGTTGTAGCGGTCCCGGACACCGATGGTCAGGTTGTCCAGCGGCGCGAGCGGCAACGCGAGGTCGGCGTCCACGGAGTCAGCACCAGCGATCGACCAGTCATAGCCGGAACCGCCGGCGTTCTTCTCGATACCGGGGCCCTGGACGCCGATGTCGTCGCCGCCCTCCATGTCGTAGTCGTCGTCGCCGCCCTGGCCGATCAGCACGTCGTGGCCGGGTTTGTTGGAGTCGTCCAGGAAGAACAGGTTGCCGCTGTCGCCCTGGAGCAGGTCGGGCGAGTTGCCGCCCTCCACCCAGTCGTCGCCGGCGTCACCCCAGACGCTGTCCTCGCCGTCCCCGGCGATCACGAAGTCGTCGCCCTCGCCGGCGAACGTCTCGTTGGCGTTGGCGCCGCCGTCGGTGAAGTCCTTGCCGTCGCCGGCGACCACGATGTCCAGGCCGGGTCCGGCGTCGATGGCGTCGTTGCCGGGGCCGCCGCGGGGCAGGTCGTCGCCGCTCGCGTCGGTGAGGATGTCGTCGCCCTCGCCGCCGATCACCGAGTCCGCGCCGGGACCGCCGTCCAGCCGGTCGTCGCCCTCGGCGCCCCACACGGTGTCGTTGTCGTTGCCGGCGCTGACCCGGTCGGCGTCCTCGGTGCCGGTCCAGACCGACTGCGGGTTGGCGACGCCGCGGCCGCGGTGCTTGATGGTGCCGTCCGGGAGGCGGATCAGCAGCTCGGACTCGTCGCAGTCGGTGGCCGGGTCGTCGGCGACCAAGTTGCCGAACCGCTCGAAGCCGGCCGTGGTGCCGGCCAGGCGGGCCAGCTCGAAGCTGCAGTCGGCGGTGGCGAACGAGTCGGTGCGCAGCCCCTGGGCGGTGGTGTTCCGCATGATCATCTCAGCGAAGGCGTTGCCCTCCAGCTGGCTGCGCAGGTTCATGCCCGGGGTGCGGGCCAGGTAGTAGAAGCGGTCGCCGTTCTGCAGCGCGGTCAGCTGGGTCTCGAACACGTAGTCGAACGTGCTGCCGAGCAGCCCGCCGAAGAAGTCGGGGGTCTCGGCGAGCCCGCCGATCCACAGGTCGATGTCGTCGACGCCGGAGGTGGCGGCCGGAGCGTTCAGGAAGGCCGCGCCGGCCGGGGTGTCCAGCAGCTTCTGGGCGGCGGCGCGCTTGGCAGCGACCCCGGAGGCGGCCTTGATCGACGGATCGGTCCCGTAGGCGGCGACGAAGTTCACCAGCGACGCCGGGTGCTTCAGGTTCTCGCCGAAGTCGACCCAGCTGACGTACGGCGCGAGCCGCCCGTCATTGGTCTTGTCGAACAGCGCCCGCCGGAACACGTTCAGCGGCGGCACGCCCTCGGACCGGCCCCGGGCGATGTTGATCGCGGCCAGGTCGGTGGGCAGGCCGAGCAGCTTGTTCCGCAGCGTGTCGGTGACGAACTCGTCGATGTCGTTGCCGACCTGCCCGGTCATCCCGGTGACGATCTCGCCGGCCGCCTGCTCCGGGCTGAGCGTGCCGTTGTTGGTGAAGGCGGCCGGGTTGAGGAAGCCGTCGAGCAGCGGGATCGAGTCGTCGGCGCCGTCGGCGGTGGTCCGGGCGATGGTCTCGGTCAGCATCGAGTGGCCGAACCGGTAGACGGCGTGCGCGAACTCGGCGTAGACGGCGGGGTTGATCTCGGACTGGGTGAAGGCGAACGGCTGGAACGGGTTGATCGCCGGCGAGATCTTGCGGGCGAACTCCTCGAAGACGAGGTGCTGGTACTCCATCTCGTTGATGAACTTGGCGGCCTGGAAGAGCCGGGCGCCGGTCCACTCGGCCGCGGTCCCGGCGTCGTCGGCGACCCGCTGGACGTCGCCGACCAGGCGGTTGTGCTCGGAGTGGAAGATCTGGTGCACCGCGGTCAGGCCGATGTTCTCGTTCACCCGGCCGTCGCCGGCGATGTAGTGCCGGTCGAGCAGCGCGGCGTCGTAACCCGGCTTCGACGGGTCGGCGGCGTGCGCGATGTCGGTGAGGAACGGCGTGTCGAAGCGCAGCGTGTTCGCCGGCACCGCGACCGGGGCGGCGGTGTCGCCCTCGACCAGCCCGGTGCTGGTGACGTACTGCGGGAGGCCGCGGGCCGGGCCGGGGACGAAGTTCCCGTACGCGTCGGCGAGCACCGTCGGCACGCTCAGCGCGTCGGCGTCGGTCAGGCGGAGACCGAGGGTGGCGGCGGCCTGCCGCTTGACGTCGGCCCAGGTGGGCAGGCCGCCGTCGGCGCCGGTGAGCAGGCGGCCGGTGTCGGTGGCCCGGGCGTCGTACTCACGCAGGAAGACCTGGTGGGCGGCGTGCGAGGTGTAGGTCTGCGAGTTGTCGACGTAGGGCGTGTCGGTGTTGCGGGCCTCGGTGCCGCCGGCCGCCCGGGTGAGCACCATGAACCGCAGCTGCGGCGGCAGGTTCTCGCTGATCACCAGCGGGTCGTCGGCGGACAGCGGGATCAGCACCGCGGTGCTGCCCTTGACCGTCTGGTCGACGCCGTGGTCGAAGAACTGCCCGAACAGCGTGAACCAGGAGTTGTACGGCGCGGACAGCCCGAAGTCGGTGGTCACGTTCGGGATGCCGGCGGCCGGGTCGGCGATCGGCGACGCGGCGACCGCGGCCGGGTTGGCGGCGCTCTGGTCGGCGATCAGGTTGCTGATCAGGCGGGGCTGCGCGTCGGAGGCGTTCGCCCCGGTGTAGCCGGCCCGCATCCGGGCCGGGACCAGCCGGGGGAAGACCTGGTCGGCGGCGCCGTACTTCTCCTCGCCGGCGCTCAGGTGGTTGCAGCTGCCGTCCACGGTCCGCAGGCCCATCGCGAGCAGCGGGCTGGCCAGCTGGTTCGGCCCGGTGCCGAGCAGGGCGCCGCACGGGCCGGTCGCGCTGGTGGTGCCGGCGACGTGCGCCTCAGCGATCTTGATCTGCTTGAGGATGTAGGCCAGGTCGGCTGCGGTGACGGTGAATCCCTGACCGATCGGGGCGGCCTGCGCGGCGGCGGGCGCCACGAGGACCGCGGTGACCAGCAGGGCCACCATGGCGACGACGGAACGGAGCTTCGGCAACGGACGCCCTCCCAGGACGACGCGAGATGCCCGTTTAGCACGGGAATTTCGTACATGCTGGGATGCGCGGCTGAGGTCCAGCTCTAGCCGAACTGAAGCAGGCCACCCCGCTCCGCGAGATGGCCTGCCTGAGGTGCCTGGTTCCGTTGAGGTCCGCTGCACGCACGGTCCGCTTGCGGCTTTCGTACGCGAAAAGCGGGTCAATGTCCGTGGTGTTCTCCGGTGGAATTCAGCTCCGGAACCCCGGCGGAGAGATCGACCCCGTCTCCCGGCGAGGTGGCCGAGACGGTCACCCGGTCGGCCGTGGTCCCGGCCGCCCGGGCCATCGCCTCCCGGACCGCGCCGATCTGCCCGTCGCTGAGCAGCGCCCCGAAGTAGCGCACGGTCAGCCCGGCCGGCTGCACGGTGGTCACGTAGTGGTTCAGCGAGTCGGCCAGGATGCCCTCCGCGTCCTCGCGCTCCTTCGCCTGCGCCGGGGTCACCCCGTTGGTCACCACGGCGAACGTGAGGTCGTGCACCAGCACCGTCTGGGTGACGTAGAACGCCACGTCATCCGGCTGGTGGTCGCGCATCAGCGCCTCGGCCTGCTGCACCGTGACGCCCTCCGGCAGCACCAGCGTGACCTCGGGCACCAGGTAGGTGAGCATCTCCTCGCTGAACACCGCGAAGGTGGCGTCGGTCAGCTGGCCGAGCCGCTCCGCCTCGGCCGCGGCGCGCAGCTCGCTCCGGACGTGCTCGCGGTCCGCGTCCCGCCGCGGGTGCACGGCGATCGCCGCCCGCTTGCGCACCATCGGCCCGTCGAACGTGGTGGTCGCCCAGTCGTCGCCGGCGTCGTCACTGATCGTGGCGGCGGCCGCCGGCGTCCCGGCCGGGGGCGTGCCGAACCAGCCACCCGACCAGGCCGCCACCGCGACCGCGACCAGCACCAGGGCCAGGCTGAGCGCGGCGCCGCGCAGCTTCCCGATCATCACGTGCCCAGCGGGTAGCTCGGCGCGTAGCTCACCGGCATCTCGGTCTCGGTCTCGTCCACGCACGGATCCGAGGTGATCGGGTCGTTGGTCTCCAGGTCGCCGACCGCGAACTGGATCATCATGTCGCTGTCCTCGTGGATCAGGTTGTGACAGTGCGTCATGTACCGGCCGCCGGCGTTGCCGTCCCCCGTCGTGAACTGCATGAGCGCGGTGACCGTCTCGTTCTCACCCAGGTAGAAGACGTCCTTGCCGCCGCCCTCCCACGGGTGTGCCTTGCCGTTGGACGTGGTGTTGCGCCCGATGATCTGGGCGTCGATCAGGTGGATGTGGAACGAGTGGAACCAGCCACCGGACTCGTTGACCAGGTCCCAGATCTCCACGTCGTAGGGCTTGGGGTTGCCGAGCACCCGCTTGAAGCCGGAGTGCTCGACGTCCGCCCAGGTCTCCCCGTTGACGGTCCACTGGCTGTTCTTGCGCTCGACGCGCAGCCGGCGCCGGGCGGTGGCCATGTCCGGGGTCAGCTTGTTGACCTCGATCGCACCCCGGTTGGCGAACGGCTGCGGCCCCAGGTCCAGGGTCTTCGGGATCTCGTAGGGGTCGGCCGGGCCGGAGTCGGCGACCACCTCGAACTGCATGACCTTGCCGGTGTTGGCGAAGTCGACGTTGTTCTTGTTGCTCAGGTTCTTCAGCTCGATCTTCGTGCCGGCCTTGTACTTCCGGAAGTCGATCAGGATCTCGTAGCGCTCGGCGCCACCCTGCCGGAACGACGACACCGCGGTCACCTTCGGGGTCATGCCCGCGTCGGTGCCGACGATGTACATCGGGTCGCCGGTGCTCAGCGCGTACCGGAACGACCGGGAGATGGTGGCGGCCAGCACCCGGAACCGGTACACCCGCGGCTTGACCTTCATCTTCGGCCACGGCACGCCGTTCACCAGGATCACGTCGCCCATGTAGCCGGCGTTGCCCTCCGGCTCGAACGAGGCCGAGCCGTCGGCGTTGAACGAGATGTCGCTGACCACCAGCGGCACGTCGAATTCACCCTGCGGCAATTGCGCCGTCTCGTAGGGATCTTTCAGGTGGTACTGGGCGGCCAGACCGGAGTACACGTTCTCGGCGGTGTCCCCATGGTTGTGATCGTGGTACCAAAGGGTCCGTCCCTGCTGCCAGTTCGGGTACTTGTACGTCTTCACCTGACCGGGTTTTGTCTGATCATTGGCGTAACCGTCGTACTGCGGCAGAGAGGCCGACCCGTGCAGGTGGGTGACCGTGCTGAACGGGCGCCCGTTGAGGGTGTTCGTGCTCGGCAGGGCGTTGCAGATCCGGACCTCGGTCCGGGTGCCCTGCTGCACCCGGATGGTCGGGCCGGGGAAGATGCCGTTGTAGCCGGCGACCGTGGTGGTCAGCCCGGGCAGGATGCTCGCCTTGCCCAGCTTCTGGGTGAGCCGGTACCGCTGGTACGGGCCCTGCTCGTCCACGCCCTCCTCGGCCGGCAGCAACACCGGCGGCCGGCGGAACAGGTTCGTGTAGGGCGTCGGCATGTTCCTGGACGACAGCCTGCTGGACGACGCCACCACCTCGCCGCCGGCGGTCATCACGATCAAGCCGCCACCACCGACCGCGAGCGCGCCCTTCAACAGGTCGCGCCGGCTCAGACTCCCGCGTGCCATCGGACACCTCTTCTTCGCACGGTTTGCACAGGGAGCAGCAACCTAGAAACAAGCACTGAGGGGTTCCGTTGGCGATGCTGAGGCCGTCCGCTCAAGTCCGGCGCGAATCGGGCGATCTCCAGAACGTGGGACTGCGCGTCAGCGTTCTGGGACAACTCACCGTCGTCGACGGTGCGGGCGAGGTGCTGCCCGCCGGTGAGCTGCCCCGCCGCGCGCGCCAGGTGCTGGCCGTGCTGGCCGCCCGGCACGACCGGATCCAGTCCAAGGACGCCCTGGCCGACGCGGTCTGGGGCGAGGACCTGCCGGGCAACCACGCGGGCGCGCTGGAGCACTACGTCTCGGTGATCCGCCGCCGGCTGCAGCCGCACGGCTCCCCGGCCAACTGGTTCATCGTGACCCGCAGCGGCGGCTACCTCTTCGACACCTCCCGCGCCGGGCTCGACCTGGCCGACCTGCGCCAGCTGCTGCGCCGGCTGGACTCGCTGCCACCCGGCGACCCGCGGCTGCCGGTGCACGAGCAGATCCTGAAGCTGGCCCGGGAGCTGCCGTTCCCGGAGGACCCGTACGCCGAGTGGGCCGGCCCGGTCCGCTCCGAGGTCTCGGTGGCCGCGGTGAACGCGCTGCTCAAGCTGGCCGACGCGGCCCTCGCCGAGGACGCCCCGCGGTCGTTGCGGCTGGCCCAGGAGGCGATCGAGCTCAACCCGTTCCTGGAGTCCGGCTACCAGGCCGCGATGACCGCCGCGGTGGCGATGGGCCGCCCCGACGACGCGCTGCGCATCTTCGAGCGGTGCCGGCAGGTGCTGGACAGCGAGCTGGGTGTGGCCCCGTCGGCCGAACTGGCCCAGATCAAGCGGGCCGTGCTGGCCAGCCGCTCGGTGGAGGCCCCGCCGCCGGCCGCGGTGGTCGCGCCGCTGCCCGCGCCTCCGGTGCCGGCCCCGGTCGTGCCCAGCGAGCGCTTCCTCGGCCGGGTCGCCGAGATCCGGCTGATGCTGGAGCCGGAGACCCCGGCGGTGGTGCACATCGTCGGGCCGAGTGGCTCCGGCAAGACGGCCTTCCTGGCCGAGCTGGGCCGGCACGCGCCCGGCCGGGTCGGGATCGGGGACGCCGGCCCGGCCGTCGGCGTGCTCCGGCTGGCCTGGCTGCGCAGCGTGCTGACCGACCTGGACGCGAAGCCGGAGGCGGTCGAGGCGGTCGAGCGGGCGCTGCCCGACCAGCCACTGGACCAGGCCGCCCTGGAGCTGATCGCGACCACCTTCGACCGGCCCGAGCAGATCTACCTGGCCGTGGACGACGCCCGGGACCTGGACGCGGCCAGCGTCGCCGAGCTGGCCTGGCTGAGCCGGCACTGCCCGGCGCTGCGGCTGGTGCTGGCCTACGACTACCCGTCGCAGATCACCGGGCGGCCGCTGGCCGGGCTGGGCACCCCGGTGGTGCTGCGGCTCAGCCCGCTCACCGCCGACGAGCTGGAACCGCTCGGCGATCCCGGCCTGCGGGAGCTGACCGGGGGCATCCCGGCCCTGGTCGCGGTGGCCCGGCGGCCGCACGAGGTGGCCGGCGCGGTGGCCATGCAGATCGCCCGCCGGCGGACCGAGTGGATGCCGGCGCTCGCCTGGGAGGTGCTGCGGGTCACCGCGGCGCTCGGCGACCTGGGTGCCGCCGAGTTGGCCGCGCTCACCGGGCATCCGGTGACCGAGGTGCTGTCCGCCGTCGACGCCCTGGTGCACGCCTGCCTGTTGCGCGAGGGCCCGAACGGGCAGGTCGGGCACGCCAGCACCCTGGTGCGCGAGGCGGTGGCCGCGCAGATCTCCGCCGCCACCTGCCTCTACCTGCGCAAACAACTGGCGGCGGCCTCCTGAGCAGGAGACCGCCGCCGGTTGCGGGTGGTGCGTGGACTAGTTGGTGACGGTGACCGCCTGGGCCAGGATCACCCCGCCGGTCGTGGTGACCAGGCTGATCGTCCGGACCGCGCCGGGCGCCGGGCCGGTGACCCGGATGCTGAACGCGCCGGTGGCGTCCATCGCGGCGGTGCCGATCACCCGGCCGGTGAGCGTGTCACCCAGCACCGCGGTGATCCGCTGACCGGCGATCAGGCTGCTGGTGCCGCTGATCCGCCATTCGTTGTTGCCGGTCCGGTAGCGGACGGTGATCCCGCCCGGGAAGCTCTCCGCGGCCGGCCGGACGGTGACCCGGTCGGTGGTGACGCCGCTCGGGTTCGTCGTGGTCAGCTCCAGGACCACCGGGTCGTTGGTGTAGACGTAGCCGGCGTTCGGGCCGGGCGAGGCGGGCAGGACCTGCGCCGGGTAGGTGAAGCTGGGCTTCGCCGAGGCGGCGCCGGCCAGCGTCACCGCCGGTCCGGAGACCTGCTTCCAGGAGTACGTCTCGACCCCGGTCGAGGCCGACCCGTCCAGGGTGACCGTCTTGCCGCGGACCACGGTCTGGTCCGGTCCGGCCTCGGCGACCGGCGTCGCCGCCTCGCCCACCGTCACCTCGACCGTGGCGGGCAGGCTCGGGCCGCCCGGACCGGTCACGACCAGCTGGAACGCGTAGGTGCCGGGCTGCGCCGGGACGAACGACGCGGACGCCGTGCTGTCCCCGGTCAGGGTGACCGCCGGGCCGCCGGTCTGGGTCCACCGGTACGAGTCGATCTCGCCCGCCGAGCCGGTGCCGTCCAGCTTGACCACCTGGTTGACCACCGAGGTGCGGTCCGCGGTGGCGCCGGCGATCGGCTTGTCCGGGCCGAAGACGCCGCCCGAGCCGACCAGCGACGCGGTGGCCGTGCCGCCGGCCGACGAGGTCACCGTGATCGCGGCCGGCGGGGCCAGCACGCCGGTGAACGGCTGACCGGTGATCGGGCCGTACCCGGTCACGCTCAGCACGCCCGGGGTGGCGTCCCGGTCGCTGCTGGCGGCGGCCACGGTCAGGGTCTGCGCGTCGGCGTCGTACTCGGCCTTGGTGACCTGCACGACGTCGACCAGCTTGCGGGTCTTCTTGGCGACCGGCCGGTCCGAGGCGTTGACCACCTCGATGACCGGGTCGGCCGGCAGCGGGCCGGTCAGCGGGAACCGGCCGTAGTAGTGGCCGTTGCCGGAGCTGCGCAGCGGGGTGCCGTGCAGGCCGAGCGCGGCGTTGGCGACGATCTCGATGGCCTGGCCGGGCTCGCTGGTCGCGTACACCTCGACCACGCCGTTGCCGTCCGAGCCGGTGGTGTAGGTGGCCTGGTCGACGTCGACGCCGGCGTTGGTGGCGTACCGGCCCTGCACGCTGAACACGTCGGTGAACCCGAGCTGGGCCAGGGTGGCGCCGGTGGCCGGGTTGAGCTCCTCGATCCGGACGAAGTTGGTGCCGTACGGGCTGCCCACCACCTTGTGGTCGACGCCCGGGTCACCGGTGTAGCCGGCCGGGGCGGCCGGCGCGACGGCCGGGTCCCACTTCAGGAACGGGCCGATCCGGCTGTTCATCGCCTGTCCGAACGCGCCGGGCGTGGTGCCGATGTCCTCGGTCATCCGGACGCCCTTGTCGGTGGCGGTGAGGTCGTCGATGCCGTACGGGTGGGTGATCCGGAAGCGCCGGCCCTCGGCGGCGTCGAACCGGATCCGGACCCGGCCGAACACCATCTGGTCACCGTCCCGCACCTCCTCGGCTGCCCAGGCGCCCTCCAGGTCCATCCCGATCGTCGCCTGGGTGCCGTCGGTGAGGGTCACCTCGGCGCCGGCGAGCTGGTAGAAGAACTCGCCCGGGAAGTTGTCCGGGTAGGAGACCGGCAGGTCGGGGTTGGGCACCTCGTCCGGCAGCGTGGAGCAGAGCGGGTCGTCCAGGGTCGTGCAGGCCTCCAGCCGGGCGCCGGTGCTGTCCCGATACCAGGACGGGAAGCCGTGCTCGGCGAGCGGGCCGACCTGGGTGAGCCGGCCGTTCCGGGGATTGTCAGGCGTGATGACGGTGGCGGCGGCACTCCCGGCGAGCGGCGCTACGACCGCCAGCGTGATCCCCGCGGTGACCGACCATCGGACCAGATGGGTTTTCATCGGACTCCTAGGTTGTGTCAAGGCTGGCCACCCTGACGGCACCCACCGAGGACCGGCTCATGGAAAACTGAGTGATTCCTGAGTCCTCTCTGGCAAATCCCTTGGCGCCGGGAATTCGTACCTTTCCCGTTGAGCAACGATCTGGCGCCCCCGCCGCTCGATAGATTGATCTCCCACCGACTTAACCGGTCAAGTACACTGTTTCCCACCACGTCGGCTGCTTAGACTCGGCGGGACTTGAGGAGACTGAGTGAAACGGCCCACGATCGCCGACATCGCGCGGCGCGCGGGAGTGTCCAAGGGAGCCGTCTCCTACGCCCTGAACGGTCAGCCCGGCGTGTCCGAGGCGACCCGCAAGCGGATCCTCGCCATCGCGCAGGAGATCGGCTTCAACGCGAACAGCGCCGCCCGGGCCCTCTCCGGCGCCCGTGCCCGCGCGGTCGGGCTGACCCTCTGCCGGCCCGCCCGGATCCTCGGCATCGAGCCCTGGTTCATGGGCCTGATCAGCGGTTTCGAGGCCGAGCTCGGCGCCCAGTCCTACGCCCTGACGCTCCAGGTGGTGGCCAGCCCGGAGCAGGAGGTCGAGGTCTACCGCCGCTGGTGGGGCGAGCGCCGGATCGACGGCGTGATCGTCACCGACCTCCGGGAGAACGACGTCCGGATCCCGGTCCTGCAGCAGCTCCAGCTGCCCGCCGTGGTGCTCGGCGGCTCCGGCGAGGCCGGCGGGGTGACCCAGATCTGGTCCGACGACGGCGGGGCGATCACCGAGGCGGTGCGTTACCTGGTGGCGCTCGGCCACTCCCGGATCGCCCGGGTCAGCGGTGTGCCCGACCTGCTGCACACCCAGGTCCGGACCAAGGCGTTCGACCAGGTGTGCGCGTCGCTCGGGCTCGGCGAGGCGCTCACCGTGCCGGCCGACTACACCGGCGAGGAGGGCAGCCGGGCCACCCGCCGGCTGCTGATCGGCGGCGACCGGCCGACCGCGATCATCTATGACAACGACGTGATGGCGGTGGCCGGGCTGGCCGTGGCCCAGGAGATGGGGCTGTCCGTGCCGGGCGACCTGTCGATCGTGGCCTGGGACGACTCGCCGCTGTGCAGCCTGGTGCACCCGTCGCTGACCGCGCTCAGCCGGGACGTCTCCGGTTACGGCGCGCAGGCGGCGCGGGAGCTGCTCAACGCGATCGACGGCAAGAAGGTCGGGAACGTCAAGGCGCAGACAGCGCATCTGACGCCGCGTGGGAGCACGGCGCCGCCGCGCTCCTGATCCTCTTGACCCGGCCGCTTCCGCCGGGCCTCTCCCTCAGGTTTCGGTCGTCCTGCCGGGTTGCGGTCCGCTCACCAGCCGCGGTCCGCGCGATGGCTTTCCAGGTACGCCTCGATGCGCTCGGCCGGCGCCGGGTTGGCCAGCGCGAAACCCTGCCCGAGCCGGCATCCCGCCGCGACCGCCCGGTCGATCTGCTCCGGTGTCTCCAGCCCTTTCGCCACCACCTCCAGGCCCAGCCGCCGGGCCAGCCCGACCACCACCTGCAGCACCCCGGCCTCGGACGCGTCACCGGCCAGCGCGGCGTTCAGCTTCAGCATGTCCACCGGGAGCCGCCGCAGGTGCGACAGCGAGGTCTGCCCGGACCCGAAGTCGTCCAGCGCGGCTCGCACCCCCAGCCGCCGCAGCCCGGTCAGCGCCGCCACCACGGCCGGCACGTCCTCGGCGATCCAGGTCTCGGCGACCTCGACGACCAGGCGCTCCGGGGCGATCCGGTGCCGGCGCAGGATGCTGGTCACCTGCTCCGGGAACCGGGCGGTGAGCAGCTCCCGGGGCCGGACGTTGACCGACAGCCAGAAGTCCTCGTCGCCGCCGGCCCAGGTGCTCAGCTGCCGGCAGGCCGCGTCCAGCACCCACTCGTCCAGCTCGGCGGTGACGCCGAGCGCCGCGGCGATCGGCATCAGCTCGCCGGGCAGGATTGTGCCGAGCTCCGGATGCCGCCAGCGCAGCAGCGCCTCCACCCCGGCCGGGTGGCCGTCGCGCAGCCCGGTCACCGGCTGGAAGACCAGGTCCAGCTCGCCCCGGCCGGCGGCGCCGAGCAGCTGCCGCTCCAGCTCCATCCGGCGGTGCAGCTGCAGCTCGACGTCCGGGTCGTACCACTCCACCCGGTCCCGGCCCAGCTGATGGGCGCGCTGCCGGGCCAGGTCGGCGTGCCGCACCACTTCGTCCGGGTCGGCCGCCCCGGCCAGCTCGGCCAGGCCCACCGTGGTGTGCAGCACCACCCCGGCCCCGGGCAGCGCGTAGGGCTCGCCGAGCGTGGTCACGATCCGGCTGGCCAGCGCGTAGGCCGGCACCGCCGAATCCGGGGTGAGCACCGCGAACTCGTCACCGCCGAGCCGGGCCGGCACGTCCTCGCCGCCGAGCAGCCCGCGCAGCCGCCGGGCCACCTCGGTGAGCACCGCGTCGCCGACCTCGCGGCCCCGGGAGTCGTTCACCTCGGCCACCCCGTGCAGGTCGACCACCAGCAGGGTGCCGTGCCGGCCGGGCCGGTCATGGAAGGCGTGCAGCTCGCGCATCAGCGCCCGCCGGTTGGCCAGGCCGGTGAGCTGGTCCAGATAGGCCAGCTTGTGCAGGGTGCGCTCCAGGTGACGGCGCTCGCCGACGTCCCGCACGTGCACCACCAGGGCGGCCACCTCGGGCACCGCACGCTGGTCGGAGATGGTCGACTCGGTGTCCCGCCAGAGCTGGGCGCCGTCCCGCATCCGGGCGTTGACCAGCACCGGCGGGCCGCCCTCGTGCTCGCCGGCCAGCACCGAGCCGATCACCGCGAGCGCGTCGCCGGCGTCTTCCGGGTGGATCAGCTCGCCGAACGGGCGGCCCAGCACCTCGGCGTCGCGCAGCCCGAACAGCCGGGCCGCGGCGGGTGACTGCCACTGGACGGTGAGCTGCTCGTCGAGCACCAGGGTCAGGTCGGTGGCGCCGGCCACCAGCGAGCGGAAGTGCGCCTCGGCCACCCGGAGGCGGCCCGCGTACCGCCGGATGTCGTGCACCACCAGCAGCTCCCGGAGCACCAGCACGGTCACCATCACCAGGCCGAAGAGGATCGCCTGGGTGTCGAAGCCGGGCGAGGTCAGCAGGTGCCAGACCGCGGCGACCACGCCGACCGCGGCCGGGATCCCGAGCAGCGGGTAACTCGCCAGGAACTGATCCGGGTTGCGCGGGCCGGCCGGGGGCGGCGGCAGGTCCCGGCGGGAGCCGCCGGCGGCCGCGGCGGCCAGGCCGGCCACCATCGGCAGGCCGAGCAGCGGCACGATCGGCCCGGTCACGCCGAGCGCCAGCACCTCGGCCAGCGTGGCGAGCGCGGCCAGCACCACCGCCGCGCCGATCCCGCACCAGACCGCCGGCACCGGGCGCGGCCGGGCCCGCAGCACCACCACGGCCACGATCGAGACGCCGCCGGCGGCGATCAGCACCGCGGGCAGCGCGGCCGGCCGGGGCTGGCCGTCCGGCGGGACCAGATAGGCCGCGAAGCCCACACTGACCCCGAGGCCCAGCCCGTCGAACCCGCGGCGCAACCGGACCGGCCAGGTCCGGGCGGCGCCGGGCAGCAGGGCGGCGCCCACCACGTAACACCCGGCGGCCCCGCCCAGGCCCACGGTCAGCCAGGTCACCGCGCTCGCCGGGAACCACCACGGGACCAGCACGGTCAGTGCGGTGGCCAGCGCGCCCATCCCGACGAAACCGGCGCCCCGGCAGGCCGCGAAGGCGCGCTCGGTGTGATGGATGGCGAGCGCCGTGTCCACCAGGTAAGCGGCGGCGCAGAGACCGGTGACGCCGACCGCCACGGCCAGCGCGACCGGGCCGGGCAGCAGGCCGGCAGCGCCGGCCAGGAGCACCAGCACGGCCGCCGGAGCGACGGCGAGCAGCACCGCCCGGCCGGTGTCCCGGGGCCGGACCGGCGCGAGGGGCGGCACAGCCACGACAAATCCTCCGTGTTCGTGCCCGGGGGAAGGCGGCTCCCGGCGGGCGGGGCGGAACAAGAGGTCGGTGCACCCGGTCAACGACCGTGGCCGGGCGAGGTTACGGGGCGGTAGGAAATCGGCCTCTTCCCGGATCGTCGAGCATGGACGGACACCGGTCAACTCGGGTCTGTGGAAAACCTGCGCCCGGCAGGTGGGAGAATGTGCGGGTGAGCCAACGCCCCGTACTCCGCGTCCGCAAGTCCGGCACCGCTCTGGTGGCTGCCGTGATCGCGTTCGTCAGCGCCGTGCCCCTGGCCGGCGCCTCGTGGGCGCTCACCCCGGTGCTGCTGATCCCGCTCGCCGTGTTCGCCTGGGCGTGGCGGGCCGGCACCGACGTCTACCCGGACCGGCTGCGCGTCCGTGCCCTGTTCGGCGGCAACGTGGTGCCCTGGAGCCGGATCGTCGAGCTCGCCCCGGACCAGCGGGGCCGGGTCTCCGCGCTGCTGGACAACGGCAACGTGATCCGGCTGACCGGGATCACCCGGGACAACCTGCCGGTGGTGCTGGAGGCCATCGGGCAGACCCCGGCCACCGACGGCGAGCCGGCCGCCACCGAGCAGTGACCGCTTCCCCCGGGAACTGTCAGGGGCCGCGGTTACCCTGGTCGGCAGACAAGCTAGGGGGTGGTTCAGCCGTGCGTTCCCGCCGGGGCCGTGCCGCGATCGCGACACTCGCCGTCGTGCTGGCGCTGACCTCCGGGTGCAGCTTCGGCCCGCCCGGGCCCGACCAGGCCGGCACCGCGCCCAACCTGCCGGGCCCGTCGGTCGCCGCCACCGCCAGCGCCAGCCCGGGCGGCGAGCAGGAGATCGCGGTCACCGTGCTGGCCAAGGGCCTCGAGGTGCCCTGGGGCATCGCCTTCCTGCCGGACGGGTCGGCCCTGGTCACCGAGCGCGACACGGCCCGGATCCTGCGGGTCGGGCCCGGCTCCGACGCCGACGGCCTGCAGGTCAGCGAGGCGGCCCGGCTGACCGAGGTGCGCGCCTCCGGCGATGGCGGCCTGCTCGGCATCGCCGTCTCGCCGAGATACGCGACCGACAAGACCGTCTTCGTCTACTACTCCACCTCCACCGACAACCGCGTCGGCAAGCTGGTGCTGGGCAAGCTGGTGCAGCCGATCGTCACCGGCATCCCCCGCTCCGCCCAGCAGAACGGCGGGGCCCTGGCCTTCGGTCCGGACGGCTTCCTGTACGCCGGGACCGGTGACGGCACCCCGGCCGGCAGCCAGGCGCAGGACCCGAAAAACCTCGGCGGCAAGATCCTGCGGATGACCACGGCCGGCAAGCCGGCCCCGGGCAACCCGGTGAAGACGTCGCTGGTCTGGTCCTCCGGGCACCGCAACGTGCAGGGCCTGACCTGGGACAAGACCAAGCGGATGTTCGCAACGGAGAACACCCAGCCGCAGTTCAGCGAGCTGAACGTGGTGCAGAAGGGCAAGAACTACGGCTGGCCCAAGGCGGACGGTGCCGGCACCGCGAAGAAGTTCACCAACCCCCTGGCCGCCTGGCCCACCGCCGATTCCTCGTGCGGCGGGGTGGCGGCGCTGGAGACGCTGGTGGCCACCGCCTGCCTGCTCGGCAAGCGCATCTACATGATCGACGTCACCGGCAACGGCACCGTCCTGGGCAAGGCGCAGGAACTGCTCACCGGCAAGTACGGGCGGCTGCGCGCGCTGGTCGCCGCGCCGGACGGCTCGCTCTGGGTGAGCACCTCCAACCAGGAGGACGCCGGCGAGCCGGATCCGGAGGACGACCGGCTGATCCGGCTCGTCTTCTCGGACGGCGGCGCCGGCCGGAGCTGAGACGGGCATGACTGTTTCGCGGCGAGCCCGGCGGGGCAGGTGAGCGCCGATGAGTGAGCTCCCGGCCCCGGTCCTCGCCCCTTGGCGCCGACGCCTGCAGGCCACGACCGCCCGGTCCGGGCGGGTGTGGCGGCACCGCTGGTTCCGGCGCGTCCGGGTGGCCACCGCGGTCGGCCTGGTCAGCATCACCGCCGCGATGATCGGGGTGATGCTGTTCGCGCACACCGGGATCAACGTGGGCCCGTTCCGCGCCGAGATGTCGATCAGGCCGAGCCTGGTCGGCGGCACCGAGGTGGACATCCCGCCGCTCGGGTCGCTGCACCTGGACAGCCACCGGGGCACGCTGCACCTCAAGGTGGCGCTCGGCTCGCTCGACCAGAGCCGCACCGAGGAGCTGATCGACAACCCGACGGCGATCAGCTCGGCCGGCGACCGCGCGGTCGACGAGGTGACCGCCGGGGTGACCCGGCTGGCTCTGCGGACGGTCGGGCTGGCCGTGCTGAGCGCGATCCTGGCCGCCGCGCTGATCTTCCGCAGTGTCCGGCGCACCGCCGCGGCCGGGCTGACCGCGCTGGTGGTCAGCGCCGGCAGCATCGGCCTGGCGGCGGCCACCGTCCGGCCGGACGCGATCAGCGAGCCGCGCTACGAGGGTCTGCTGGTCAACGCGCCGGCCGTGGTCGGTGACGCGCGCCGGATCGCGGACAACTACGGGCGCTACGCCGAGCAGTTGCAGCAGATCGTCAGCAACGTGAGCCGGATCTACACCACCGTGTCGGCGCTGCCGGTCTACGAGCCGGCCGGCAACACCACCCGCCTGCTGCACGTCTCCGACCTGCATCTGAACCCGGCCTCGTGGGGCCTGATCCGGACCGTGGTGGAGACCTTCGACATCGACGCGGTGGTGGACACCGGCGACATGGTCGACTGGGGCAGCAGCGCCGAGACCGGTTTCGCGGCGTCCATCCCGTCGGTCAAGGTGCCCTACATCTACGTGCGGGGCAACCACGACTCGGTGAGCATCCAGTCCGCGGTGGCCCGCCAGCGGAACGCGATCGTCCTGGACGACAAGGTGACCACGGTCGACGGGGTGACCATCGCCGGGATCGGCGACCCGCAGTTCACCCCGGACAAGAGCGAGACCAACAAGGCCGGCGACAACTCCGGCAGCGAGCTGCTCACCGCCACCGGCGAGCGGCTCGCCAGGACGATCCGGGACTCCGGCAAGAAGGTGGACGTCGCCCTGGTCCACGACCCGGAGATGGCGCCGCCGCTGTCCGGGGTGGTGCCGCTGGTCCTGGCCGGGCACAAGCACCAGCGCTCGGTGGCGATGCTGCCGGTCCCATCGGCGCCGGCGCCGGGCGCGTCCGGCTCGCCGTCCGCCTCACCCACCCCGTCCGGCGCGGCCGTCGAGGGCCCGATCCCGACCCGGCTGATGGTGGAGGGCTCCACCGGCGGCGCCGGCCTGCGCGGACTGGAGCACGAGGAGCCGACGCCGCTGTCCCTCTCGGTCCTCTACTTCGACGAGAACCACACGCTCAAGGCCTACGACGACATCCAGCTGGGCGGCACCGGCCAGTCCAACGTCGAGATGCAGCGCAACGTCGTCGGCCTCGGCGACGACGAGCCCGCCATCACCCTCACCCCGTCCACCCCACCGTCGTCCCTCCCGGCCACCCAGCCCAGCCGCTGACCCGCCGCCCCCACCCCGCGCCGGCTCCCCACGCCCTGCCCCCCCTGCCCCTGCCCCGGCTCCCGGTCCCCGGCTGGCTCTCACGGGTCTCTCGACCGCCTTGAAACACCCCTGAGAACCAGCCAACGACCACGACCGACGCCACCACCCGTGACCGCCGACTCGCATTGCGGTCACAGCCCCGGCCGCGACCGCCGACTCGGGCTGCGGGGCACGGCCCCGGCCGCGGCTCACGGTCCCGGCTGGCTCTCACGGGTGTCTCAACCCTCTTGAAACACCCCTGGAAGCCAGCCAACGACCACGACCGACGCCACCACCCGTGACCGCCGACCCGCATTGCGGTCACGGCCCCGGCCGCGACCGCCGACTCGGACTGCGGGGCACGGCCCCGGCCGCGGCTCACGGTCCCGGCTGGCTCTCACGGGTGTCTCGACCGCCTTGAGACACCCGTGAGAGCCAGCCGACGACCGTGACCGGCGCGGCCACCGTGACCAGCGGCTTCGTAGGCTGGCAGGCCGGCTCCACCCGGCATCCGCGCCGCGGTATGCGGCACGAGCGGTCAGCGGCACGGGCGGTCAACGGCACGGGGGTCAGGGGTGGGGGAGGAGGCGGCGCTGGACGGCTGCGGTGCTGGCGGTGGTGAGGAAGGCGGTCAGCAGCAGGACGCAGAGGACTCCACCGCCGCCGGTGCCGGAGAGGATCAGCGGGGCGGCGACGTAAGCGGTGGCGGCGAGCGGGGCGGTGAGGAAGGCCCGGTTCGGCAGGGGGCGGACCGGAGCGCCCCGGGTGCCGACCGTCCAGCGGAGGACCGCGGCGAACAGCGGCAGGCAGGCGAACGCGGCGAAGACCCCGAAGGTGGTGGCCGAGGACGCGCCGGCCAGCATCAGCGCCAGCACGCCCAGGATCAGCGCGGCGGGCAGGGTGGTGGCGACGACCAACGGCATCCAGCGGGCGATCGGCGAGGGGTTCGCGGCGATGACACGCAGGGCGCCCGGGTGGCCCGGGGCGATGGCCAGGGCGGCGCGGGCGGCGGTCAGGGCGTCCTCGGCACGACCCTGCAGCCGCAACGTCTCGGCGAGCAGGGCATGCGCGTCCGCGGCGCCCGGGTCGAGTTCGAGCGACCGGGTTGCGGCCTGTTCGGCCTCGGCCGGGCGGTTCAGGAAGAGCAGGGCGATCCCGCGCATCCGGTGCGCCGGAGCGCTTTCCGGGTCGAGTGCGACGGACCGGTCGGCATCGGCCAGGGCCGCCCCGAAGTCGCCGAGGCCGACCCGGGCACCGGCCAGCCGGTGCCAGCCGCGCACGTCCGCCGGGTGCTCCCGGAGGAACTCCTCCAGCATCCCGATCGCGTCGGTGAATCGTTCCTCGTGCACGGCCACGTGGGCGGCGGCGATCAGCGGCGGCTCCCCCGCGGCGATCCAGTAGGCCTCGTCGGCCCGGAACACCGGTTGCGGTTCCGCCGGCCCGTAGGGCATCGGCAGGACCGGGGTTTCCGCGACGAACGGCACAGCCGGCCCGTGCAGGCCGGAAGGGGCCGGCCAAGCTTCCACCCCCGCACCCGGCGTTTCCGCGACGAACGGCACAGCGGGCCCGGGCGGGCCGGAAGGGGCCGGCCAGGCCTCCACCTCCGCACCCGGCGCCTCCGCGACCAGCGGCGCAGCAGGCCCGGGCGGGCCGGAGGGAGCCGGCCAGGCCTCCGCTCCCGCACCCGGCGTGACCGCATCGGCAGGACCAGCAGCAGACGCGACCGGCGCCGCCGACGAGACGGAAGCGGGAGCGGCGGGCGCCGGGACAACAGGACCCGGAACAGCAGGGCCCGGAACAGCAGGGCCCGGAACAGCCAGGCCCGGGACCGCAGGGCCCGGAACAGCAACTGGGCCCGGGACACCAGCAGGCGCCGGGACACCAGCAGGGGCCGGCGTCACAGGGTCGGGCTCGGCGCGGCCGGTGGACGGCGTGGCGTCAGTCATGTCAGTCCCCCGTGATCGAGCGAGCGCCGACGCACTCTAATCGATGATCACGAGTACCCGCGAACGGCACCGCCCGGCGCCGTGGAGCCACGGGACCGGGCGGTGATCGTACCGAAAATGGGGTCTAGGAAGCGCCGAGCCGGGACAGGATCAAGTCGCGGACGGTCTTGGCGTCGGCCTGGCCTCGCGTGGTCTTCATGACCGCGCCCACCAGCGCGCCCGCCGCCGCCACCTTGCCGTCACGGATCTTGGCGGCGATGTCCGGGTTGGCGGCGATCGCCTCGTCGACCGCGGTCTGCAGCGCGCCGGTGTCCGACACCACCTCGAGACCGCGGGCGGCCATCACCTCGGCGGGCGAGCCCTCGCCGGCCACCACGCCCTCCAGCACCTGGCGGGCCAGCTTGTCGTTGAGCTTGCCGTCGTCGACGAGTTTCTGCAGCTCGGCGACCTGGGCCGGGGTGGCGCCGACGGACGACAGC